>NZ_LZMB01000578.1 GCF_001673555.1 Mycobacterium sp. 1165178.9 | reverse complement strand
GCGCTCAGTTTCGCTGGCCAGTCGATGACCTATCGCGAGCTTGATGAAGCATCAAACCGGTTGGCGCACTTGTTGATCGGTCACGGTGCAGGACCGGGGCAGCGGGTGGCATTGTTATTGACCCGTTCGGCCGACGCGATCGTGGCCATCCTGGCGGTGCTCAAAACCGGCGCGGCGTATGTGCCGATTGATCCGGCGGTGCCGGCGGCGCGCATGGAGTTCGTGCTCGGCGATGCCGCCCCTGTGGCCGCGGTCACCACCAGCGCATTGATCGACCGGCTGGATGGGCATGACGTCCTGCTCGTCGATGTCAACGATGCCGGCATCGGTGCTCAACCCGGCACGGCGTTGCCGGAGCAGCCGGCCGATGATGTCGCTTATTTGATCTACACCTCGGGCACTACCGGTGTCCCCAAGGGCGTGGCGATCACCCACCACAACGTGATCCAGTTGTTGGCGTCCATGAGCCACAGGCTCGAGCTGGCCGGGCGGGCGTGGTCGCAGTGGCATTCGCTGGCCTTTGACGTCTCGGTATGTGAGATCTGGGGCGCGCTGCTGCATGGTGGCCGGTTGGTGATCGTGCCCGAGTCGGTGGCCCGCGCTCCAGAGGATTTCCACGCGCTGCTGGTTGCTGAGCGGGTCAGTGTGTTGAGTCAGACGCCGTCGGCGTTTTATGCGCTGCAGGCCGCCGATGCGCTCGCACCCGAGCTCGCAGATCACCTCGAGCTCTCCACCGTGATATTCGCCGGTGAAGCGCTCGAGCCCCAGCGCCTCGCGACCTGGCTGGACAATCACCCGGTTTCGCCGCGCTTGATCAACATGTATGGCACGACCGAGACGACGGTGCACGCCTCGTTCAGGGAGATCCTCAGCGGCGATGTCGAGCGAAACGCCAGCCCGATCGGCGTGCCGCTGGCTCACCTCGGCTTCTTTGTGCTCGACGGCTGGCTACGGCCGGTACCCGCCGGC
>NZ_LZMB01000577.1 GCF_001673555.1 Mycobacterium sp. 1165178.9 | reverse complement strand
CGAACCACCGGCCAGCCTTCGCCGAGCATTCTCCGAAAACCGCACCCGCCGCTCCCCAGACGATTCGAATAGCGGCACTCAGGTTACGCACCGAGAGGCGAAAGTCGCTGCCCCGGCGCGGCTATCGATACAGAGCCGATGGCCCAGGTTTACCACCGCGTGACCGGCCCCTCGGGCCACACGCGCGGACGGCTACAGCCCTAACAGCTTTTCGGCGTTGCGGTGGCCGATGGCGGCCCGCTCGTCGTCGGACAGCGGCAGGCCGTCGAGAAAGTTGCGGGCGGCGACCATCGACCCGAACGGATAATCGGCGGAGAAGGCCACCCGGTCGATCCCAATGTGCGCCACCAGGTTCGCGTATGTCGCGTGGTCGTTGAAGTTGGCGAACGTGTAGTGAAAGTTCTCCCGCAGATAGGAACTGACCGGGCGTCGCAGACCGGTCAGATCCGGTGTCAGCGTGGCGTCGAAGCGCGGCAGCATGAACGACGTCGCCTCGCCCATATGCCCGATGATCATCTGCAGCGACGGGTGACGATCGAACACCCCGCCGAGAATCATGCGCAGTGCATGCGTGGCGGTGTTGATATGCCACCCCCAGCCGACCGTGGCCAGCGCGAACGTGACCGGCTCGGCGAAGCCGGCGTAGCTGGACTCGATGACGCCCGCCGGTGGGATGGTCGGATGCAGGTAGATCGGCGCCTGCAGGGCGGCCGCGCAGGCCAGGACGGGCTCGAAGAACGGGTCGTCCAGGTAGCGGCCTTGGCTGTGTCCGTTGATCACCGCGCCAGGAAAGCCGAGCCCGCGCACCGCCCGCTCGAGTTCCTCGGCCGCCTGGTCGGGGGCGCTGATGGGCACCGTGGCGAAACCCGCCAGGCGATCCGGATACCGCTGCACCGCGGCGGCGAGCTGGTCGTTGCAGTCGCGGGCCAGCCGAACCGCTTCGTCCGGATCCAGCTGCTCCACCCCGGGCGCGGCCAGCGACAGCACCGCCAGGTCCACCCCGGCCTCGTCCATCGCCGCGATGCGGCCGTCGCCGAGATCGCTGGCCGGTTCCACGATTCCGGGCCGCGACGCCAGCCAGGTGCCCGGGCCGCGCAGGAATTCGGTTGTGGCGTAATGCTCTTCCAGGGCAATGGTGCGCATTAATCGGTACCCCTCCGGCGCTTGGTAGCCGCGATCGGCGCGCGGCCGTCACACGAGTGTGCATTGGCCGCAGGGGCGCCGCCAGAATGCGACTTCGGACGCCGCGTCCCCGGCGCTCCCTGCCATTTCCCGCCGCGCGGGTTGCCGGCGAATAGTTGGCCACCCCGGGAACAAGGTGGGGCCGGCCGCCGTTAACATGTACGACAAGTTGAGCGAACCACACTCAATGCTGGGTTGACAGCCTACCTGCCCACGGGCAGGCTTGAGCGGGGTTCACTCAGCATAGTGGCACCAAACAAGCTCTACATATTCAGGAGGAATCACTATGGCTCGTGCGGTCGGTATCGACCTCGGGACCACCAACTCCGTCGTCGCAGTTCTCGAGGGTGGCGACCCTGTCGTCGTCGCTAACTCAGAGGGCTCGCGGACGACGCCGTCCATCGTCGCCTTCGCGCGCAACGGCGAGGTGCTCGTTGGCCAACCCGCCAAGAACCAGGCGGTCACCAACGTCGACCGCACCATCCGTTCGGTCAAGCGGCACATGGGCACCGACTGGTCCGTCGAGATCGACGACAAGAAATACACCGCTCAGGAGATCAGCGCCCGCGTGCTGATGAAGCTGAAGCGCGACGCCGAGGCCTACCTGGGCGAGGACGTCACCGACGCCGTCGTCACCGTGCCGGCGTACTTCAACGACGCCCAGCGGCAGGCGACCAAGGAAGCCGGCCAGATCGCCGGCCTCAACGTCCTGCGCATCGTCAACGAGCCGACCGCGGCCGCGCTGGCCTACGGCCTGGACAAGGGCGAGAAGGAACAGACCATCCTGGTCTTCGACCTCGGCGGCGGTACCTTCGACGTCTCGCTGCTGGAGATCGGCGAGGGCGTGGTCGAGGTCCGCGCCACCAGTGGTGACAACCACCTCGGTGGGGACGACTGGGATGACCGCGTCGTCGAGTGGCTGGTCGACAAGTTCAAGGGCACCAGCGGAATCGACCTGACCAAGGACAAGATGGCGATGCAGCGGCTGCGTGAGGCCGCCGAGAAGGCCAAGATCGAGCTCTCGAGTTCGCAGAGCACCTCGATCAACCTGCCCTACATCACCGTCGACGCGGACAAGAACCCGCTGTTCCTCGACGAGCAGCTGACCCGCGCCGAGTTCCAGCGCATCACGCAGGATCTACTGGACCGCACCCGCAAGCCGTTCCAGTCCGTGATCAAGGACGCCGGCATCTCGGTCTCCGAGATCGACCACGTGGTCCTGGTGGGTGGTTCCACCCGCATGCCCGCGGTGACCGAGCTGGTCAAAGAGCTCACCGGTGGCAAGGAGCCCAACAAGGGCGTCAACCCCGACGAGGTTGTTGCCGTGGGCGCCGCCCTGCAGGCCGGTGTGCTGAAGGGTGAAGTGAAAGACGTTCTGCTGCTTGATGTCACGCCGCTGAGCCTGGGTATCGAGACCAAGGGTGGCGTGATGACCAAGCTCATCGAGCGCAACACCACCATCCCCACCAAGCGGTCGGAAACCTTCACCACGGCCGACGACAATCAGCCGTCGGTGCAGATCCAGGTCTATCAGGGTGAGCGCGAAATCGCTTCGCACAACAAGCTGCTCGGCTCCTTCGAGTTGACCGGCATCCCGCCGGCTCCGCGCGGCGTCCCGCAGATCGAGGTCACGTTCGACATCGACGCCAACGGCATCGTGCACGTCACGGCCAAGGACAAGGGCACCGGCAAGGAGAACACGATCAAAATCCAGGAGGGCTCCGGCCTGTCCAAGGAGGAGATCGACCGGATGATCAAGGACGCCGAGGCGCACGCCGAGGAAGACCGTCAGCGTCGCGAAGAGGCCGACGTCCGCAACCAGGCCGAATCGCTGGTCTACCAGACGGAGAAATTCGTCAAGGATCAGCGTGAAGCCGAGGGCGGCTCGAAGGTCCCCGAGGACACGCTGTCCAAGGTCGACGCCGCGATCGCCGAGGCCAAGACGGCCCTGGGCGGCACCGACATCACCGCGATCAAGGCGGCGATGGAGAAGCTGGGCCAGGAATCGCAGGCGCTCGGACAGGCGATCTACGAGGCCACCCAGGCCGCCGGCGAGCAGGCCGGTGGCGGTGCGGCCGGCGACGGGTCTGGCTCCGCCGACGACGTCGTGGACGCGGAGGTGGTCGACGATGACCGGGAGTCCAAGTGACAGAAAGCAACCCATCCGAACAGGTGACAGTCACCGACAAGCGGCGAATCGATCCCGAGACCGGTGAAGTACGGCAGGTCCCTCCCGGCAACGCGCCGGGAGGGGCGCCGCCCGCCGAGTCGGCGGGTCAGGCCGAGGGCAAAGTCGCCGAGCTCACCGCCGATTTGCAACGCGTACAGGCCGACTTCGCCAACTACCGCAAGCGGGCGCTGCGCGACCAGCAGGCCGCGGCGGACCGGGCCAAGGCCGCCGTCGTCAACCAATTGCTGGGCGTGCTGGACGATCTCGACCGGGCGCGTAAGCACGGCGATCTGGAGTCCGGACCGCTGAAGTCGGTGGCCGACAAGTTGGAAAGCGCGCTGACCGGCCTCGGCCTGTCGGCGTTCGGCGAGGAGGGCGAGGACTTCGACCCCGTGCTGCACGAAGCCGTCCAGCACGAAGGCGATGGCTCCCGACCGGTGATCGGCACTGTCATGCGACAGGGCTACAAACTGGGCGATCAGGTGCTGCGCCACGCTTTGGTCGGCGTCGTCGACACAGTCGCCGACGAGGGCGACACCGCCGCTGCCACCGGTGAGTCCGCCGCGGCGGCTGGGGAAACCGAGCCGGCCGAATCGGACGATAACGCCGGCACATCCGGTGACTAGACCACACAATCAGCACAACAAAGAAAGGTGAGGAGGTGACGCGACATGGCCCAGCGTGAATGGGTCGAAAAGGACTTCTATAAGGAGCTGGGCGTCTCCTCTGACGCCAGCCCCGAAGAGATCAAGCGCGCCTATCGCAAGTTGGCACGCGATCTGCACCCGGACGCCAACCCCGACAACCCCGCCGCCGGCGAACGATTCAAAGCGGTCTCCGAGGCGCACAACGTCTTGTCGGACCCGGCCAAGCGCAAGGAATACGACGAAACCCGAAGGCTGTTCGCGGGCGGCGGATTCGGCGGGCGCCGGTTCGACAGCGGCGGGTTCGGGGGCTTCAACGTCGGCGGTGACGGCGCCGAGTTCAACCTCAACGATTTGTTCGACGCGGCCGGCCGAAGCGGCGGCACCAACATCGGTGACCTGTTCGGCGGGCTGTTCGGACGCGGTTCGGGCGCCCGGCCCAGCCGGCCCCGCCGCGGCAACGACCTCGAGACCGAAACCCAGCTGGATTTCGTCGAGGCCGCCAAGGGCGTGGCGATGCCGCTGCGGCTGACCAGCCCGGCGCCGTGCACCAACTGCCACGGCAGTGGCGCGCGGCCGGGCACCAGCCCGAAGGTGTGTCCCACCTGCAACGGCTCCGGCGTGATCAACCGCAACCAAGGCGCGTTCGGATTCTCCGAGCCCTGCACCGATTGCCGGGGCAGCGGCTCGATCATCGAGCACCCCTGCGACGAGTGCAAGGGCACCGGCGTCACCACCCGGACCCGCACCATCAACGTGCGGATTCCGCCCGGCGTCGAGGACGGACAGCGCATCCGGCTGCCCGGCCAGGGCGAGGCGGGGTTGCGCGGTGCGCCCTCGGGTGACCTGTATGTGACGGTGCATGTGCGCCCGGACAAGGTGTTCGGCCGCGACGGCGATGACCTCACCGTGACGGTCCCGGTCAGCTTCACCGAGTTAGCCTTGGGCTCAACCATTTCGGTGCCCACCCTGGACGGCAAGGTCGGTGTCCGGGTGCCCAAGGGCACCGCCGACGGCCGCATCCTGCGGGTGCGCGGGCGCGGCGTTCCCAAGCGCAGCGGCGGCAACGGCGACCTGCTGGTGACCGTAAAGGTCGCCGTGCCACCGAATTTGGAGGGGGCCGCCCAGGAGGCGCTGGAGGCGTACGCCGCCGCCGAGCGCGCCAGCGGCTTCGACCCCCGGGCGGGATGGGCAGGTAATCGCTGATGGCCAAGGGCTCGAGCAATTCCAGAAAAGAGGACGCCCGGACCTTCCTGATCTCGGTGGCCGCCGAGTTGGCCGGCATGCACGCCCAGACGCTGCGCACCTACGACCGCCTCGGCCTGGTCAGCCCGCGCCGGACTTCCGGTGGGGGACGGCGGTATTCGGAGCACGATGTCGACCTGCTGCGCGAGGTGCAGCGGCTCTCGCAGGACGAGGGCGTCAACCTCGCGGGCATCAAGCGGATCATCGAGCTGACCAATCAGGTCGAGGCGCTGCAGGCCCGGGTCAAGGAGTTGACCGAGGAGCTGGCGCAGACGCGGGTTAGCCAGCGTCGCGACGTGGCGGTGGTGCCCAAGAGCACCGCGCTGGTGGTGTGGCAGCCGCGCCGGGGCCGCTAGCTCTCGCTCGGTTCCACCGTCGCCCCAACGGTTCCCGTCTCCGGAGGCATGCAAAGTTCACGAAAGCGCTAGCGCATCTGCTGGCGCTTTTCGCATTCACCTAGTGACCACCGACCGCACTGACCCAAGTGGTCACCGAGATCACACGCGGATCGAAAACTGGGTGACCGCCGGGTCGCCCGGGCGCGCGCAGCGGTAGCCGCCCCGGCGCAGCGCGTCGGTGGGCGCGGTCATGGGCTCGAAGCACACGATCGTCTTCGCGGGGTCCTCGGCCGGCGGCGCGAAGATCTGCGCCGCCGGATAGCCCCGTTCGAAATGGACCTCGATGCGACGTCCGCCGCCGGATACCGCGAACACCGAGCCCTCGGCCACCTGGTCGTAGGCGTCGTCGAAAGCCTTGTCGCACAACGCCTCTTCGTGCGCCGCCTGCGGCTCCGAGTCGCCCGTCGGCAGTCCCTTGCCGTCGAGGGCCAGATGCCGCAACGGGGGTGTCTCGATGACCCAGTCGGCTCGTGGCGCGTCGGGCAACTGCAGGTATGGATGAAACCCGAAACACAGCGGCACCGCGCGGTCGCCCGTCGCGGTGACCGTGGTCCGGACCGTCAGCGTCCGGTCGCTCAGCCGCGCCGTGATCGCCAGCACATGCGGGTACGGGAAGCTGGCCAGTAACCGGGGATCGGCACCGAAATCCAGTTCGGCGGTCAGCTCGTCGGCGGCCTGGGCCGTCACCCGCCACCCGGGGTAGGCGGCCAAGACGCCGTGAATGGGTAGCCCATTGGGGTCGGCGCGCACACCGTTTTCTCCCGGCATCAAGGTCACGGTGATGTCCTGCGCGGTATAGGTGTTCTCGCCCAACCGATTCGCCCACGGATACAGAATCGGGATCCCCATCGTCTTGCCGTTCCAGATGTAGGCGTCCAGACCGCGGCGCTGACCCAGCAGCTCGACGCCGTCGTCGCGTAGCGACGTGCCGATCATCCCCGCCTCGGGAACGAACTGCGCAACCACCGGCGCCGAGGGATCGCGCAGGGTGACGACGTGCATGGCTACCTCCATAGCGGGTCATGCTGAATGTGTTCGGGCGGAGCGCCTTTGGCGATCAGGGCGGCCTTGGTCGCGTTGACCATCGCCGGTCCGCCGCACACCAGGATCTGTCGATCGCCCCAGCCCCCGTACTTCGTCACGACGTCGGGCAGCCGCCCGATCTGGTGCACGTGCAGGCCACGCGGCGGTGTGACGTCGGGATAGTCTGCGGCCCACGACGGGTCGCTGTTGTACTCCGAGACCGGCGATACCGACAGCCACGGATTGTGGGAGGCGATCTGCCACAGGGTCGGCAGATCGTAGAGTTCGCAGCGGTATCGGGCGCCGAAGAAGAGATGTATCCGCGGGTTGACCGCGAACCGCGACAGGTCCATGATCAGCGCCCGCAGCGGCGCCAGGCCCGTGCTGCCGGCCACCATCAGCACGTCCTCCCCGTCGCGGTCGACCCGTAGGCCGCCGTGCGGGCTGGACAGCCGCCACCGGTCGCCGCCGCGCGTTTCGTTGACGATCGCGGTGCTGACCAAGCCGCCGGGGACCAGGCGGACGTGAAACTCGATCCCGCCGCCCGGGTCGGCCGGGATCGCGGGACTCAAATACCGCCAGCGATGCGGGCATTGGGGCACGTGGGCGTTGACGTACTGGCCCGGGTGATAGTGCATCGGCTGATCGAGCTGTAGGCGGACGACGGCCAGGTCCCGCGACACCCGCAGGTGCTCGATCACGGTGCCCTCCCACCAGGCGGGCCCCTCCTCGGCGTCCGCGGCGCCGCTCATCACCCCGGTGATCAGGTTGAGCGACTGCACGGCCGCCTCGTCGAGGGCGCCGGTCCAGGCCGCACCCACGTGGTCGCGCAGCGTTATCAGCAACGCCCGCCGCAGCGTCTCGTAATGCGGGGGCAGCACACCGTATTTGCGGTGATCGCGGCCGAGTTGAGCCAGGAACGCCACGGGCTCCTGCGTGCGCCGCGCGACCAGCTCGCCGTACACCCAGTGCAGCGCGTGGCCGAAAGCCCGCCGCTGGGCGGCCATTTCGGGCGGAAACAGGTCGCGTACCGAACCGTCGAGGGCGAACCAATGGTTGTAGAAGCGGTGGACGAGCTCACCGGAGTCCCCGACCGACCCCGAACCCTCGGATGCGAAGGCATCGTGCAGCATCCGCAGTGCGTCGACATCCTCCAGGCCCACGGGCCCCGATTCTAGGCTCGGCGCCGATGACTCAGCCCTGTCGGACGATGTTGGTCGCCCCGACGTTGTCGACCTTGGGCGAACCCCAGTGGTACAGAACGACGTTGCCGGTCCCCGACGCGCTCACCGCATCGGTGCTGTCGACCGCGACGTGGTTGCCGCTGCCGGAAACGCTGACGCTGGTGCAGTGCCCGGTGAGGGTGACGGTGTTGTTCTTTCCGCTCACCGACAGGTAGCCGGCGTGACACGGGATCGTCTTCGTCGTGCCCGTCCCGCTGACCTGCAGGGTGCCGGCTTGCGGGACGGTGGTCGACGGGCTACCGCCGCCGAGATCGGTGTGCAATCCGACCATTACCAGGCCCGCGAGCGCGAGTCCGGCGGCAACCGCGACGAGCCAGAAGGCCCGCGGCACGCGGCGCGGAGTTCCGGCGGGCTCGGCGCCGGCCTGGTCGGGGTGCTGCGTCGTCTGCGTCATCGATACGGGGGTACCCCGGAGACCATGCCGTCCAAAACTCGGTAGAGTTGAGCGGAACAGACTCAACATTGACGGCGTTGAACAAGCGGACAAGCATTTCGTACTACCGAACGGAGGTGTCGTGGACTCTTTCAACCCGACCACCAAGACTCAAGCGGCGCTGACCTCGGCGCTGCAGGCGGCCTCGTCCGCCGGCAACCCCGAGATCCGGCCCGCGCACCTGCTGATGGCCCTGCTGACGCAGGCGGACGGGATCGCCGCGCCGCTACTGGAGGCGGTCGGCGTCGAGCCCGCCACTATCCGGGCCGAAACACAGCGCATCCTCGACCAGCTGCCGCAGGCCAGTGGCGCCAGCTCGCAACCGCAACTGTCGCGCGAGTCGCTGGCTGCCGTCACCACCGCGCAGCAGCTGGCCACCGAGATGAACGACGAATACGTCTCGACCGAGCACCTGCTGGTGGGGCTGGCCACCGGCGACTCCGACGTCGCCAAGCTGCTGACCGGCCACGGCGCCTCGCCCCAGGCGTTGCGCGACGGATTCGTCAAGGTGCGCGGCAGTGGGCGGGTCACCAGCCCGGAGCCGGAGGCCACCTATCAGGCGCTGGAGAAGTACTCGACCGACCTCACCGAGCGGGCCCGGGAAGGCAAACTCGACCCGGTCATCGGGCGGGACAACGAGATTCGCCGTGTCGTGCAGGTCCTGTCCCGTCGCACCAAGAACAACCCGGTGCTGATCGGTGAGCCCGGTGTCGGCAAGACCGCGATCGTCGAAGGCCTGGCCCAGCGCATCGTCGCGGGCGATGTGCCCGAGAGCCTGCGCGACAAGACCGTCATCAGCCTGGACCTGGGATCGATGGTGGCCGGCGCGAAGTACCGCGGCGAGTTCGAGGAGCGCCTCAAGGCCGTCCTCGACGACATCAAGAACTCCGCCGGACAGATCATCACCTTCATCGACGAGCTGCACACCATCGTCGGCGCGGGCGCGACGGGTGAGGGGGCGATGGACGCCGGCAACATGATCAAGCCGATGCTGGCCCGCGGCGAGCTGCGGCTGGTCGGCGCCACCACACTCGACGAGTACCGCAAGTACATCGAGAAGGACGCCGCTCTGGAGCGCCGCTTCCAGCAGGTGCTGGTGGGCGAGCCGTCGGTGGAGGACACCGTCGGCATCCTGCGCGGGCTGAAGGACCGCTACGAGGTACACCACGGGGTGCGCATCACCGACTCGGCCCTGGTGGCCGCCGCGACGCTGTCCGACCGCTACATCACCGCCCGCTTCCTACCGGACAAGGCCATCGACCTGGTCGACGAGGCCGCCAGCCGGCTGAAGATGGAGATCGACTCCCGGCCCGTCGAGATCGACGAGGTCGAGCGGTTGGTGCGCCGGCTCGAGATCGAAGAGATGGCGCTGGCCAAGGAATCCGACGAGGCGTCCAAGGAGCGGCTGGAGAAACTGCGCTCCGAGCTGGCCGACCAGAAGGAGAAGCTGTCCGAGCTCACCACCCGTTGGCAGAACGAGAAGAACGCCATCGACGTCGTGCGCGAGCTCAAGGAGCAGCTGGACACGTTGCGCGGGGAGTCCGAGCGCGCCGAACGCGACGGCGACCTGGCCAAGGCGGCCGAACTGCGTTACGGGCGCATCCCCGAGGTCGAGAAGAAGCTGGACGCCGCGCTGCCGCAGGCGCAGGCCCGCGAGAACGTGATGCTCAAGGAGGAGGTCGGTCCCGACGACATCGCCGACGTGGTATCGGCGTGGACGGGCATCCCGGCCGGCCGAATGCTCGAGGGTGAGACCGCCAAGCTGCTGCGCATGGAGGACGAACTGGGCCGGCGCGTCATCGGCCAGAAGAAGGCCGTCACGGCGGTCTCGGACGCCGTGCGGCGTTCCCGGGCCGGCGTCGCCGACCCCAACCGGCCCACCGGATCGTTCATGTTCCTCGGGCCCACCGGCGTCGGGAAGACGGAGCTGGCCAAGGCGCTGGCGGAATTCCTGTTCGACGACGAACGCGCGATGGTCCGCATCGACATGAGCGAATACGGCGAGAAGCATTCGGTGGCCCGGCTGGTCGGCGCACCGCCCGGCTACATCGGCTACGACCAGGGCGGTCAGCTGACCGAGGCGGTGCGGCGTCGCCCGTACACCGTCATCCTGTTCGACGAGATCGAAAAGGCCCACCCGGACGTGTTCGACGTGCTGCTGCAAGTGCTCGACGAGGGCCGCCTGACCGACGGGCAGGGCCGCACCGTCGACTTCCGCAACACCATCCTGATCCTGACCTCCAACCTGGGGTCGGGTGGCAGCGAGGAGCAGGTGATGGCCGCGGTGCGCTCGGCGTTCAAGCCCGAGTTCATCAACCGGCTCGACGACGTGATCATCTTCCACGGCCTGGAGCCCGGTGAGCTGGTGCAGATCGTCGACATCCAGCTGGCCCAACTGCAGAAGCGGCTGGCTCAGCGCCGCCTCACGCTGGAGGTGTCGCTGCCGGCCAAGCAGTGGCTGGCGCACCGCGGATTCGATCCGATCTACGGCGCGCGGCCGTTGCGCCGCCTGGTGCAGCAGGCCATCGGTGACCAGCTGGCCAAGCTGCTGTTGGCCGGCGACGTGCACGACGGCGACACCGTTCCGGTGAACGTCAGCCCCGACGGCGACTCGCTGATCCTGGGCTGACCCCCGGAGGGGGACCATCGGCGGTCCGGCGACAGGCGGCTATTGCCAGCTGTGATTGGGTTGTGACCTGGTCGCCTTCTATCTTCTGGGCCAATAGCAGATACCCTGTTTTGGATGGTCCCCCTCTGGTTCACGCTCTCCGCGCTGTGCTTTGTCGGCGCGGGGGTCTTGCTGTACGTCGACATCGATCGGCGGCGGGGGCGCAGCAGGCGCCGCAAGTCGTGGGCGCGGTCGCACGGGTTCGACTACGAGACTGAATCCACGGACATCCTCAAGCGCTGGAAGCGCGGGGTGATGTCGACGGTCGGCGACGTCGCCGCCCAGAACGTGGTGCTGGGTCAGATCCGCGGCGAGGCCGTCTACATCTTCGACCTGGAAGAGGTCGCCACCGTCATCGCGCTGCATCGCAAGGTGGGCACCAACGTCGTGGTGGACCTGCGACTCAAGGGGCTCAAAGAGCCGCGGGAAAGCGACATTTGGCTGTTGGGTGCGATCGGGCCGCGGATGGTCTACTCCACCAACCTGGACGCCGCCCGGCGGGCCTGCGACCGCCGCATGGTCACCTTCGCGCACACCGCACCGGACAGCGCCGAGATCATGTGGAACGAGCAGAACTGGACGCTGGTCGCCCTGCCGATCACCAGCACCCGCACCGAGTGGGACGAGGGTCTGCGCACCGTGCGCCAGTTCAACGACCTGCTGCGGGTGCTGCCTCCGCTGCCCGAGGAGACCTCGCAGGAGGCCGGGGCGCCGTCGGGTCCGCGCAATGCCTCTCCCAGCCGCCCGTTGGCGCCTGCGGGCCGCGCCGAGCTGCCGCCCCGCCGCGCGCAGCAGGACGTGGCGGGGCTGCTAGGCCCCGACCTTGCACCCGGTCGTCGCGCCACCGAGCCGGTGCGGCGCGACCAGCCTCCCTCCGATGGGCGTTCGGAAACCATCCGCCGCCCACCGCCCCCCGCGCGCAACGGCCACCAGGCCAACAACTATCAGCGCTGACGGCGCGCGGCGGCCTATGCGGCCGCCGTCATTAGGATGTCGCTCATGCCTCGCCCCGTAGCCCTGATCACCGGGCCTACGTCCGGAATCGGCGCCGGATTCGCGCGACGCTACGCCAGCGACGGCTACGACGTGGTCCTGGTCGCCCGCGACGTCGACCGCTTGACCCGGCTGTCCGACGAGCTGCAAGAACACTCCGGCAGCGTCGAGATCCTGGCCGCCGACCTGGCCGACGCCGCGGGCCGGCAACGGGTGTGCGACCGGCTGTCCGCCGGGGGAGTGCGCGTCCTGGTGAACAACGCTGGCTTCGGCACCTCCGGCGACTTCTGGTCCAGCGATCCCGCGGTGCTGCAGTCCCAGCTCGACGTCAACGTCACCGCGGTCATGCACCTGACCCGCGCGGCCCTGCCGGCCATGCTGGAAGCCGGGGCCGGCACCGTCATCAACATCGCCAGCGTCGCCGGGCTGGTGCCCGGCCGCGGGTCGACCTACTCGGCGTCCAAGGCCTGGGTGATCTCGTTCAGCGAGGGCCTGTCGGTCGGCCTGCAGGGCACCGGCGTATCCGTGCACGCGGTGTGTCCGGGCTACGTGCACACCGAATTCCACGACCGCGCCGGGATCGACATGGCCAAGTCGCCGTCGTTCATGTGGCTCGAGGTCGACGACGTGGTCAACCAGAGCCTGGCCGACATCGCCCGCGGCAAGGTGATCAGCATTCCGGGCCTGCAGTACAAGGCGATCATCGCCGCCGAGCGCCTGATCCCGCGGACCCTGATGCGGGCGGTCACCAAACGAATCGGGAGCGGTCGTGGCCGGACCTGACCGCAAGGAGCTGGCGGAGCTCGTGTCCCGCCTATCGGTGGTGCACGGGCGGGTCACGCTTTCCTCCGGCAAGGAGGCCGACTACTACGTCGACCTGCGCCGCGCCACGCTGCACCACCGCGCCTCGGCACTGATCGGCGCGCTGATGCGCGAACTGACCAGCGACTGGGACTACGACGTGGTCGGCGGCCTGACGCTCGGCGCCGACCCGGTGGCGACCGCCGTCATGCACGCATCGGGTCGCCCGATAGACGCCTTCGTCGTGCGTAAATCGGCGAAAACCCATGGGTTGCAACGCCTTATCGAAGGTTCAGAGGTTTCCGGCAAGCGGGTGCTGGTCGTCGAGGACACCAGCACCACCGGCAACTCGGCGCTCACCGCGGTGCGCGCCGTCCAGGAGGCCGGCGGGGACGTGGTGGGGGTGGCCACCGTGGTGGACCGCGCCACGGGTGCGGCCGAGGCCATCGAGGCCGAGGGGCTGCCCTATCGAAGTGTGCTCGGGCTCGCCGATCTGGGGCTGAGCTAGTTGCGGGTGGACTTTCGAAGGCACCAGTTGTCACGTTTGCCGCAGGTGTCGCTGGCGCGGGCGATGTTCGTTGTGCCCGCCTCACAGCGACAAGAACTTCTTGGCGTGAGACCGCCCGAGATGTGGCTGAAAGGCGGGCAATTCGTCCATTCCTACCGGCAGGAAACGCTGTGCCACGTGGGGCGGACGTGGCAGAGGCGCCCCGGCTTCACCTCGAGTCGCTGAATCATGCGCACCTTTTTTGCGATCGCGGCCTGTTTGGCGCTGTGTCTGGCCGGCTGCTCGTCGTCCAGCCAACCCGTGCGTCCCTACGGCGCCCAGGGCGCGCGGCTCGGCGAATCGCTGGCCCTGCTCGGCTGGAACATGTCGGTGTCGAACCTGCGCTGGGACGGCGATTACGTGCTCGTCGACGTCGACGCCAGCCCGGCTGCGGCAAAGGACCCGCGCGTCATACCCGAAGACATCCGCTTTGGTCTCTACGGTGCGCTGGCCCACCCCTTGGAGGTCGCCGGTCTGGGCAGCTGTGACACCGCGAAGACCAGTGTGCGTGACATTCCCGCCCCGCTCTCGGCGCCGCGTGACCGGCTCACGGGCACGGTTTGCCTTGGGCCGCTGAAGGATCGAAGCCAGGTGCGCGGCGTCTACGGCTACTCGCCGCGCGACCGCATCCCGAACAGCTCGTCGGCCTACCCGGTCGCCTTCCCGGTCGGTCTGCTGCCCACCAACGCCAACGACAGCGGCGGTTTGGCGGTCAAGACCGCCAGCCTGTCGGCATGGCGGGCCGATGGCATCCCGGTGACCAAGATGCAGCTGGGCGACCCAGGAGCATTCACGGGCAACGGCTACATGCTGCTGGGACTGGAAGCCACCGCCGTCGCGGCCCGCTATCGCGACGAGTCCGCCAAGCGCGGTGGCCCGATGATGCTCCTGGCATCGCCGACCCTGCCCGCCCCCGGCCTGAACCCGGCCTGCGCGACCTACGGGTCGTCGGTGCTGATCCTGCCCGACGCCTCGTTGGACGCGGTGCACGTCAACGCGTCGCTGTGCACCCAGGGCGAGATCAACGACGCGTTGCTCTACGCGACGCTCGCCATCGACGGCACGCACGCCGCCGTGTGGACGCCGCGATGAGCGGGCCGGGCCCCACCGAATGGGCGACGACACCGCCGGCCGGCGTCGGGCCGTGGCCGGGCGAGCCGCCGGACGACCCGCGGTATGACCCAGTCCTGTTGCGCGAGGGCGACACTCGCAATGTCGTCGACGCATACCGGTATTGGACCCGGGAAGCGATCATCGCCGACATCGACCGGCGGCGGCATCCCCTGCACGTGGCGATCGAGAACTTCGGTCACGACGCCAACATCGGTTCGGTGGTGCGCACCGCCAACGCCTTCGCGGTGCACACGGTGCACATCGTGGGGCGGCGCCGCTGGAATCGACGCGGTGCCATGGTGACCGATCGCTATCAGCGGTTGTGCCACCACGACAGCACCGCCGACTTGCTGAGCTTCGCGGCGGACGCCGGGCTGACCGTGGTCGCGGTGGACAACATCCCGGGCGCGGCGCGCCTGGAGGAGGCCGCGCTGCCGCGCGAGTGCCTGCTGGTGTTCGGCCAGGAGGGGCCAGGCATCACCGACGACACCCGCACGGGCGCGGGGCTGACGGTGTCGATCGCGCAGTTCGGCTCGACGCGCAGCATCAACGCCGGCGTCGCCGCCGGCATCGCCATGCATGCCTGGGTCAAGCAGCACGCTGACCTGTCCCGCGCCTGGTGAAACCCGATGGGGCAGGATCGACAGCTATGGATCAGCTCTGGGTCAACCGCGCGGCCAGCTGCGAAGCCGCTGTCACGCAACGACATCTGAAGCGGTTGTGGGGGCTGCCCGCCACTCAGCTGGGGGTGGTGGCCTGGCCGCCGACGCGGCGTGACCGCTGGTTCGGCACCTGGCACTACTGGTGGCAGGCCCACCTGCTGGATTGCCTGATCGACGCTCAGCAGCGCGATCCGCAGCCGCACCGGCACGCCGAGATCAACCGGCAGGTCCGCTCGCACCGGCTGCGCAACAACTTCTCGTGGACCAACAGCTACTACGACGACATGGCCTGGCTGGCGCTGGCGCTCGAGCGCGCCGCCCGGATCGCCGGCGTCGAGCGCCGCCGCGCGCTGCCCAAGCTCGCCGCCCAATTCCTCAAGGCCTGGGTGCCCGAGGACGGCGGCGGCATTCCGTGGCGCAAGTCCGACCAGTTCTTCAATGCCCCGGCCAATGGACCCGCCGGAATCTTCCTCGCCCGCTACGGAGACCATCTGCAACGTGCCGAGCAGATGGGCAATTGGATCGACCAGACATTGATCGACCCGGAGACGCACCTGGTGTTCGACGGCATCAAAGCCGGTTCGCTGGTGCGCGCGCAGTACACCTACTGCCAGGGCGTGGTGCTGGGGCTGGAGACCGCACTCGCCGCGCGGACCGCGGTCGAGATCAGGCAGCGTCACGCCGCCCGGGTGCACCGGCTGGTCGCGGCCGTGCGCGAACACATGGCACCGGCGGGCGTGCTGGCCGGTGCCGGCGGCGGGGACGGCGGCTTGTTCGCCGGGGTGACCGCGCGGTACCTGGCGCTGGTGGCCACGGCGCTGCCGGGGGAGGCGGCCGACGACGCGCTGGTCCGAGACACCGCCCGGCAGATCGTGCTGGCCAGCGCGAAGTCGGCCTGGGACAACCGGCAAACGGTGGACGGGCTGCCGGTGTTCGGCCCCTTCTGGGACCGCGACGCGCAGCTGCCCACGGCGGCCGGCAAAGCGGCGGAGTTCGTCGAGGGAGCGGTGATGGCGTCCGAGGTACCCGAACGGGACCTGTCGGTGCAGCTGTCGGGGTGGATGCTCATGGAGGCCGCATGTAACGTCTCCGCCGAGTCGAACAACAGGAGCCCCCGGTGAGTAACAAGGTCCACCCCGACGCGGAGTCGGCCCTGCACGGGCTGCTCAAGGACGGCATCACCATCGCCGCGGGCGGGTTCGGTCTTTGTGGCATCCCCGAGAAGCTGATCCAGGCTCTGGTCGACAGCGGCATCAAGGACCTCACCATCGTCGGAAACAACGCCGGCGTAGACGATTTCGGCATGGGACTGCTGCTCAAGGGCCGGCAGGTGAACAAAGTGATCGCCTCCTACGTCGGCGAGAACAAGGAGTTCGAGCGCCAGGTGCTGGCCGGCGAGCTGGATCTGGTGCTGACGCCGCAGGGCACGCTAGCGGAGAAGCTGCGCGCCGGCGGCGCGGGCATCCCGGGCTTCTACACCCGGACGGCCTTCGGCACCAATCTCGCCGAAGGCAAGGACACCAGGGTCTTCGACGGCACCGAATACGTTCTGGAAGAAGGCATTCGGGCCGACGTGGCGATCGTCAAGGCGTGGAAGGGCGACACGGCCGGCAACCTCGTCTACCGCAAGACGGCACGCAACTTCAACCCGATGATCGCCACGTGCGGCGCGATCACGGTGGCCGAGGTGGAGGAGCTGGTCGAGGTCGGCGAGCTGGACCCCGACCTGATCCACACCCCCGGCATCTATGTCGACCGCATCATCGCGGGCACCGGCTACGAGAAGCGCATCGAGTTCCGCACCACGAGTGGTGGCGCCGCGCTGAAAAACGACAGCCCGATCCGCGAGCGGATGGCCCAGCGCGCCGCCCAGGAATTGCGTGACGGCTTCTATGTGAACCTGGGCATCGGCATTCCGACGTTGGTGGCGAACTTCATCCCCGAGGGCATCAAGGTCACGCTGCAGTCGGAGAACGGCCTGCTCGGCATCGGCGCCTACCCGAGCGAGGACACCGTCGACCCCGATCTCATCAACGCGGGCAAGCAGACCATCACCAGCCTGCCCGGGTCGAGCTTCTTCTCCAGCGCCGACTCCTTCGCGATGATCCGGGGCGGTCACATCGACCTGTCCATCCTGGGCGCCCTGGAGGTCGCGGACAACGGCGACCTGGCCAACTGGATGGTGCCGGGCAAGATGGTCAAAGGACCAGGCGGCGCAATGGATTTGGTGTCAGGAGTCAAGCGCGTGATCGTGCTGATGGACCACACCGCCAAAGACGGCAGCCCGAAGATCCTCAGCCAGTGCACGCTGCCGCTCACCGGTAAGAACGTGGTCGACATGATCATCACCAACCTGTGCGTTTTCGACGTCGAGCCGGGACAGGGGCTGGTGCTCACCGAGCTGCAGCCCGGCGTCACGGTGGAGGAAGTTCGCGCCAAGACGGGCTGCGACTTCACCGTCGCGGTCTGATCCCGCGATCGCGGCGGCCGGCTACTCGGCCGCCGGCAGCCGTTCGGCTTCCCGGTCGCCTGTGCTCTGCGTGCGCCGTCGCCCCCGATAGCTTCGCCAGGCGGCGATGAACGCCGGCATCAGGGAGACGAGGAGGATTGCCAACAGGATTTTCTGCAGGTTGTGGTGCACGAACGGCACGTTGCCCATGAAGTAGCCCGCCAGCGTGACACCACCGCCCCAGAGGATGCCGCCGACGATGTCGAAGCCCAAAAACACCGGGTAGCGCATGTAGGAGACCCCGGCGACCGGCGGGACGAACGTCCGCACGAACGGCGCGAACCGGGCCAGGATGATCGCCCAGGGCCCGTATTTCTCGAAGAACGCGTGCGACTCGGTCACGTAGTGCTTCTTGAAGAAGCGGGAGTCTTCCTTCTTGAACAGCGCGGGGCCGATCCGACGGCCGATGAAATACCCCGTCTGATCGCCCAGTATCGCCACGGTGGCGACGGCCGGGGCCAGCACCCAGATGCTGGCCGGCGGATTCGGGTGCGCGGCCAGCAGGCCGCCGGTGAACAGCAGCGATTCGCCGGGCAGCAGCGGGAACAGCAGCCCGGTCTCGATGAAGACGATGATCAGGATGCCGGGCAGCACCGCGGACCCGAAGACGCCATCGGCGCCCAACCAGTACATCGGGTCGAAGATGTGGGGCAGGGCCGTCACGGCGGTGCTCATGATCCCTCAACATACCGGCGAAATGACCCCGCCCCGCACCAAGCCCGGACTAACGCGCGCCCCCGGCCGGCGGCCGGTTTGCCAGGGTAGCTGCCGACCACGCATCCGTGGTTGGGTAGGACCAGCAGTCAGGAGGTGTCTATGCCCATCGCCACGCCCGAGGTCTATGCCGAGATGCTGCGACGCGCCAAGGAGCACTCGTATGCCTTCCCGGCGATCAACTGCACGTCGTCGGAGACGGTCAACGCGGCGATCAAAGGTTTCGCCGATGCGGGCAGCGACGGGATCATCCAGTTCTCCACCGGCGGCGCCGAATTCGCGTCCGGGCTGGGCGTCAAGGACATGGTGGCCGGCGCGGTGGCGCTGGCCGAGTTCACCCGCTGCATCGCGGACAGATACCCGATCAACGTCGCGCTGCACACCGACCACTGCCCGAAGGACAAGCTGGACACCTATGTCCGCCCGCTGCTGGCGATTTCGGCCGAACGGGTTGCCGCGGGCCAAGATCCGCTGTTCGGGTCGCACATGTGGGACGGTTCGGCCGTGCCGATCGACGAGAACCTCCAAATCGCGCGGGAACTACTCAAGGACGCGGCGGCCGCGAAGATCATCCTGGAGATCGAGATCGGCGTCGTGGGTGGCGAGGAGGACGGCGTCGCCCACGAGATCAACGACAAGCTCTACACATCACCGGACGACTTCGAGAAGACCATCGACGCGCTGGGCCACGGCGAGCACGGCAAATACCTGCTCGCCGCCACCTTCGGCAACGTGCACGGCGTCTACAAGCCCGGCAACGTCAAGCTCCGCCCCGACATCCTGGCCCAGGGACAGAAGGTGGCGGCCGCCAAGCTGGGGCTGCCCGACGACGCCAAGCCGTTCGACTTCGTCTTCCACGGCGGTTCCGGTTCGCTGACGTCGGAGATCGAGGAGTCGCTGCGCTACGGCGTGGTGAAGATGAACGTCGACACCGACACGCAGTACGCGTTCACCCGGCCCATCGCCGGCCACATGTTCGGCAACTACGACGGCGTGCTCAAGGTGGACGGCGAGGTCGGCGTC
This sequence comes from Mycobacterium sp. 1165178.9, assembly GCF_001673555.1. Taxonomy (GTDB): domain Bacteria; phylum Actinomycetota; class Actinomycetes; order Mycobacteriales; family Mycobacteriaceae; genus Mycobacterium. The sequence continues at coordinate 3,680 of NZ_LZMB01000577.1, read as the reverse complement.
AAGAAGGTCTATGACCCGCGCAGCTATCTGAAGAAGGCCGAGGCGTCGATGTCCGAGCGAGTGGTCCAGGCCTGCACCGACCTGCACTGCGCCGGAAAGTCGGTCAGCAGCTAGCTGGCGGACTGGCAAACCTTCCACTGGTCGTCGCGATACTGCAGATCCAGGCTGCGGGTGGAGCGCAGCTGCGGGTCGTAGGCCATGAACGTGGTGACGTTCGCCTCGGCGTGCTGGCCGTTGACCACCACCTGATCGATGCTGGCGATCACCGGATACTGCTTGGCCGCCGACACCCGCCGATAGGTTTCGTCCCAGGCGTGTTCGTCGTAATCGACGTAGCCGTCGCGGGTGGTGCCGCACGTGATGGTGCGCAGCGTGGTCAGATCGCCCCGCTGGATCGCGACGTCGAAGTTCTGGATGGTCTGCCGAACCTGGTCTTCCCGCGAGACATTCGAGTGTTTGCCCCGGGTGAGCAGCACCGTGCCCAGAATCGCGATCGCCGCCAGCGCCAGGACGATCACGACCAGCGCCAGTATCCACCCCCAGTTGAATTGCCTAGAAGTGCGCAGCTTTGCGCCCAGTCGGGGTGGGATCGATTGCGGCACAGCGGCTTTGGACGGTACCCCGAACTGCGCGGTGCCGTCCTGTCCGGGCTGCGCCCCGAAGGCCTCCGTGGCCGGCTCGGGCGTGGTGGCGATGACCGTGGTTTCCTTGGCGTCGAAGCCCGGCGCGGTGAAGCGGCGTTCGCGCTGCGGCCCGTCCGGTATCTCCTCGGCGCCGCTCTGCGGGTCGGGCCGGTTGATCACCTCGGTCTCGGTGTCGGGATCGCTGGGGACCAGGGGGACGCCCTCGGTGGCGTCGTTTCCGGTATCGAAGCCGGACTCGGCCCCCCACTCGTCGCTCGGTTCGCTGCGAGACTCGCGTGGGTCGAACCCGGGCCGTTTCGGCGCACCGCCGCGGTCGGGATCGGATCGTTTGGGCATGAGTACTACTGTCCTCCCGCTTCGTCGGGTAGTTGCAGAGCTTAGCGACCGAGTGCCCGGCTTCCGGCGTTGGCCGAGGTGCGTCACGCGGGCAAAAGGGGCGAGCTGCACAATAGAGCCATGCCGCCGATGGGAGACCTGCTAGGACCCGACCCGATCCTGCTGCCCGGAGATACCGATGCCGAGGCGGAACTGCTCGCCGGTGAGGAGCCCGGCATCGTGGCCGCCGCGCATCCGACGGCCTCGGTGGCCTGGGCGACGCTGGCCGAGCAGGCGTTGGCCGACGAGCGGGCCATCACCGCGTACGCCTATGCCCGCACCGGCTACCACCGCGGCCTGGACCAGCTGCGGCGAAACGGCTGGAAGGGCTTCGGTCCGGTGCCCTACTCGCACGAACCCAACCGGGGCTTCCTGCGGTGTGTGGCGGCCCTGGCGCGCGCAGCCGACACGATCGGCGAAACCGACGAGTACTCGCGCTGCCTGGACCTGCTCGACGATTGCGACCCCGAAGCGCGCAGGGCGCTTGGGCTTTAACGCTCAGCTGTCCGAACAATCGGTGTCGTCGGGGCAGTCGATCTGGACGGTGGCGTGTTCGAGTCCGCGAGCCGATAACACCGCGCGCGCGTCATGCAGCACCCGCGCGGAGTCGCCCGCGCTGATCAGGTGTGCGGTGCACATGTCCTTGCCGGGCGAGAGCGTCCACACATGCAGGTCGTGCACGTCGGTCACCCCATCGACGGCGCCGAGCGCGGCGCGCAGTTCCTCGACGTCGATATGGGCCGGCGAAGACTCGGACAGGATCCGCAGCGCGTCGCGGGCCAGCGCGACGGCGCGGGGCAACACCCAGAGCGCCACCAGCACAGCCACGACCACATCGGCGTAGGGCCAGTGCGTGGTCACGGTGACCACCCCGGCGATCAGGACGCCCAGGCTGCCCACGGTGTCGGCGACGACTTCCATGTACGCGCCCTTGACCGCCAGGCTGCCCGACGAGTGGGAACGCAACAGCAGCGCGACCACGAAGTTGGCGGCGAGCCCGGCCAGGGCGACCACGATCATCGGCACGCCGGGCACGGCGGGCGCTTCGCGGAGCCGCCGGATGGCCTCGTAGAGGATGAACAGCGCAACGCCGATCAGCAGGCCGGCGTTGGCGACGGCCGTGAACACCTCGGCGCGATGCCAGCCGTAGGTGCGCGCGGGCGACGAGCTGCCGCGGCGCGCCAGGCTGACGGCGGCCAGTCCCATGAAGACGGCGACGACGTCGGTCAGCATGTGGCCGGCGTCGGCCAGCAGCGCAATCGAGTTGATCAGCAACGAGGTGACCAGCTCGACCACGAAGAACGCCGCCAGGATCGCCGCGGCCACGACCATGCGCGGGATCAGCCGAGCATCGTCCGTGCCGGCGGGGGTGTGGTCGTGGCCTGCGCCCATGGGGCGAAATATATGCGCAATAACGCATATATGGCAAGGCTCAGAACCAGCGGCTCCAGAAGCGGGTCAGCGCGTTACCCCAGCCCACCAGCACATCCGGCACGCCGGACAGGTCGAACAAGGACAACACGAGCCCGAAGAACCACTGGTTGAGCACCGGCGCCAGGAGCAGAAACAGCAGGATGACGAAGCCCCATTGCTTGGCCGGCGCCAGCGCCCGCTGGGTCTGGGGACTCAGATGCGGTTCCAGCGCGTCGTATCCGTCCAGGCCCGGAATGGGCAGCAGATTCAGCAGCACGGCGGTGAGCTGCAGGAACGCCAGGAAGGCCACCCCGGCCCACAGCACCACGTGGGTCGGGTCGAAGAACAGCCGCGTCGCCACCAGCAGCAGCACCGCCAGCACGAGGTTGGCCGCCGGGCCCGCCAGACTGACCATGGTGCGCCGGGCGGGGGTCATGAACCACGTCCGCACGTAGACCGCCGCGCCGGGCAGACCGATCCCACCCAGCAGGATGACCACCATCGGCAGCAGCAGCGACAGCGCCGGATGGGCGTAGCGGCGCGGGTCCAGCGTCAGGTAGCCGCGCACGGCTTCATCGTGATCGCCGAACCGCCAGGCGGTCACCGCGTGCCCGAATTCGTGCAGGCACAGCGACACCAGCCAGCCGGCGATCACGAAGATGAACACGCCGGCATAAGCCAGCGGCCGCGTGCTGATCCCGGCCGACCAGGCCAACGCGGCGCCGACACCCGTCAGCCCGATCAGGCCCAAAAAGATCGGGCTCGGCCGTACCGATTCGTGCTGGGAGGCAGGGAAGCTCACCGGTCGAAACTAGCCGACCAGCAGCCAGCCCTCGACGTTGCGGTAGAACGACGAGCGGCGGGCGGCGCGCGGCGCGGGAACGCCGTCGCGCAGCACGGCGACACCCGTGCTGCCCAGCTGGGCGGCGCGGCCGGTCACCCATCGGCGCCAGAGACGGCCGCGACCGCGGCCCGCGACCGCCGCGCGCAGGCCCGGCGCGGCCAGCATCGGCTCGATCCACACGCCGGCGACGTCGCCGTCGAACAAGGTCGTGTCGTCGACCACCGCCTCGCCGTGGATCCAGCGCGCGTTGTCCGGCGGCAGCCAGCAGGCCCGCCCGACGACCACCGACCCGGTCTCGTCGCGGATCAGCGTCACCCGCCGGGCCGAGCCGCGCCGGGCCCGCCACACCGCCCCGAATCCGGTCGGCAGACGGTAGATCCGGGTTCCCCGGGTGCGGCGGCGCG
>NZ_LZMB01000576.1 GCF_001673555.1 Mycobacterium sp. 1165178.9 | reverse complement strand
CGTCGATCAATGCGGCGGCCCGCGCCACGGCAGCGGCGTACTGAATGGCGGTGACGCCACGCGCGGCCGGGCACGGCGACACCTCCGCCTCGGCGCACAGCGGCCCGTGCAGCGCCGAGCGCCCCAGCCGGTTGGTGCAGGTTCGCAACCCGGTGAAGCGGGCCATCAGGGCGGCCGTGTCGGCGGCGTCGGCGCGGGCCCGGAACGGTCCGACGGCGCGGTCGTGCCGCGGCGCCCGCACCACCGCCAGGCGGGGGAATGCCTCCTCCGTCAGTGCCACCCACCACCACCGTTGCGGGAACCTGGACCGCCGGTTGTACGGCGGGGCGTGGGCGGCCAGCAGCCGCAGTTCGCGCACGCCGGCCTCCAGGGCGTGGGCGCATTCGACGTGGTCGACCGCGCCGGCCAGCGCGACCATCTCCTTCATGCGGCCCCGGGGATCGGCGCCGGTGAAGTACTGATTGACCCGTCGTCGCAGGTCGACCGCGGTGCCGATGTAGAGCACCTCGCCCGACGGCCCGCGGAACAGATACACGCCGGGCCGGCGCGGCAGCCCCTCGGCGAGCACCCGCTTGCGGCGCTGAGTGGGTGTCACGTCCGGCAGGTAGGCGCGCAGGTCGGCGTAGGTGTGCACGCCCTGGTTGCCCACTCGCTCGATGAGGGCGTGCAACACGTCGACGGTCGCGCGCGCGTCGTCGAGGGCGCGGTGGGTGGGTTGGGTGGCCACGGCGAACAACCGCGCCAGGGAGGCCAGCCGCACGCTGGGGGCTTCCTCGCGGCTGAGCACCCGGCGGGCCAGCCGGACCGTGCACAACACCTGGGGCCGCGGCCAGGCGATGTCGCACTGCTGCGCGGCGGCGCGCAGGAAGCCGGCGTCGAACCCGGCGTTGTGGGCGACCAGCACGGCTCCGCGGTCGAACCCGGCGAACTCCAGAAACATCGGCAGCACCGCGTCGATGGTCGGCGCGTCGGTGACCATCGCGGTGGTGATGCCGGTCAGCTGCACGATCTGGGGCGGGATGCTGCGCTGCGGGTCCACCAGGGTGGCGAACTCGCCGAGCATCGCGCCGCCGCGCACCTTGACCGCCCCAATTTCGGTGATCGCGTCGGGAACGGTTCCGTCGGTGCCTTTGGTGCGTCCGCCGGTGGTCTCCAGGTCGACCACGACGAAGGTCGTTTCGCGCAGCGAGAGCTCGTCGGGCGTGAACGGCGACCCCACGTCGGCGAAGCTCAGCTGAGTCGCACCCCGGAAAGCCACGGCGGTGACGTTAAGGGTGACGACCGACACCCGGGGGATCCCACGCCGGGCGCCTAGGCGGAATGCGGGGACGGATACGTGTCGGTGCCCGCGGTTACCGTTCGGGCAGTGCGGCGTGATGTTCGCCGAAGCCAGAGCGAGAGGACCGATCCGATGGCACCAGGAACTGGACCCAACGACATCGGGATGACGCCGCCGGAGCCGGGGACCCCGGTGGTGATCGACTGCGACGAGTGCGCGGTGCGCGGCCCCGGCTGCCGCGACTGCGTCGTCAGCGTGATACTCGGGGTCCCGGATACTTTATTGCAGGATGAACGGGCGGCTTTGGAGGTTCTTGCCGAGGTGGGCTTGGCGCCGCGACTTCGTCTTGTCCCGATTCGTCGGGATCGAGGATCTGGTGTAGCCTAATTGCCTTGTCCCACAAAGGTCCTCGGGCCATGCGAAACGATTCACATAGAAATGACAGAATTCTTTCTAATTTCTTAACCGCTCGCTTTGGACAAACGCCGATATCGTTTCGTAACCTGTTTGAGACCTAAACCAGCTCGACGATCTAAATCGTCGATGGCCGTTTAAGGAAGCAAATCTTGAGGCTTGACTCTAGGTACCCGGTTGCGCGTGTCCTGACACGTTCGGCCATAGGGGCACTAGCTGGCTTCGCGCTCTTCTTCGGCGTCGTGACCGCATCCGCGTGGGCCGACCCGGCCGAAGACGCCACGGCAAAACTCAACGAGCTGTCCCGCCAGGCCGAGCAGACCACCGAGGCCATGCACAGCGCCCAGCTCGATCTCAACGACAAGCTGGCCGCGCAGCGCGCCGCGGACAAGAAGCACACCGACGACCAGGCCGCGGTCGACGCGGCCAGGGCGCATCTGTCGTCGTATCAGGATTCGGTCAACAAGCTGGCCGCCGCCACCTACATGGGCGGCCACGTGGACGGCATGGAGGCCATCCTGACCGCCGGCTCGCCGCAGGGCCTGATCGACAAGCTGGCGGTGCAGCGGGTGATGGCCACGCAGATGGCCAGCCAGATGAAGAGCTACCGGATCGCGGGGGAGCAGGCCGCCAAGGCCGAGCGCGAGTCCGCGAAGTCGGCCGCCGACGCCAAGAGCGCGGCCGAGCAGGCCGCCGCGGTGAGGGCGAGCCTGCAGTCCAAGCAGAGCCAACTGCAGGTGCAGATCGCCGTCGTCAAGTCGCAATACCTTTCTTTGACCGCCGATCAGCGCACCGCGCTGGCCAATCCTGCTCCGCCTCCCGGCGCCCCGGCGCCGGAAGCGGCGCCCCCGGGCGCGCCTCCTGGGCAGGCGCCGGGTGAAGCCCCGCCCGGCGGCGGGATGCCCGGCATGCCTGGCATGGCACCCGGGGGGGTCGGCGGCGGCGACCGCGCCACCGTCGTGCAGGCCGCGCTGACCCAGGTCGGTTCGCCCTACGTGTGGGGAGGCTCGGCGCCCGGCGGATTCGACTGCTCCGGGCTGGTGATGTGGGCCTTCCAGCAGGCCGGCATTTCGTTGCCGCACTCCAGCCAGGCGCTGGCCCACGGCGGCCAGCCCGTGTCTATGGGGGATCTGCAGCCCGGTGACGTGCTGACCTTCTATTCCGACGCCTCGCACACCGGCATCTACATCGGTGACGGCATGATGATCCATTCGTCCACCTATGGCGTGCCGGTCCGGGTAGCGCCGATGAGCGCCGGCGGCCCGATTTACGACGCTCGTCGTTACTAGACACCTCCTACCGCGCCGGCGGCTCCCGCTGCTGCTGGCTTGGCTATTCATCGTCGAACTCCTCGTGGTCGCGGCCGTGCCGTTCGACGCCGTGCGCGAGAGCCGGATCCGACCCGCACAGCTGGTCATGCCCGCCCGCAGCCAGATCGGTGCGTCAACGAAGTCGGTCACCGTCGGCGATCGCACGGTGCGGCTGTCGGGCCTGGGCGGGCCCGCCAGTGACCGGTTGCTGGCCCGGGTAACCGCGGAGATGGGGGCGGCGATCACCGCGGTGGAGTCGTTCTGGGGCATCGACTGGCCCCGCGAGATCTCCGTGGTCGCGGCCGGAACGGACGAGGAATTTCGCGCCGCCGCCGGCGGGGGACCGGCGTCCCAGTGGGCCGATATCGCGGCCGTGACGGTCGCCGACCGCGTCGATCCCGTTCGCCGGGTTGCTGTCGGCCAGCGGATCGTCTTCGCGCCGGGCGCCGCCGCAATGAGCGCCGCATCGTTGCGAATCGTGTTGGCCCACGAGCTTTTTCACTACGCCGCCCGCACCGACACCGTCGCGGATGCGCCCCGCTGGCTCACCGAGGGGGTGGCCGACTTCGTCGCCCGCCCACCCATGCCGGTGCCGACCGACACCTTGCTACCCATGAAGCTGCCCACTGACAGCGACCTGGACGAGCCCGGAGCGCAGCGTTCGCTGGCCTACGACCGCGCCTGGTGGTTCGCCCGATTCGTCGCCGACGCCTACGGGCCGCCGAAGTTGCGCGACCTCTACCTGACCACCTGCGGCATCCGGCACAGCGACATAGCCGCCGCCAGCCAAGACGTGCTGGGCACCAGCCCGGCGGGTCTGCTCACGCGGTGGCAACAATGGCTGACCCACTAGGCCGGCCCGCGTGGCTCGCGGCCGCGGCCCAGCTCAGACCGTGTGCACGCGCGGCGTCGTCGCCAAGCTAGCCTGACGCACGTGAGTCGGGTCCTGCTGGTAACCAACGACTTTCCGCCCCGACCGGGCGGCATCCAGTCGTACCTCGGCGAGTTCGTCGGCCGGCTGGTCGACGCCGGGTCGCACTCGGTAACGGTGTACGCGCCGCAATGGAAGGGCGCTGAGGCGTACGACGAGGCGGCCAAATATCGGGTGGTGCGCCACCCGGGCACGCTGATGCTGCCTGGCCCGGCGGTCGATACCCGCATGCGGCGGCTGATCGCCGAGGAGGACATCGACACCGTCTGGTTCGGCGCGGCCGCACCGCTGGCGCTGCTGGCCCAGCGGGCCCGCGGCGCCGGGGCGAGCCAGGTGCTGGCCAGCACGCACGGCCACGAGGTCGGCTGGTCGATGCTCCCGGTCGCGCGCTCGGTGCTGCGCCGCATCGGTGACGACACCGACGTCGTCACCTTCGTCAGCCGCTACACCCGTTCCCGGTTCGCGCCGGCCTTCGGCCCCAAGGCTTCGCTGGAACACCTGCCGCCCGGAGTAGACATCGATCGGTTCAGGCCCGATCCGGCGGGCCGCGCGCAGCTGCGCGCCCGCTACGGCCTGGGGGAGCGGCCGACCGTGGTGTGCGTGTCCCGGCTGGTGCCGCGCAAAGGTCAGGACATGCTCATCAAAGCCATGCCGTCGATCCGGCGACGTGTCGAGGGCGCCGCCCTGGTCATCGTCGGGGGTGGTCCGTACGCGGACTCGCTGCGCGAACTGGCCCGCGAATGCGGGGTGGCCGACGACGTGACCTTCACCGGCGGTGTGCCACCCGCCGAGTTGCCCACACACCACGCGCTGGCCGATGTGTTCGCGATGCCGTGCCGCACCCGCGGCGCGGGGCTGGACGTCGAGGGACTGGGCATCGTATTCCTCGAGGCGTCGGCGACCGGCGTGCCGGTTATCGCCGGAAAGTCCGGGGGAGCGCCGGAAACGGTGCAGCACAACAAGACCGGGCTGGTCGTGGACGGCCGCGAGGTGAACGAGATCGCCGACGCCGTCACCGGCTTGCTGACCGACCGCGACCGGGCCGCCGCTATGGGCGCGGCCGGACGCGACTGGGTGACGGCCCAATGGCGCTGGGACACCCTGGCGGAGCGGTTGGGCAGGCTGCTCGGCTGATCGGCGGTGCGCCCGCCTCACGCCGGCGGGTCCCCCGCAAGCGGGAGGCGCCCCCAGCGCGGCGCCGGACGGCTAATCCTTCTCGTAGATGGCCTCGATGTCGGAGGCGAACTTCTCGGCCACCACGTTGCGCTTGACCTTCATCGTCGGCGTCAGTTCACCGGTGTCCTCGGTGAAGTCGACCGGCAGGATGCGGAATTTGCGAATCGACTCCGCATGCGACACCGCCTGATTCGCGTCCTTGATCGCCGCGTCCACCTCCGCGACCAGGTCGGGATCGGTGGTCAGATCGCTCACAGACGTGCCGGCCCCCTTCTGGTTGCGCTGCTTCCAGCCGTCGAACGCCTCCGGGTCGATGGTGATCAACGCGCCGATGAATGGCTTGTTGTCCCCGACGACCATCGCCTGGCTGATCAACGGATGCGCCCGCAGCCGGTCCTCCAGGACGGCCGGCGCGACGTTCTTGCCGCCGGCGGTCACGATGATCTCCTTCTTGCGCCCGGTGATCTTCAGAAAGCCGTCTTCGTCGAGCGCGCCCAGATCGCCGGTCCTGAACCAGCCGTCGGTAAAGGCGTCTTCGGTGGCCTGCTCGTTGCGCCAGTAACCGCTGAACACCACGCCGCCGCGCACCAAGAGCTCGCCGTCGTCGGCGATGCGCATGCTGTTGCCGGGCACCAACGTTCCGACGGTGCCGATCTTGACGTTGCCGACCTGGTTGACGGTGATCGCCGAGCTGGTCTCGGTCAGGCCGTAGCCCTCGTGGATGGTCAGGCCCACGCCGCGGTAGAAGTGCCCCAGCCGCGAGCCCAGCGGCGCTCCGCCGGAGACGGCCGCGTGGCAGTCGCCGCCCAGCGCGGCGCGCAATTTGTTGTACACCAGCCGGTCGAACAAGGCGTGCTTGGCGCGCAGCGTGAGCCCGCGGCGGCCGCGGTCCTGCGCCTCGCTCCAGTCGACGGCGGTCTGCACGGCCGTCGCGAAGATGCGGCCCTTGCCGTCGTTGGAGGCGTTCTGCTCGGCGGTGTTGTAGACCTTCTCGAACACCCGCGGCACCGACACCACCACGGTCGGTTTGAACACCGCGAACAGCGGCACCAGGTTCTTGATGTCGCTGGTGAAGCCGACGGTGACCTTGTTCGCGAACGCGGACAACGTCAGTGAGCGGGCCAGCACGTGCGCCAGCGGCAAAAAGACCAGCAGCCGCTGTCCCTCGTCGAGCAGTGTTGGCAGGCTCTCCTTGGCGCCGCGGGTCTCGTACAGCAGATTCGAGTGCGTCAGTTGGCAGCCCTTAGGCCGCCCGGTAGTGCCGGAGGTGTAGATGAGTGTCGCCGGGTCCTTGGCCCGCAGCGCCTTGAGGCGCGCGGTCAGCTCGGCCGGTTCCACCGATGCGCCTGCCTCCACCAGCTGGTCGAGTGCCTTGGGACCCGAACCGTCGATGTGCAGCACCCGGCGCAGTGCCGGCAGTTCGGCGGTCAGCTCGGTCACCATCGCCGCGTGCTCGTCGGTCTCGGCGAACGCCAGCACCGCCTCGGAGTCCTGCAGCACCCAGCGGACCTGCTCGGCCGACGATGTCTCGTAGATGGGCACGGTGACCGCGCCCACCGCCAGGATCGCCAGGTCGAGGATCGCCCATTCGTAGCGGGTGGCCGAGAAGATGGACACCCGGTCGCCGGCCTGCACGCCCAGGGAGATCAAACCAAGTGCGGCGGAGCGGATCTGATCAGCTGCCTCACCGCAGGTGACGTCGGTCCACTCACCCTCTACTTGACGCTGATAGATGACGAAGTTGGGGTCATCGCGCTCGTGTTCGAAGACCATTGCGGCGATGTTGTCCTGTTCGCCGACGGAAAAGCGGGCGGGGACGCTGTACTCACGCACTCTTATGACCTCGATTGACCTCGTGAAGATTCCCGGGAGCCGGGTTGCTGCCGACCAGCCTAATCCGCGCGTTGACCCAGCACGGCCGGAGTGGGTCAGGCCGCCCCGCGATTGCCCGCCGTGACGTCCCGAGCGCCCTCGGCAGGGCGCCGCGGGCCGGTGTGTGAAGCTGTGATCATGAACAGCATCCAGATCGCGGATGAGACGTTCGTCGCCGCCGACGGGGCGCGGGTCGGGGCCGCGGTCGCCGATCGGTCGAGCTGGCGCCGCTGGTGGCCGGACCTGCGGCTGCAGGTCGTCGAGGATCGCGGAGAAAAAGGCATCCGATGGGCGGTCACCGGCGCGCTGACCGGGACCATGGAGATCTGGCTGGAGCCGTCGCTGGACGGTGTCGTGCTGCACTACTTCCTGCACGCCGAGCCGTCCGGGGTGGCGGCCTGGCAGCTGGCCAGGATGAACTTGGCGAAGATGACGCACCGCCGTCGGGTGGCGGGCAAGAAAATGGCCTTCGAGGTCAAGGCGATACTGGAACGGTCACGTCCGGTCGGAGTTTCTCCGGTAGTTTAGCCGGGTCAGGTCCGCGCAGAGAGTACGGTGTCGGACCGAGACCCGAGGGGTCCCCCACATCGGAGGGGTCGATCCGTTCGCGGGAGAGAGGGCAGCAACCAGGTGGCGGAGAAGACGACGCAAACCATCTACATCGAAGCCGACCCGGGCACCGTCATGCAGGTGATCGCGGACATTGATTCCTACCCGCAGTGGATCTCGGAGTACAAGGAAGCCGAGGTCCAGGAGAAGGACGCCGACGGCTACCCCAAAGTTGCGCGGATCGTCATGGACGCCACGGTGATCAAGGACACGATGGTGATGTCCTACAAGTGGCCCAAGGACCGCCGATCCGTGAGCTGGACGCTGGTGTCGAGCTCTCTGCTGCGTTCACTTGAAGGCTCATATCGGTTGGCGGCCAAAGGATCTGGCACCGAAGTCACCTACGAACTGTCCGTTGACCTGGCGATGCCGATGATCGGTCTGCTCAAGCGCAAGGCTGAGCGCCGGTTGACCGACACCGCGCTGAAGGATCTAAAGAAACGAGTCGAGGCTGAGTGAGTCCGCTGCGCCTGCCCCGGCCCGGATCAGCCTTTTCGTCGGCAAAGGCGGGGTAGGGAAATCCACCCTGGCTTGCGCCACCGCCGTCGGTGCAGCAAGCGCCGGGCAGCGGGTGCTTGTGGTCTCCACCGACCAGGCGCACTCGCTGGGTGACGTCCTGGGCGTCGCCGTCTCGCCGAGCCAGGGCGAACCGGTGCGCGTGCTCGCCGACCTGGAAACCGGGCGAGCGGAAGCCGGCGGCGGGTTCCTCGACGCACTGGCATTGGACACGCTGGCCCTGCTCGAGGCCCGGTGGCATGACGTAATCGCCACGGTGGACCGGCGCTTTCCCGATTCGGAGCTGGGTACCATTGCGCCCGAAGAGCTTTCGGCGCTACCGGGGGTCCAGGAAGTGCTCGGCCTGCACGCCGTCGGCGAGCTGGCCCGCTCGGGAGAATGGGACCGCGTGGTCGTCGACTGCGCGTCGACCGCCGATGCCCTGCGGATGTTGACGCTGCCCGCCACCTTCGCGCTGTATGTCGAGCGGGCGTGGCCGCGGCATCGCCGGCTGTCGGTCAGCGCCGACGATGCCCGGTCGGCGGCGGTGGTCGAACTGCTGGAGCGGATCAGTTCCAGCGTGGAGTCGCTCAGCACGTTGCTCACCGACGGCGATCTGGTTCGCGCCCACCTGGTGCTGACGCCCGAGCGGGTAGTCGCGGCCGAGGCCGCCCGAACCCTGGGCTCACTGGCCCTGATGGGGGTGCGCGTCGAAGAGCTGATCGTCAACCAGGTTCTGTTGCAAGACGACTCGTACGAGTACCGCAACCTGCCCGAACACCCCGCCTTCTACTGGTATACCGAGCGCATCGTCGAGCAGCAGAGTGTGCTCGACGAACTCGACGCCACCATCGGTGAGGTGTCGCTGGTGATGACTCCGCACCTGTCCGGCGAACCGATCGGTGCCAAGGCGCTGAGCGGGCTGCTCGACGCCGCCCGGCGGCGGGGCGGGACGGCGCCGCCCGGCCCGCTGCGGCCCACCGTGGACCTCGAGTCCGGGACGGGGCTAGGGTCCATCTACCGAATGCGGCTGGCGTTGCCTCAACTCGATCCGTCGGCCCTGACATTGGGCCGCGTCGATGACGATCTGATCATCAGCGCCGGGGGATTGCGGCGACGGGTTAGGTTGGCATCAGTACTCCGGCGGTGCACCGTGCTGGACGCACATCTGCGGGGTAGCGAGCTGACGGTGCGTTTTCGACCAGATCCGGAGGTGTGGCCTAAGTGAGTGGGGCTCATTCCGACATCGGTCCGGAACTGCGCAGGCTCGCCCAGACGATCCTGGACGGCATCGACCCCGCGGTGCGCGCGGCGGCGGCGCTGACGGCCGGCGCGGGCGTCGGCACCGGCAAGTGTCAGCAGATCTGGTGCCCGGTGTGCGCGCTGGCCGCGTTGGCAACCGGCGACCAGCACCCGCTGCTCACGGCGATCGCCGACCACAGCGTCGCCCTGCTCGAGGTGATCCGCGACATCGTCAAGGACATCGACCGGTCCGCCAAGCCGACACCGGAACCGCCGAACGGTCCGCCCGACGGCGGGCCCGCCCCCCCGGGTGACGCCAAGGAGGCCACGTCGCGGACCCGTTATCAGCCCATCCCGGTCACGCTCGAGGAGTGAGCCGGCTGCGTCGCAGTGGTCCCTGCCGATGGGGATGGGTACAGTTGGCGCAGAACATCAGCGCCTGTTGCCGAGAGGGAGAGCCATGTGGTACTGGCTATTCAAGTACGTGCTCCTCGGCCCGCTGCTGTCACTGCTCGGGCGGCCGAAAGTTGAAGGCTTAGAACACGTTCCGAGTTCCGGGCCGGCGATACTGGCCAGCAATCACCTGGCGGTGATGGACAGCTTCTACCTTCCGCTGGTGGTGCGGCGCCGCATCACGTTCCTGGCCAAGTCGGAGTATTTCACCGGCACCGGTGTGAAGGGCTGGTTCCAGCGGTGGTTCTTCACCGCCGTTGGCCAGGTGCCGATCGATCGCACCGACGCCGACAGCGCCCAGGCAGCGCTGAACACCGCGCAGCAGGTCCTGAGCCAGGGCAAGTTGCTGGGCATGTATCCCGAGGGCACGCGCTCGCCGGACGGGCGGCTGTACAAGGGCAAGACGGGGCTGGCGCGGTTGGCCCTCGAGACCGGTGTTCCGGTGATCCCGGTCGCGATGATCGGCACCAACGTCGTCAACCCGCCGGGGACGAACATGCTGCGGTTCGGCCGGGTCACCGTCCGCTTCGGCAAGCCGATGGACTTCTCCCGGTTCGACGGGCTGGCAGGCAACCGCTTCATCGAGCGGGCCGTCACCGACGAGGTGATCTACGAGTTGATGGGGTTGTCCGGTCAGGAATACGTCGACATCTACGCGGCGAGCCTGAAAAAGGACGGTAACGGCGACGCGGCCGACGGCGAGGCGGTTCGGATTCCCGAGACCGCCGCCGGTTAGCCGGCCGCGGTAACCGGCGTCAACCGCTGCGGGGCCGCATCGCGCGCAACCCCGCGGGCGGTGACGGTTACCCCGACCGTGACGATGACCGCCAGCGCCCACCACACGTAGGACATCCCGGCCAGCTGACGCCACCAGGCCGCGCTGGCCTCGTGATGCTTGGGCATCAGGTCGATCGGCGACCAGCGCATCAGCGCCACCCCGATGGCGCAGACCGCCATCAGTGCGACGTTGCGGCGACGCCAGCCCACGATCCCGGTCACCAGCAGCGTGGGCAGCACCCAGACCCAGTGGTGCGACCAGGACACCGGCGACACCACCAACCCGAACAGCGCGACGCACACCAGCGCGAGAGTGGGCTCGCCGGCGCGCAGCGCCCGTCGCATCGCCCAGACCGTCATCGCGAGCACCAGCAGCGATGCGGCCACCCAGAGCAGGTACGGTCCCTGCTCTGCAAGCGCCAGCCGGGCCAGGGCGCCGGCGATGTTCTGGTCGGTGTTCAACGACGCGGAACCGATCCGGTCCGTGTGATGCACGGTGTGCGTCCAGTACTCCCACGAGTCGTTCCAGGCCAGGACGAAACCGATCAGCGTCGCCCCCGCAAAAGACGCCAGCGCGGTCAGCGCCGCGCGGTTGTCCCGTCGCAGCAGGAAATAGAGCAGGAACACGGCCGGGGTCAGCTTCAACGCCATGCCCAGGCCCAGCAGCAGACCACGCGGCCACGGAGTGCGCCGCGGCAGACAGTCGGCGATCACCAGCGTCATCAATACGACGTTGATCTGGCCGTAGGCGAAGTTCGAGCTGATCGGTTCCAGCCAGATCGACGCCGCGGCGGCGACGATGGCCAGCCACAACCGGCGCAGCCAGGCCGGGCCGGGCAGGACCGTCGAGGTGCCCCAGACGTCCAACCGCGCCAGCACCATCGCGGTCGACACGACCAGCAGCAGCAGGGTCAAGGCGGTGATCGCGACGCTGGCGGTGGGCATGTGCATCCAGGCGAACGGGCAGAACACGATGGCCGCCAGCGGCGGATAGGTGAACGGCAGATTCACGATCGGTGTGTGGAACAGCGCATCCCCGCGGTATAACGGGCGGCCGTCCATCCAGGCCCGGGCGCCCATCTGATAGACGTCGATATCGATGCGATAGGGCGTGTGTCCGAACAGCTGCCAGGCCGCATAGCTCAGCCCCGCGGCGGCCACCAGCCAAGCCAGCGACCACCACAGCACCCACCCGGGTCGATTGCCCACGCCGGGCGCCTGCCGTGTACTCATGTCGCACAACAGCGTAATGGGTGCCCGGGCCCCGACCCGCCTGGTGCAGCGCGGGTCCCACCGGCCCGGCGCAGACAGGCGTAGCTTTCAAGAGTGCTCCATTCGTTCGTGGCCGAGGTGACCCGATGGTTCGCACACGACGTCTACGACCGCGGCCACCTGCCGCTGCTGTCCTGCCTGGTCGCCTTCATCCTGACGTTTTTCGTCACGCGAACGTTCGTGCGGTTGATCCGGCACCGCGCCGACAACGGCCGGCCCACCCGGTGGTGGCATCCGCGCAACGTCCACGTCGGCGGAGTGCACATTCACCACGTGACCTTCGGGGTTGTGCTGACCCTGCTGTCCGGCTTGACGCTGGTCACGCTGTCGATTGACGGCCACGAACCCGAATTCACCATTGCGGCAACCTTTTTCGGAATCGGTGCCGCCCTGGTCCTGGACGAGTACGCGCTGATCCTGCACCTGTCGGATGTCTACTGGTCCGAGGACGGCCGGACCTCGGTGGACGCGGTGTTCGCGGCGGTGGCGGTGGCGGGGCTGTTGATCATGGGGCTGCACCCACTGATGTTCTTCCTGCCGATCTGGCACAACGCCGAATCGACGTTGCTGCGGGCCGTCGTGGCCAGCGCGATGGCGTTGACGCTGCCGCTGGCCGTCGTGGTGGTGCTCAAGGGCAAGGTGTGGACGGGCCTATTGGGCATGTTCCTCGTCGTTTTGCTGGTCATCGGCGCGATCCGGCTGTCGCGCCCGCACGCGCCCTGGGCGCGCTGGCGATATTCCACGCAGCCGGACAAGATGCGCCGCGCGCTGCAACGCGAGCGGACGCTGCGCCGCCCGGTGGTGCGGGCCAAGCTGTACTTGCAGTGCGCTATCGCCGGCACACCGCGGTTGCCCGACGACCGCACGGTCGACGCCACGCTCGACCAGGAGGTCCACCCCGCGCCGGCGCCCACCGGGCCTATCCTGATCAGTCGCTAGTCCGCGGCCTGAGCCGGTGGCCGGCGGCGCTCGCGGCGTTCCGGCGCCGGTCTAGGCTTCCCAAGTGCGGTATTTCTACGACACCGAATTCATCGAGGACGGCCGCACCATCGAGCTGATCTCAATCGGCGTGGCCGCCGAAGACGGCCGCGAGTACTACGCGGTATCCACGGAATTCGACCCCGAGCGCGCCGGGCCCTGGGTGCGCGCCAACGTGCTGCCCAAGTTGCCGCCGCCGGCCTCGCGGCAGTGGCGTTCCCGCCGGCAGATCCGGGAAGACCTGGAGGCCTTCTTCGGCTTGGATTCTGGGGGATTGGCCCCTGAGCCGATCGAGCTGTGGGCGTGGGTGGCGGCCTATGACC
>NZ_LZMB01000575.1 GCF_001673555.1 Mycobacterium sp. 1165178.9 | reverse complement strand
GCGCCGTCGTCATCGGCGGCGACCGCGACCGGCTGCTGGCCGGGCTGGACGAGCTGGCCAACGACGACCCCACCGGATCGGTCATCCGGGGCACCGCGACGCCCGCGGGCAAAACCGTGTTCGTCTTCCCCGGCCAGGGCTCCCAATGGCTGGGCATGGCCATCGAATTGCTGGATAGCGCACCGGTGTTC
Organism: Mycobacterium sp. 1165178.9; assembly: GCF_001673555.1. GTDB lineage: Bacteria > Actinomycetota > Actinomycetes > Mycobacteriales > Mycobacteriaceae > Mycobacterium. Next base: position 34,321 of record NZ_LZMB01000575.1, on the reverse strand, counting down.
GCACAGCAGATCCGCGAATGCGAAGAGGCCTTCGCCGAATTCGTCGACTGGTCGCTGATCGATGTGCTGCGCGGCGCACCCGATGCGCCGGGACTGGACCGGGTCGACGTCGTGCAGCCGGTGCTCTTCGCCGTGATGGTGTCGCTGGCCGAACTGTGGAAGTCGGTCGGGGTGAACCCGGATGCGGTGATCGGCCATTCGCAGGGCGAGATCGCAGCCGCGTACGTCGCCGGTGCGCTGTCGTTACAAGACGCCGCCCGGGTCGTCACGTTGCGCAGCAAGCTGCTGACGTCGCTGGCCGGCCCCGGCGGGATGCTGTCCATCGCCTGCAGCACCGAACGGGCCCGGGAGTTGTTGGCTCCCTACGGCAATCGAGCCGGCATCGCCGCCGTCAACGGCCGGTCGGCCGTCGTGGTGTCGGGCGAGGTGGCTGCGCTCGACGAGCTCGTCGGCTTCTGCGCCGACCTCGAGCTGCGGACCCGGCGGATCGACGTGGACTACGCCTCGCATTCGGTTGAAGTCGAGGCGATACGCTCGGATCTCGCGGAGGTGCTGTCCGGTATCGAGCCGCGCTCCTCGCGCATCGCGTTCTTTTCCACGGTGACCGGAAGCCGCTTGGACACAGCCGGATTGGACGCAGACTACTGGTATCGCAACATCCGGCAGACCGTGCAGTTCGACCAGGCGGTGCGCAGTGCCTGCGAGCATGGATACCGGACGTTCATCGAATCCAGTCCCCACCCGGCTCTGGTCGCGGGCATCGAGGACACCGCCAATGACCATCTCAGCAGTGGTGCCGAGGCCGCCGAGGCCACAGTCATCCCCACCCTGGGCCGCGATGACGGCGGACTCGACAGATTCCTGACTTCGGCCGCGACCGCGTTCGTCGCGGGAGTGAGCGTGCGTTGGCGTGGCGCGCTGGACGGCGCCGGGTTCGTCGAGCTGCCAACGTATGCCTTTGACCGGCGCCGGTTTTGGTTGTCCGGTGAGGGCATCGCGGCCGACGCCTCGGGCCTGGGCCTGGGCACCAGCGAGCACCCACTGTTGAGTGCCGTCGTCGAGCTCCCCGCTTCCGGCGGGGTGGTGCTGACGGGCCGCCTGTCGCCGAGCCTGCAGGGCTGGCTGACCGATCACGCCGTGTCCGGCACGGCCGTGTTCCCCGGGTCCGGCTTTGTAGAGTTGGCGATCCGCGCCGGCGACGAAGTCGGTTGCTCGACGGTCGACGAACTGACTCTGCAGGCGCCGTTGATGTTGCCGGCCAAGGATTCCGGGTCGGCGTCGGTTGCCGTGCAAGTGATGGTCGGCCCCGCGGAAGAATCCGGCCAGCGCCCGGTGTCGATCTTCTCGCGCCCCGACACCGGGTCAGGCTGGGTATGCCACGCCGAAGGAACGTTGAGCACCGGCTCGGTGGAGCCGGGGGCGGATCTGTCGGCATGGCCGCCGGCGGGAGCCGTCAAGGTCGACGCCGCAGAGGGTTACGAGCAGTTGGCGGCGCGCGGCTACGGCTATGGCCCGGCGTTCAAGGGCCTGGCCGCGACGTGGGTGCGCGACGACGAGGTGTTCGCCGAGGTTCGGCTGCCCGACGCCGCCGGCGGCGTCAACGGATTCGGCGTCCACCCGGCGTTGCTGGATGCGGCCATGCACGCACTGATCGTCAGCCAGCACGTCGCCGGCCGGACCGACGAAGTCGTGCTGCCGTTCTCGTGGCAGGGCGTGTCATTGCACGCGGCGGGCGCGTCGGCGCTACGTGTGCGCATTGCACCGGCATCGACGTCGGATGGCACCGCGGCCTCCAGGGCAGTCTCGATCGAGCTGGCCGACGGACTCGGATTGCCGGTGCTGTCGGTGCGCGCGATGGCAGCGCGCCCGGTGAGCGAGCGTCAGCTGCGCGCGGCGGTGACGGCCTCGGGTCCGGACCGGCTGTTCGAGGTGGTCTGGTCACCGGCAGTGACGAAAGCAGCCGGCACCGAGCCACCTGTACACCAGGTGTTCGAATCGGTTGCGGCCGGGGAAGATCCGGTATCCGGATCGTACGAGCGGACGCATCGTGCTCTGGCGGCCGTGCAGTCGTGGCTGACCGAGCATGACTCCGGGGTGCTGATCGTCGCGACCCGGGGTGCGATGGGGCTGGCGGGGGAGCACGTCCCCGATCTGGCCGGCGCGGCGGTATGGGGGCTGGTGCGGTCGGCGCAGACCGAGCATCCCGGCCGTATCGTCCTGGTGGATTCCGATGCGGCGCTTGACGATGGCGCGGTCGCGACCGTCCTGTCGATCGGCGAGCCCGCGGTGTTGCTGCGCGACGGCACGGCCTACATCGCGCGGGTGCACCGCAGCCGCGCGGTCGACGGCATCATGACGCCTCCGGCGGACGGTCCATGGCGGCTCGGAATCAGCAGCGCGGGAACTTTCGAAAACCTGCAACTCGAGCCGGTTCCCAACGCGGGAGCCGCGCTGGAGCCGGGCCAGGTTCGGGTGGGCTTGCGCGCCATCGCCACCAACTTCCGCGACGTCATGATCACCCTGGGCATGTTCACCCATGACGCCCTGCTCGGTGGCGAAGGCGCCGGCGTGGTGGTCGAAGTCGGGCCGGGGGTCACCGAGTTCGCGGTCGGCGATTCGGTGTACGGATTCTTCCCCGACGGCAGCGGCACACTGGTGCCCGGCGACGTCCGCCTGCTGCAGCACAAGCCCGCCCACTGGTCCTATGCCGAAGCCGCCGGCATCTCGGCGGTATTCACCACCGCCTATATGGCGTTCATCCACCTGGCCGACGTGAAGCCGGGGCAGCGGGTGCTGGTGCACGCCGCGGCGGGTGGTGTCGGGATGGCCGCGGTTCAGCTGGGCAGGCATCTGGGCTTGGAGGTGTTCGCGACGGCCAGCCGCGGCAAGTGGGACACGTTGCGGGCCATGGGTTTCGACGACGATCACATCTCGGATTCACGTAGCCTCGAGTTCGAGGAGAAGTTCCGGGCTGTCACCGGCGGCCGCGGCATGGATGTGGTGCTGGACTCGCTGGCCGGCGAATTCGTCGACGCCTCACTGCGCCTGGTCGCTTCCGGCGGCGTGTTTTTGGAGATGGGCAAGACCGACATCCGCGACCCGGGCGTGGTGGCCCAGGAGTACCCGGGTGTCCGCTACCGCGCCTTCGACCTGTTCGAGCCCGGCCGCCCGCGGATGCATCAGTGGATGCAGGAGCTCGCCGGGCTGTTCGACGCCGGGGTGCTGGAACCGTTGCCGGTGACCACCTTCGACGTGCGACGCGGCCGCACCGCGTTGCGGTATTTGAGCCAGGCCCGTCACACCGGCAAGGTCGTCATGACGCTGCCGTCCGGGATGAGTTCCGGCACCGTGCTGATCACCGGCGGAACCGGCATGGCGGGTTCGACGTTGGCCCGTCACCTGGTGGCACACCACGGTGTGCAGGACTTGGTGTTGCTGAGCCGGCGCGGTCCGGACGCTCCCGGGGCCGCCGAGTTGATCGCCGAGCTGCAGTCCGCTGGTGCCCGGGCGCGCGTGGTGGCGTGCGACGCGGCCGACCGGGCAGCTCTGGCGCAGGTGATCGACGACATTGCGGCGCCGCGGCCGCTGTCGGGCGTGATTCACGCGACCGGCGTGCTGGACGACGCGATGATCACCTCGCTGACCCCCGAGCGGGTCGACGCGGTGTTGCGGGCCAAGGTTGACGCCGCGTGGAACCTACACGAGTTGACCCGCGAGCTGAATCTGTCCGCCTTCGTGATGTTTTCGTCGATGGCCGGGCTGGTCGGGTCGTCGGGTCAGGGCAACTACGGCGCGGCGAACGCGTTCCTGGACGGGTTGGCCGCGCACCGGCGGGCGCTCGGTTTGCCGGCGATCTCGCTGGCCTGGGGTCTGTGGGATCAGGCCAGCGCCATGACCGGCGGCCTGGACGCTGCCGACCTCGCCCGGCTGGGCCGCGACGGGATCTTGGCGCTGTCCTCGGACGAGGCCATGGAGCTCTTCGACACCGCACTGATCGTCGACGAACCATTCCTGGCGCCGGCCCGCATCGATCTCGGCGCGCTGCGGGCCCACGCGGTCGCGGTCCCACCGATGTTCACCGATCTGGTCAACGCCCCGACGCGCCGCCGGGTCGACGACTCGCTGGCGGCGGCGAAATCGAAATCGGCGCTCGCGCATCGCCTGGACGGGCTGTCCGAACCCGAGCAGCACGCCGTGCTCCTGGATCTGGTGCGTTCACACATCGCCACGGTGTTGGGCAACACCACCGCCGAGGCGATCGACCCGGACAAGGCTTTCCAGGAGTTGGGCTTCGACTCGCTGACCGCGGTCGAGATGCGCAACCGGCTCAAAACCGCTACCGGACTGGCGCTTTCGCCGACCCTGATCTTCGACTACCCGACGCCCAACGGCCTGGCCGGCTACATCCGCACACAACTGGCCGGGGTCCCGCAAGAGATCAAGCACGCCCCGGTCGTTCGCGCCACCGACGACGATCCGATCGTGATCGTCGGCATGGCGTGCCGCTATCCGGGCGGGGTGAATTCTCCCGACGACCTGTGGGAGATGCTGACCGAGGGCCGCGACGTCCTCTCCGAATTCCCGACCGATCGTGGCTGGGACCTGGCCGGTGTGTACAACCCGGACCCCGATGTTCCGGGCACTTGCTATACCCGCACCGGCGGCTTCGTGGACGGTGTCGCGGACTTCGACCCCGCCTTCTTCGGCATCGCGCCCAGTGAGGCGCTGTCCATGGACCCCCAGCAGCGCATGTTCCTCGAGCTGTCCTGGGAAGCCTTGGAGCGGGCGGGAATTGAGCCCGGCAAGCTGCGCGGCAGCGCCACCGGAATGTTCGCCGGGGTGTACACGCAGGGTTACGGGATGGGCGCCGCACCGACCGCGGAGGGCTTTCGGCTGACCGGCCAGTCGTCGAGCGTGGCATCGGGCCGGGTGTCCTACGTGCTAGGCCTCGAAGGTCCGGCGGTGTCGGTGGACACCGCGTGTTCGTCGTCGTTGGTGGCCTTGCACATGGCCGCGCAGTCGCTGCGCTCGGGGGAGTGCGACCTGGCCCTGGCCGGCGGCGTCACCGTCAACGCCACGCCCGACATCTTCGTGGAGTTCAGCCGCATGCGCGGGCTGTCCGAGGACGGCCGGTGCAAGGCCTACGCGGGCGCGGCCGATGGCACCGGATTCTCCGAAGGCGGCGGCATGCTCGTGGTGGAGCGCCTGTCCGACGCGCGGCGGCTGGGGCATCCGGTGCTGGCCCTGGTGCGGGGCTCGGCGATCAATCAGGACGGCGCCTCCAACGGGCTGACCGCGCCCAATGGTCCCTCGCAGCAGCGCGTCGTGCGGGCCGCCCTGGCCAGCGCCGGATTGACCGCGGCGGAGGTCGACGTCGTCGAAGGACACGGCACCGGAACCACACTGGGCGACCCCATCGAGGCGCAGGCCCTGCTGGCCACCTACGGGCAGGATCGCAGTGAGCCGCTGTGGCTGGGGTCGATCAAGTCGAACATGGGCCACACGCAGGCGGCCGCCGGGGTGGCCGGCGTGATCAAGATGGTCCTGGCGATGCGCCACGAGATGTTGCCCGCGACATTGCATGTCGACGAGCCCAGCCCGTACGTCGACTGGTCGACAGGCTCGGTTTCGCTGTTGACCGAGGCTCGGGCCTGGAAGCCTAAGCCCGGCAACCACCCGCGCCGCGCGGGTGTGTCGTCCTTCGGCATCAGCGGCACCAACGCGCACGTCATCGTGGAGGCGGTGCCGGCCGAGGCGCCGCGCGTCGTGGGCGGTCCCAAGGTGCCGGTGGTGCCGTGGCCGGTCTCGGCGAAATCGCTGTCGGCGTTGAACTCTCAGGCCGCACGGTTGGCGAGCCACCTGCGCGCCCACCCGGACTTGGACATCGCCGATGTGGGGTGGTCACTGGCGGGCCGGTCGGCCTTCGACCAGCGTGCCGTCATCGTCGGCAGCGACCGCGACGGGCTGTTGGCGGGGTTGGACGAGCTTACCGGTGACGACCTCGCCGGCTCGGTCATTCGTGGCGCGGTGACCGCCGGCAAGACGGTCTTCGTGTTCCCGGGACAGGGCTCCCAGATATTGGGCATGGGGATGGGATTGCACGCCGGCTATCCGGTGTTCGCCGAGGCGTTCAACACCGTCGTGGCCGAATTGGACCGGCACCTGCTGCGCCCGCTGCGCGAGGTGATGTGGGGGCACGACGAAAACCTGTTGAACAGCACCGAATTCGCGCAACCCGCGCTCTTCGCCGTGGAAGTCGCGTTGTTCCGGCTGCTCGAATCCTGGGGTGTGCGGCCCGACTTCGTGATGGGCCACTCGATCGGGGAGCTGGCGGCCGCGCACGTCGCCGGTGTGCTGTCCCTGGAGAACGCCGCGGTGCTGGTGGCGGCTCGGGGCCGCTTCATGCAGGCGCTCCCGGAGGGCGGCGCGATGGTCGCGGTGCAGGCCACCGAAGAGGAGGTGCGGCCGTTGCTGGCGTCCTCCGAACAACCCGGCGTGGGCATCGCGGCGGTGAACGGGCCCACCTCGGTGGTGATTTCGGGCGCCCAAGAAGCCGTGGCCGCGGTGGCCGATCAGCTCCGCGCCGACGGCCACCGTGTGCATCAGCTATCCGTGTCGCACGCCTTCCACTCCCCGTTGATGGATCCGATGATCGACGAATTCGGAACCGTCGCGGCCGGACTGGCCGTCGGCAAGCCCACCATTCCGATCGTGTCCAACCTGACCGGACAGCTGGCCGGAGACGACTTCGCCTCGGCGGCGTACTGGAAGCGACACGTACGCGAGGCGGTGCGATTCGCCGACAGTGTGCGCTTCGTGCACTCGGCAGGCGGAAACCGCTTCCTCGAAGTCGGCCCGAGCAGCGGCCTGACCGCATCGATCGAAGAAACACTGGCTTCCGATCCGATGGCAACCCCCGTGACCACGATGTCCGCGCTGCGCAAGGACCGCCCGGAGCCGGTGGCCCTGGTCAACGCCGTCGCGCAGGGGTTCGTCGCGGGGATGGATGTGGACTGGCTCGGCGCGCTGGGCGACGCCAATCTCGTCGAGTTGCCGACGTATGCCTTTGACCGGCGGCGCTTTTGGCTTGCCGCCGACGGCGGCGCGGCCGATGCCGCGGGCCTGGGCCTGGCCGCCGGTGAGCACGCACTGTTGGGCGCGGTGGTGGAACTGCCGACCACTGGCGGAGTCGTGCTGACCGGCCGGCTGTCGCCCGGCACGCAGGGCTGGTTGACCGATCACGCCGTCGGCGGGGTCATGCTGTTCCCCGGCGCGGGATTTGTCGAGTTGGCCATCCGCGCCGGCGACGAGGTGGGCTGCGGAGTCGTTGACGAGCTGAATCTGGCGGCGCCGCTGGTGTTGCCGGCCGGTGGTTCGGTCGCCGTTCAGGTAGTGGTCGGCGGTCCCGACGATGCGGGTGACCGTGCGGTGTCGGTGTTTTCGCGGGCCGAAGCGGGCTCCGGCTGGTTGCTGCATGCCGAAGGTGTGCTGCGGGCGGGATCGGTGCAGCCGAGCGCGGATCTGTCGGCGTGGCCGCCGGTGGGTGCGGTCCCAGTGGACGTGGGCGATGGCTATGAGCAATTGGCCGAGCGGGGTTACGGGTACGGCCCTGCGTTCCGCGGCCTGACGTCGATGTGGCGCCGCGGCGACGAGGTTTTCGCCGAAGTGTCGCTGCCCGCCGACGCTGGGGTTTCGCCGGCCGGGTTCGGTGTCCACCCGGCGATGCTCGACGCGGCACTGCACGCGGTCATGTTGGCCTCGGACAGCGAGGAACTGCCCGAAGGCTCGATGCTGGTCCCGTTCTCCTGGCAGCGGGTGTCGTTGCACGCCGCGGGGGCGGGCGCGGTGCGCGCACGGATCGTGCCGATCAGCCCCTCCGCGGTGTCGATCGAATTGGCCGACGGGTTGGGGCTGCCGGTGTTGTCGGTGGCGTCGATGGTGGCCCGCCCGGTCACCGACAAGCAGCTTCTCGCCGCGGTGTCGAAATCAGGACCGGACCGGCTCTTCGAGGTCATCTGGTCCGCGCAGCCGACGGCGGCGGTGCAGCCGGTCTCGCTATCCGCCTGGGGCGCACCGGAATCCGAGGACACCGAGGCTGAGCGGACGGCGGTGCTGTTCGAGTCGCAGCCGGTGTCCGGCGATGTGACCACCGAGGTGTACGCGGCGACGCGGGCGGTGCTGCCCGTGCTGCAGTCGTGGTTGTCCCGCGACGACGCCGGAACGTTGGTGGTAGCGACCCGGGGCGCGATGACGCTGCCGGGGGAGGACGTCACCGATTTGGCCGGCGCGGCGGTCTGGGGCTTGGTGCGGTCGGCGCAGACCGAGCATCCCGGACGAATCGTGCTCGTCGACACGGACGCGCCCCTGGATTCCGAGGCGATAGCCGCGGTCCTGGCGCTCAGCGAGCCACAGGCGATCCTGCGCAAGGGGACGGTGTACACCGCGCGGGTGCTCGGCAGCCGCGCCGTCGGCGGTCTGTTGCTGCCGCCCGACGACGGACCGTGGCGACTCGGCATGAGCAGCTACGGCACCATCGAGAATCTGCGCATAGAGGGGATTCCCGACGCCGACGCGCCGCTCGGTCCCGGCCAGGTGCGAGTCGAGCTGTCGGCCATCGCGGCCAACTTCCGTGACGTCATGATCGCGTTGGGTCTCTATCCCGACCCCGAGGCGATCATGGGCATCGAGGCCTCCGGTGTGGTCATCGAAACCGACTCGCAGGACGGGCGTTTCGAGGTCGGCGACCGCGTCATGGGGTTGTTCCCGGACGGCACCGGAACCATCGCCAAGACCGACCAGCGCCTGCTCGTCAAGGTGCCCGCCGGCTGGTCACACACGGCGGCCGCGACGGCATCGGTCGTCTTTGCGACGGCGAACTACGCGCTGGTGGATCTGGCCGGCGCCAAGCCCGGTCAGCGGGTGCTGGTGCACGCCGCGGCCGGTGTGGTCGGGATGGCCGCGGTCCAGCTGGCCCGCCACATCGGCCTGGAAGTGTTCGCGACTGCAAGCCGCGGCAAGTGGGACACCCTGCGGGACATGGGCTTTGATGACGATCACATCGCCGACTCGCGCAGTTTGGAATTCGAGAAGAAGTTCCGGGCGGTCACTGGCGGGCGCGGTATGGACGTGGTCCTTGACTCGCTGTCCGGCGATTTCGTCGATGCTTCGCTGCGCCTGATGGCGCCCGGCGGGATCTTCCTGGAGATGGGCAAGACCGACGTCCGCGACCCCGAGGTCGTCGCGCGGGACCACTCGGGTGTGCGTTACCGCGCCTTCGACCTCTTCGAAGCCGGTCCGGATCGCATCGCGCAGATGCTCGACGAGCTGGCCGCCATGTTCGGCGAAGACGTGCTGCGGCCGTTGCCGGTCACCAGGTTCGACGTGCGGCGCGCACCCGCGGCGCTGCGCTACCTGAGCCAGGCGCGCCACGTCGGCAAGGTCGTGATGACGATGCCCGACGCGTGGACGGCCGGCACGGTGCTGATCACCGGCGCCACCGGCATGGCCGGCTCGGCGGTCGCCCGACACGTCGTATCCCGCCACGGCGCGCGCCATCTGGTGCTGGTCAGCCGCCGCGGCCTGGACGCACCGGGCGCGGCGGAGCTGGTCGCCGAACTGAGCGCGGCGGGTGCGCACGTGGAGGCGGTGGCCTGCGATGCCGCCGATCGCGAGGCCCTGGCCAAGGTGATCGCCGAAATCCCGATGCAGCGCCCGCTGACCGGGGTGATCCATGCCGCCGGGGTGCTGCACGACGCGGTGGTGACATCTTTGACCCCAGATCGGATTGAATCCGTGTTGCGGTCCAAGGTCGACGCGGCGTGGAATTTGCACGAATTGACCCGCGAGCTGGATGTGTCGGCGTTCGTGATGTTCTCGTCGATCGCCGGGCTCGCGGGTGCGTCGGGCCAGGCCAACTACGCGGCCGGCAACTCGTTCCTGGACGGGTTGGCCGCGCATCGACGGGCGCATGGGCTGCCGGCGGTTTCGCTTGGCTGGGGGCTCTGGGACCAGGCCAGTGCCATGACCGGTGGGTTGGGCGCGGCCGACCGTGCCCGGTTCGGCCGGGACGGGATCGTCGCCATGTCCTCGGAACAGGCGCTGGAACTGATGGACACCGCGCTGATTGTCGACGAGCCGTTCATGTTGCCCGCCCACATCGACCTCGCGGCGCTGCGGGTCAAGTTCGATGGGGGCACGTTGCCGCCAATGTTCGTCGATCTGATCAACGCGCCGACGCGGCGCCAGGTCGATGACTCGCTGGCCGCCGCCAAGTCGAAATCCGCTCTGCTGCAACGCCTAGAAGGGCTGCCCGAGGACGAGCAACAAGCGATCCTGCTGGACCTGGTGCGTGCCAACATCGCTACCGTGCTTGGCAGCTCCAGCCCGGAGGCGATCCATCCGGATCGCGCGTTCCAGGAACTCGGCTTCGACTCGCTGACCGCCGTCGAAATGCGTAACCGGCTCAAAGCCGCGACCGGGCTGGCGCTTTCGCCTACGCTGATCTTCGACTACCCGAACTCCGCCGCGCTGGCCGGCTACATGTATCGCGAATTGGTCGGATCGTCGGACCAGCCCGTGGTGACGGCCGCACCCGGCGAGGCGGAGATTCAGCGGGTGGTGGGATCCATCCCGGTCAAGCGCCTGCGGCAGGCGGGCGTGCTGGAGCTGTTGCTTGCGTTGGCCAGCGAGTCCGAGGGCGTCGCGCAGGCCTCCGCGGTGACCACCGAAAAGGACATCGCGGACATGGACCTCGACGCTCTGGTCAACGCGGCGCTGCGCGACGACGACGGCGAGTAGGCATGACGTGAGAATCGCGGTCACCGGGGCCAGCGGCGTGCTTGGCCGTGGCCTCGCATCCCGGTTGCTCAGTCAGGGCCATGACGTTGCGGGGATCGCGCGGCACCGCCCTGAAAGCTGGCCGAGCGCGGCCGATTTCGTGACGGCCGACATTCGCGACGCCGACGCCGTCGGGCGCGCCCTGGCTGGCGCGGACGTCGTCGCGCACTGCGCATGGGCAACGGATCCGGGACGCGACGGCTTGATCGCTCGGCAGGTCAACATCGGTGGCACCCGCAACGTGCTCGACGCGATGGCCCAAACCGGGTCCAGGAAAGTCGTTTTCGCGTCGTCGGCGCATGTGTACGGCGGGGGAGGAGCGCCGAAGACCGAACACGACGCCACGGCCCCGGCCAATGCCGAAGGCCGACTGAAGGCCGAGGCCGAACAAATGCTGGCGGAATCGGGGGTGGAGTGGGTCGCGATCCGTTCCGCGCTGATCCTGGGGCGCAACGTCGACAACTGGGTGCGCCGGCTGCTCGCATTGCCGGCGTTGCGCGACCGGTCGGGTGATCGCCGCCTGCAGGTCGTCCACCTCGACGACGCGCTCCGGCTGTTCAACAGTGCGCTCGTCGATGACAAAACCCGCGGCGGGCCGGTGAATCTCGCCGCCGCGGGCTCGCTGACCTTCCGGCAGCTGGCCGGCGCGCTGCGCCGTCCGGTCGCGCGGCTGGGCTTCGACCCGGCGGAGCTGCGGTTGGTGCAGGACGCACCGTTGATGGACACCGCGCGGCTGGAAGACTGGGAATTCCGCCCGGCCTGGGAGGCCGACGAATGTGTCCAGGACTTCGCGCTGGCGGTGCGCGGCCGGGTCACCATGGGCAAACGGGTGGTATCGCTGCCGTGGCGGCTGGCCAACATCCAGGACCTGCCCTCGGTCGACGCGCCGAGCGATGACGGGGTCAAGCCCATTTGGGCTGGCGCACAAGGCGATAACGGGGAATTCGACACACCGATCGACCCGCGCTTTCCCACCTTCCTGGCCACCAATTTGTCCGAGGCGCTGCCCGGCCCGTTCTCGCCGGCGTCGGCGTCGGCGACAGTGCGTGGACTGCGGGCCAGTGCCGTGTGCGTCGCCGAGCGGTTGCGGCCCGGCGGCACGATTCAGCGCGAAATCGCGATGCGCATGGTCGCAGTGTTTGCCCACCGGCTCTACGGCGCCATCACGACGGCGCACTTCATGGCCGAGACGGTGCCTTTCGTCAAGCCCACCACGGTGGTCAGCAACAGCGGGTTCTTCGGCCCGAGCATGGCCGCCCTGCCGATCTTCGGTGAGGACCATCCGCACTCCGACACCGGCCGAATCCGACAGCAGCTGCGGACCGTTCGCAACGTCGGGGTATTCGGCGTCAACCTGATCGGGCTGTCGGCCGGGGCGCCGTTGGACACCCGCGAGTTCGTCGCCGACGTGGATCGCCTGGAACACTTGACCGGCGGCGACCTCACCGGGCTCGATGATCGTCGGCTGCTGAGCCTGATCTCGCTGGCCCGCGACCAGGTGGTGCACGGGTGGGTGCTGGCGGCGGGGTCATTCCTACTGTGCGCGGCGTTCAACGTGCTGCTGCGCGGGTTGTGCGGGCGAGACATCGCCGCGCCCGGTGGGCCGGAATTGGTCAGCGCGCGTTCGGTCGAGGCGATGCAGCGGTTGGTGGTTGCCGCGCAACTTGATCCGAAGGTGAGGGCGCTGCTGGCCGAACCGGGGGACCGGTTGGACAAGCTCGCCGTTGAGGCACCGGAATTCCATGCCGCGCTGCTGGACGAGCTGGCGCTGATCGGCCATCGTGGCCCGGCCGAGCTCGAGATGCTGTCGACCAGCTACGCCGACGACCCCGAGCTGCTGGTCCGGATGGTGACCAGAGCGATGAGCGCACCGTCCGCCTCGCAGCCGTGGCGGCCCCGGATTCCCGTTCACGCCAAGCCGATTGCGGTCCTGGCCACCCAGCAACTGCGCGACCGTGAGGTCCGCCGCGACAAGGTGGTGCGGGCGAACTGGGTGCTGCGTACACTGCTGCGCGAGTACGGGCGCAGGTCGGTCGAGGCGGGGATCTTCGACGCCGCCGATGACGTCTTTTATCTGCTTATCGACGAATTGGATGCCCTTCCCGCGGATGTGGGCGCGCTGGTGGCCCGGCGCCGGGCCGAACAGCGCCGCCTGGTCGCGGTGGCGCCGCCCACGGTCTTCAGCGGAAGTTGGCAGCCGACCGCGACATCGTCGGCTGCGCTGGCCAGCGGGGGCACCCTGCGCGGTGTCGGCGTGTGCGGGGGCCGGGTGCGCGGCCGGGTGCGCATCGTGCGCCCCGAGACCATCGACGACCTGCAACCCGGCGAGATCCTGGTCGCGGAGGTCACTGACGTCGGGTATACCGCGGCCTTCTGCTACGCCGCAGCCGTCGTCACCGAACTCGGCGGGCCGATGTCACACGCCGCGGTGGTGGCCCGCGAATTCGGGTTCCCCTGCGTGGTGGACGTCCAGGGGGCCACCAAGTCGCTGCCGTCGGGCGCTCTCGTGGAGGTCGACGGCACCACGGGCGAGATTCACGTGCTGGAGCTTGCCTCGGATGACGCGCTGAGCTAGTCGAATTCGATCTCCAGATCGACCGGCCCGCTCAGTCCCAGCATCGGTTTCCAGCGCGTCGTCGCCATGCGGTGCGGGTTGGTCATGCGGCGGGCGAGCACCTTGAGGGCTCCAGCGAGCTCCGTTCGCGCGAGGTTCGCGCCAAGGCAATAATGTGCGCCGCCGCCGAACGTCAAAATGGGCGGCGGGTCCTTGCGGGTGATGTCGAAGCGGTCCGGGCGTGGATAGACCTCCGGATCACAGTTTGCGGCAAAGGTATTCACCGAAATGAAGGTGCCGGCGGGAAAGGTGTAGTGGGCGAAGGTGACGTCCTCGAGGACGGTGCGCAGGGTCGTGCACACGGCAGGCGAATGGCGCATGCATTCCTCGACGGCCGCCATCGCCAGGTCGGGGTTGTCGCGCAGCATCGCCAGCTGAGCGGGATGATCACACAGCGCGTGCATGCACGCGGCCAGTTGATTGCGGGTGGTGTCGGTGCCGGCGCTGAGGATGCTGAACGCCAGCATGCGCATCTCCGCGTTGCTCAACCGGTCGCCGTCGTGCTGGGCGCGGATCAGTTCGGAGATCAAGTCGTCGGTCAACCGGCTCCGCCGTTCGGCGATCATGTCGTCGATGTAGGCGTCGAACTCGTCCCATGCCCGCAGCACGATGTGCTGCTCGTTCGCGAGGTCGGAGTCGAATCGCACGATCTTGAAAATGTCCTCCGCCCATAGGGAAAACTGCTCCCAGTCCTGGGGAGGCGCTCCCAACAGCGCGCAGATGATCGGGATCGGGTACGGCCGCGCGATGTCGGCGACGAAATCGCATTGGCCGGCATCCGCGACCTGGTCGATCAGTCCGTTGATCACAACGCCGATGGTGTCCTCCATCCGCGCGGTGGCCCGCGGCGTGAATGCCTTGGACACCAGGCCGCGCAGCCGCCGATGTTCCTCGTCTTCCATGCCCAGGATGGTGCCGAGCACCCGGTCATAGAGCGGGCCGGACGTTATCCCGCGGGCCGTCATGTGCATGCCGGGCGGGAAAACGAACCGGGGGTCGCGAAGTATCCCGCGGGCGAGTTCGTAACCGAGCACCTCGGGTCCCAGCGGCCCGATGGCTATCGGTGACCGCTTGCGCACCTCGTGAATCCGCGGGGCGACCTCGTGCACGGTGTCGGTGATGTCGTACTGCAGCGTCGGAAGGTCGGCGTCGAAAATGCTGGCGGCTGCGGTATCGACGCTCATTCGAGAATGCTCCTCAGGCGAAATCAGCTCGGCCATACCGCCTCCCATCACGGAATATTGGTGGCCAGGAACGTCAGTGGCAGGCCCAGGATCGACACGTCGTTTTCGTCGAGGTAGGTGCCATCGCCCTCCATGTGCTGCCGGAATCGTGTTGTCGCGCCGTAGCGTTCGGTGACGGCGTCGCCGGCCGCGGCTTCCGGAACTCCAATGACAACGGTGAACACGCCGTCGCCGTGACGCTCAAGGAACTCGGTCACCGAAACGGCGACCTCGCCGGTGGATCCCGGGATCGGGCTGATCAGCTCGATGCCCCGAGTCCAGTCGAGGTGGATGTCGAGGCCGAGCTCCGCCAACTGCAAAGGTTCGAAGACGAATCCGAGATCGCTGAACATCTGCGCCGCGGCCGCGTGTCGTTCCGGTGCGACGGCGAACACGACGTGGTGCAGCGAGGGTTCTTCAGGCATCGGGGTCTTCCTATCGTGAATCGGCGCGCAGCACGCCGCGTGGCCGTAGCAGCGGCAGGTCGTTGTACGTGACGATGCCGGGAGGTGCGGCAACGACGGCGGGTATCGCGGTGATCGCCGGCATGGCGGTGATGGTTAATCCCAGCATGATGTAGTCGTCCAGTGTCTGGCCTTGAAAGTCCGGTGGCGGAAGGAAACTCAGTGTGGTTTTGATCGTCGGCTGGCCCTGCACCTCGATGGTGTAACCCATGTCCAATGGCCAGTCCGGATCCAGCGATTGACCCTTACGCCATCGCCCGCGGATCTCGATGACCTCTCGGTCTTCGACGATCCCCTTCCAGCGAACGTCCACACCGGCGACGCACCCCTTCTTGATCGTCCAGTCGCCGGGAAGATGGAGATCGTCGGTGGTTCGGGCGTATTCGACTTCGCAGCGTACGTCGTCCAGCTCGACGCCCAAAGCATCGGCGATCAGCAACACGCCGTCGGCGAAGACGCCGGAGCCCTTCTCGGTGATGGCCGGGAGGTCCGGACGATCGATCGGATACCCGAAGCCCATGGGTATTTCGGTTGCGGGCGAATTGTAAATGGTGGTGTCAATGGATTCGAGCATCGAGACCTTGTCCACCCGGTCCGAGAGGCCCGCCGACACGATGGCGAACAGTTGGATGAAACCGGGGTTGATGCCGCTGCCGAAGATGGTCGACCCGCCTTCCTCGCAGGCCTGCGCGATGCGTTCCCGTCCGGCGCCGAGGAAGTGGCCGGTGATGAACCCGGCGGTGCCCACCACGTTGATGCCCGCCCCGAGGATGCGGACCAGCTCGTCGACGTCGGCGAACATCGGGTTGTAGACCACGCAGTCCGGCTTGAGTGCGAGCATCGCGTCAATGTCGTTGCTGGCCTTGATATTCAGTGGTTCGATGCCGCACAGCTCGCCGACATCTCGCCCGGCCTTCTCCGGTGACCAGGCGTAGCATCCGACCAGCTGCAGCGTGGGGTTGGCAGCTATCGCCTTGACCGAGCTCTTGCCGACGTTACCCGTCGTCCATTGGACGACCCGGTAGGTCAACGGGCCGGCCTTGTCATGGGTGCGACGCCGCAGGCTGCTGGGCCGCTTGACGGGCCAGCCTGTCGTTGTGGATCTTGACAAGCTCACGGAATCCCAGCCGGTGGTATTTCGGTATCGGCTGGATGCCCCACACGTCCTGCGCGGTCGCCTTGCCCTCGGCGCCCTCGGGCGGGCCGAACGGCGGGTACGGATACTTGCACTCCAGCGTGTCGTTGGAGTACCGGATCTTGAGCAGCTCACTACATATTTGGGTGAGGCTCAGTGTCGGGTATCCGTAATAGACGGCCATGAACGGCAACGTGAAGGCGCCCTCGATCACCAGGGCCACCAGGCACACCAATACCGCCCGCTTGATCCACTTGTGCATCCGCGCGTAGTACGGCGTCGTCCCCGGCTCGAGATCGGCGCTCGGATCTTGGTTTTCGGTGGTTGACGCTGCGGAAGGGCTAGTCATGGCACTGCTCCTTGCTAGTCGGAGAAGATTTCGCGATTGACGGTGTGCAGATAGGGGATGGCGAGGAACGGAGTGATGTAGAAGATGTCGTAGAGCCACCAGCCGATGACCGGGAAGACGACACCGGCATATCGCACGTCGGCGAACATGGTCATGTTGAACACGTAGGCCGACCAGATCACCACGCCCATCCAGCACGTGACGACCATCCACTGGTGACCCCAGCGCTTCATCTGTAAGAAGCCGATCGCCGCGGCCACCCGCATCGAGAACACTGTCAGGATCAGGCCGGCGACATAGGCCTTCTCGCCCGGCCCCGCGGCGCCCCCGACCCACAGCTCGTTGTAGTGCCAGAAATAGCCGGCGTCGAACATGTTGCCCCAGCCCACCATCAGCACTCGGTTGATCAACGTGTGGTTGGCCACCAGGTCCAGGGCCCAGCCAAGGCTGTTGAGCATTCCGTCGATCAGGACCAGGTAACCGATCAGGGTCACGATCATGGGCCGTACCGACAAGCCGGCGCGCAGTGCTTGGCGCTGCAGCCATACCCCGCGCATGAAAATGGGAAACCCGATCAGACCCGGCGCCCACATGCCCATCAGCGCGGCACCGACGATCATCCACTTGTCGGCGCGACGCTGGGCTCGGCGGGATTCGTCGTGGTGATCCTCGAGGCCGACCGAACTAGCCTGCGCGGCAGAGACAGTCACAGATCCCACCACCCGCGGGCGAACGACATGTACAGCTGGACGCCGAACATCGCCAGCAGGTAGCCGTAGATGAAGATCTGGAAGACGATGAGCGCCCTCTTGCGCTTCTGCTCCTGTCGGTCCATACCGGTTGCTCCTTTCTAACGACTGCTCGAGGCATTCGAGGGGGCCAGGCTGGCCGCCGCGACTTCACGTAGACCGTCGGTGACCGCGCCGTCGGTGCTCAGCGGCGCGAGTATGCATGCGTTGGCCGCGTCCAATTCGGCTGCGCCGGCAGCGATCAACTGGGCGGCCGTGACCAGCACCCTGGTCGACGGAGGCTCGAAGTGAAAGGCCTCGTCGGCGGTGCGGATCGCGACCGCGCATCCGACCAACCGGGTCGCTGCCTCCACGGGGATTCCGGATTCGGCGACGACCACGTCGGCCTCGCGGTCGGGCGGCAGGTAGTTCATCGCCAGCGTGGCGAACCGCTGGCGGAACGAGGGTTTGAGCTCCTTGAGGGAGCTGCGATATGCCGGATTGTACGAGCACACCAGCATGAACTCTTCCGGCGCCTGCACCACCTCGCCGGCTCGGTCGAGGTAGAGCGAGCGCCGGTGATCGGTGAGCGAGTGCAGGATCGCCAGTGAGTCGTGCCGGGCCTCGACGACCTCGTCGAGGTAGCAGATCGCGCCCGCCTTGACAGCCCGGGTCAGCGGGCCATCGGTCCACACCACGTCGCCGCCGGTCACCATGAAGCGCCCGACGAGATCGGAGCTGGTGAGGTCGTCGTGGCAGCTGATGGTGACCACGGGCCGTTGCAGCAGCGAGCCCATGTGTTCGACGAAGCGCGTTTTGCCGCATCCGGTCGGGCCGGTGAGCATGACCGGAATCCGTTGGCGGAAAGCCTGTTCGAACAGCTGGATCTCGTTGCCGTTGGCGAAATACGTCTCGGTGGTCATCTCTTCCTCAGCAGGCCGGCGCTCACGCGGCGACCAGTTCGCGATGGACATGGGCCAGTACCCGCGGCAGCTCCTCGATGCGCCGGATGCGTTGCGACCGGCGCGGACCGAACACCTCGGGCAGGGGATCGACCCGTGTCGGTCCGACGCCGACGTAGTACATCGACACCCCGGCATCGTTGGCCTCCTCGACCGCATGCGCGGCGTCGGCCCAGGCGTAACGGCCCTCGTAACCCTCGTCTGAGATCAGCCCGTCGCCGATGATGATCAGCAGGCGCCGCTCGGAGGCCTGCGCCAGCAGGCGGCTCGTCAGATGGCGAAGTGGCGCACCCAGTCTGGTGTATCCGCGGGTTGATAGGCCCAGCCCGCTGGGCGGAACGAACCCCCGGTCTTCGAAGTCCTTCAGGCAGCGCACTTCGACGCGATGGCGGGTATTGCCAGTGAATACGAAGACGCCGTGGGGCTCGCGCGCCAGCGTCATGGCACGGGAAAGCGCGTCGGCACAGGCTAATTCGAGCTGGAACACGCGACCGCCATGCACCCCTAGCGACGAGCTGCCATCGAGCAGCAGCGCGGTGGTCACATCGCGGCCACTGGGCAGCAAGTCGCGGAATACCCTCGGCTCCTTGGCCTCACCGGTGGACAGGTCGATGTAGTGGTTGACGTATTGGTCGACGTCCAAATCGGAGCCGTCCTCGAGGCGGTTGGTCATCGCGCGATGGGTGTGCTCTTCGAACCACTTGCGCACGTCGACGGCCACCGGAACGGGACGGCGGGTGCGCCGGCCGTCGGCATGCTCGGCCCGCTCTATCAGGGCGACGTGGTCGCGCATGAATCGCTGTGTCCACATGTTCCATTCGGGATAGGGGATCCCGGGCCGGTGTTCCGGTGTGATGTCGAGATCGTTGTCCTGCGGGCGGCTCGGTGGTGGCAGGTTCGGGTTGCGGACGCCGCCGTCGCCGCCGACGGGAACCGAATACGGCCGCGGAATTCGCTTCTGCGTCGTCGTCCAGGGCATCCTGCCGAAGCTGCGCCGCAACTTGTCGGTCAATCCGTGCGGCGCGGTGTACGCCACCGGCAAGGTCCCCAGCAATGGATGAATCTGCAAAGCCTGGCCGCTGGCCGCCAATGCGATTGCCCGGTTGAGCATCTCGGCGCCGCCCAGGTCGCCGGCCTCGGCGTGCAGGTCGGGGAGGAGCCGTTGGAGGTCGGGCAGCAAGCCTGGCCACCGCGACGCTATCCAGCCCAGCGCCACGCCGGCCTCGACAAGCCTGAGCGCGCAAAGCTCGCGAGCGGTCAGCTCGTTGAGCCGATAGTCGGTGACGCGTTCCTTCGATGGTGAACATTGCAGGGCAACACCGCAGGTCAGGGTCCGGCGTGTCCAGTCCGGCGGCACGGGATACGGGACCTGGACGAAGGTGAGCGCCGCGTTCAAGCCGAAGCTGCGCCGTTCGCCCGTGACGAGCCGGGCGCCTTCGCGACGCTGCTCGCTCAGCGCGACCGCCGTCACCGCGCAACTGCGTTCCAGCGCCATCGCGTGCGCATCGGATTGCTCAGCCATTGCCAGGATCCCGCGCGTCCCGCCTACCCGGCCCGCCGCTCAGAACGTGCCGATGTTGGAGAACAGCCAGTACCAGAACCAGATGATCAAGCCCGTGCCGCCCCACGCGGCGACGTAGCGAAGGATCTCCCACAGATAACCCATGATGTGACTTCCTCGGTGACGTAGTGGATTTCAGCTCGCGCATTTCAGTCGGAGAAGAGCTCGCGGTTGACGGTGTGCAGGTAGGGGATGGCCAGGAACGGGGTGATGTAGAAGATGTCGTAGAGCCACCATCCGACGACCGGCAGCACGACGCCGGCGAAGCGCACGTCGGCGAACATGGTCATGTTGAAGACATAGGTGATCCAGATGACCACGCCCATCCAGCAGGTGATGACCATCCACTGATGGCCCCAGCGCTTCATCTGCAGGAACCCGATGGCGGCCGCGATGCGCATCGTGAAGACGGTCAGGATCAGACCGACTTCCAAGGCCTTTTCGCCGGGGCCGGCCGCGCCGCCCACCCACAACTCGTTGTAATGCCAGAAGTAGCCGGCGTCGAACATGTTGCCCCAGCCGTTGAGCAGCACGCGGGCCAGAATGGTGTGGTTTGCCATCAGGTCGAGCGCCCATCCGACGGTGTTGATCGCGGCGTCGATGATCACGAGGTAGCCGAGCAACGTGACCAGCATGGGCCGCACCGAGAGGCCGTCGCGTTGGGCACGGCGCAGCAACCGCACTCCCCAAAGGAATAGCGGCAGGCCGAAGATGCCGAGCGCCGCGGTGCCGATCAGCAGACTGCCGGAGATAAGCCATTTGTCGGCCTGACGCTGCGCGAATTGCGAGCGTTCCATGTGCTCGTCGATGGTCAGGCTCGCCTGCGCGGCGCCGGTTGACTCGAGCTTCGGCAGATTCACGAACCCTCCAGTGGTTGGATCGGCGTCTGCACTATAACAGGCTGACTGCAGTCAGCAGAAGAGGTCGAGCAAGCACCTCTACGGTGTCCACAGCGGTTGGATTCATGTCGACTGCCGCCGGACGAGTCACGCTTTCGCGCTGGTTCAACTGACAAAAGTCAGCTTCAGATCGTTGACACAGCATTTCGGGGACGCCTACGCTCAGCGAGCGCTCAGCGCGTCCGGCCATGTAAAGGAGTAGCAATGACGCTCAACTCGCCGGCCGAGAAGAAATATCGCGTTATCCAATGGGGCGTAGGCAACGTCGGCACGATCGCGTTGCGCCATTTCGCGCACAACCCCGCCTACGAGGTGGTCGGGGTGCTCTGCAACCGCCCGGAGAAGGTGGGCAAGGACGCGGGTGAACTGGTCGGTGTCTCGCCTATCGGGGTGCTCGCCACCACCGACAAGGCGGAAATCGAAGCCCTCGACGCCGATTGCGTGTTCTACGCGCCGTTGTGGTCGGATCCCGACGAGGTCTGCCGCCTGCTGCGCTCGGGCAAGAATGTTGTCGCATCCGGGGGTGCATGGTGGTTTCGCACCGAGCACAGCCAGGCCGACATCGACAAGATCGATGCGGCATGCCACGAGGGCGGGACGTCGTTCCACGCCGGAGGTGTCAACCCCGGTTTTGCCGGTGACCTCCTGGTTCTGACGCTCGCCCGCATCGTCAGCCGAATCGACTCCATCCACATCTACGAGGTGGTGAACTTCGGCAAGGACACGCTGAAGTACCTGCACGAGATGGGGATGGGGAACACCCCCGAAGAGTTCAGGGCGGGACCGAATCTGCTGGGCAACGCCTGGCCACTTTTCGCGCAATCGATGGCCATGGTGGTCGACGGGCTAGGGAAGACCGTCGACAAATACACGACGGAAGTCGAACTGGGCACCGCGATCCGGGACATCCCCTACGAGGGCGGGCCGTCCAGCGACATGCCGGGCTTCAAGGGCACGATCAAAAAAGGTACCGTCGCCTCGCAGCATCACAAGTGGACGACGTGGGTCGACAACAAGCCCCTCATCACCTTCCACGAGATGTACACCATGGACTCTTACGATGCCATTGAGCCGCAGCCGGATTGGGGCGGCCACCATCACTACCGCATCGTGATCGAGGGCGACGAGCCCACCGAGCTGATCCTGCAGGCGCCGGCCGACCCGCAGGGCAACTACCCCAGGCCGGGCTACACCTGGACCGCGATGGGCCCGGCGAACACGGTTCCCGCCGTCTGCGATGCCGCGCCGGGCTTCCTCACCCACAAAGAACTGGGACTCGTGCCGTTGCTCGGCGTGGTGCGCTAGCCGCGAAAGACCTTGCGGGGTCAGGGCTTCAAGCCGCGCAGCGTCCTCGCGACGTAGTCTTCCAGCAGGGTGTGGCCAGTCGGCCAGTGGCTGGTTGTGATCAACAGGGCGTAGAGACCCAGCAAGAAGAACACCGCGCTGTTCATGGGGTCCACATCCGAATCCGTCTCGCCGCGTTCTTGGGCCTGCGCGATCTCCTGCGCGACGAGCACGATCAGCGGGTGATCCCTGCCATCTTCGGCCTGCGGTCGGGTCTGGGAGAAATGCAGCGCGAGAAAGTCATTGAAGAGCCGATCGCCCAGTCGGCGCTCCAATCCGACCACCAGGCGGACCGCTTCATTCAGCGCGGAAACCAGGTCGTGCTTGGACTTCAAGAATTGCGCGTACTGCTTGGCAATGCGGTCCTCTTCGCGGCGCTCCAGCTCGAGCAGCACATGCTCCTTGGTGGGGAAGTGGAAGAAGAAGGTTCCGTGGGCGACGCCCGCCGCGGCCACAATGGCAGCCACGTCGGCTTCGGCCATGCCGGCGCGCGCGAACTCCGCGATCGCCGCGCCCATCAAACGCTCCCGCGTCTGCAGGCGCTTGGCTTCTCGTGCCGACAGCCGATCCGTCACAGCCATTGCTTTCCTCACGGTTGACCTGGCTCATGTAAGAGCTTCGAGGCTAACCCGACCAGTATGCCGTGTCTCGGCCAAAAAGGCTTGCACAACTTGAGCATTGTCGGACCATCCGGACGACGATCGATATCGGGATCATAGATTCGTTGACTTTAGTCAGCAATCTTCCTAGATTGAACGGCGCACACATTCGATCGAGGGAGCCCGGCATGGCATTGGAGCAGTTCCGGCTGGACGGGCAAGTCGCGATCGTCACCGGCGCCGGCAAGGGTGTCGGAGCAGGCATCGCCCGCGTCTTGGCGGAGGCGGGCGCCACGGTCGTCGGGACCGCACGCACCGAGGCGGATATCGTTGGCACGATTGAGGGTATCGAGGCCGCGGGCGGCAAGGGTCTGGCGCTCGTAGCGGATGCGATGAGCCGTCCAGATTCAGAGCGCGTCGTGAATAGCGCCATGGATCGGTTCGGCCGCATCGACATCCTGGTCAACAATGTCGGCGGTTCCACCTACGCGCGATTCCTGGATATCACCGACGAGGATTTCCGGCATACGTTCGACTGGTGCGTGACGTCGGCCTTCATCATGAGTCAGTTGGCGGCCCCGCACATGCTCAGCGCCGGACGCGGCTCCATCATCAACATCTCGTCGGGCTCGGCTCGGTTCGGCATCCGGGCGCTGACCGCCTATTGCGTTGCGAAGGGTGGCCTCGAAGCGCTCACCCGCGCCATGGCGCAGGAACTCGCCCCGAAGATTCGCGTCAACGCCATCGCCCTGGGATCATTCGCCACCGACGGTCTGAAGGGCAGCCTGGACCTGATGCCGGGGTCGCTGGAGAAGATGCAAGAGGCCACACCCCTGCACCGGCTGGGCGACGTCGAGGACCTCGGACGGCTGGCGGTGTATCTGTCCACCCGCGATTGTTATGCGACCAACGCGACTTTTCACGTGGACGGCGGCATCGACTCGAACAATTCGCCGTTGCCGATACCGGATTACTGACCCTGCGGCGGATGTGAACGCGTCATGATGGGTCTTCACCCACCGCCGGAAGAACGAGGCTAGCCGTGCGCAGAGTCATTCAATTTTCCACCGGAAATGTCGGCCGGCATTCGTTGCGTGCCATCATCGGCAGACCTGACCTCGAACTGGTCGGCGTGCACGCCGCCAGCGCGGAGAAGGTCGGTCAGGACGCGGCGCAGTTGTGCGGGCTGGACAAACCGACCGGGATCGTTGCCACCGACGACATCGACGCGCTGGTGGGCCTCGCCGCCGACTGCGTGGTTTACACGTCGCAGGGCGAGACCCGGCCGATGGAAGCCATCGAGCAGATGTCCAAGTTCCTCTCGGCGGGTACGAATGTGGTCGGCACGTCGATGGTCTGGTTGGTCACGCCCCGCCACGCCGACGATTGGTTGCAGGAGCCCCTGGAGCGTGCCTGCGCGGCCGGCGACGCCTCGCTTTACGTCAACGGCATCGACCCCGGATTCTCCGGAGACACGCTGGTGCACTCCGCGGTCAGCCTGACCACACGGGTCTCATCGATCACCGTGCAGGAGATCTTCGACTACGGAAACTACGACGACGCCGAGTTCACCGGTGCCGCAATGGGTTTCGGCTCAGCTCCGGACGACGACACGCCGATGATGTTCTTGCCCGGGGTGATCGTGGCGATGTGGGGTGGGCAGGTCCGCGGCCTGGCGGACAATCTCGATATCAAGCTCGACGACGTGCGTCAGCGCATCGAACCTTGGTACACGTCGGAGCGCATCGACTGCACCATGATGACGGTGCAGCCGGGGCGGATGGCCGCGGTGCGCTTCGCCACCGAGGGAGTGCGCGACGGCGAGCCGGTGATCACGCTCGAACACGTCACCAGGCTCACCGCCGCAGCCGCGCCCGACTGGGAATTCCCACCCGAGGGTCATACCGGAGTGCATCGCGTCGTCGTGGAGGGTGAACCGCGGGTCGAAATCAACACCCACGTCTCCCACCCGCTGTTCGATTCCACTGATGCCGGCTGCATTTCAACGGCCGGCCGCGTCGTCAACGCGATCGACTGGGTATGCCGCGCCCCCCAGGGGCTCGTCGGTGTCGAGGATGTTCCGTTGTCCGCAACGATGCGCGGGCTGATGTGGAGCGAGCAATAAGCGGCCGTGTCGCCGGTAAGCGAATTGTGGTTACCGGCGCCGCCCGCGGTTTGGGCCGCAGCCACGCCTTGCGGCTTGCCCAAGAGGGGGCCGACCTCATCCTGCTCGACATCTGCCAATCGCTACCGCAGATCGAGTATCCCCTGGCTACGGAAGACGACCTGGCCGAAACAGTAAGGCTAGTAGAGAATTTCGGGGTGCGCTGCGTCAGCCGTGTCGTCGACGTTCGCGACGAGGAGCGGTTGCGCTCCGCGGTCGATAACGGCGTCGCCGAGCTCGGAGGTCTCGACGGCGCCGTGGCCAATGCCGGCGTGCTCACGGTGGCGTCTTGGGACGAGACGACTGCCGAGCAGTGGCGCACGGTGGTCGACATCAATCTCATCGGGGTATGGAACACCTGCGCCGCGGCGATACCCCACTTGCTCAGCCAGGGCGGTGGCAGCCTGGTCAACGTCAGCTCCGCGGGTGCCATCAAAGGCTTCCCGCTACAGACGCCCTACACGGCGGCCAAATACGGCGTGGTCGGCGTGACACTGGCCCTGGCCAACGAATTGGCGGCACAGAACGTGCGCGTCAACGCCGTGCTGCCGACCGGTGTTCCGACGGGAATGATCCCGTCGTCATTCGGGCTCCTGCTGGGCGAACGGCGGTCCGACCTGATTCCCATCTTTGTCAACGCGATGCCCACACCGGCCGTCGAACCCGCGGAAGTCAGTCACGCGGTTTTGTTCCTGCTCTCCGACGAGTCACGCTATGTGACGGGACTGCAGTTCAAGGTCGACGCGGGAGTCACCATCAACTAGGACTTCGAAGGGCAAAGCCACGCCGCCGGCAAACGAATGCACTTACTGAGATCGGTGTCAAGCCCATAGGCTGGTCTGTAGATGGACATTCGTTCGTCAGCCGGATTTCGTGTGTCGCAGTGTCTACGCGCGCGGTAAGGGATACAAATAGCTGACTTCTAAAAGGAGAACCTTATGAATATGGTGCGGACGTCCGCGCTCGGGTTGGCGGCTACCGCGGTGTTGATCAGCGCGACGGTGGTGGGCTGCGGCGGGGACAAGAACACCACCACATCATCGGGTTCGGCCTCGCCGTCGGCGACCTCGGGCTCCTCGGCCAGCGGGGGCCCGGCGTCGCCGGGGGCGCCGGCGGACTACAGCCACCTGCTGATCAAGCCCAGCGACGTCGGCCCGAATGCCACCGCCGACGGGCCGCCGAGCCAGAACCCCAGTGGCATCACCGGCGTGGGACAGGTCTTCAAGAATCCGGACGGTAAGCGCACCATCATCGACACGATCGCGGTGTTTCCCGACGCGGGCACGGCCACCCAGACGGCGGCGAACATGCGCGATGTCGTGGGCAAGAAGGTCAACGGGCAGCAGCAGCCCATCGACGTCGGCACCAACGGGTTCTTGGTGATCGGGCAGGGGACCGACCCGTCCAACCCGATGGAGATCTCCGAGGCGGTGTTCGTCGTGGGCAGGGCCATGGTCGACCTGGAGTCCGACTGTGTCATAGGCAATCCCACGCCGGCCGATGTCATGCTCGATCTCGCCCGTAAGCAAGAGGCCGCGGTCAAAGCGGGCTTGCCGGCTAGCTGAGCTCGTACCCGATTACAGGGGCCAGCTGTCCGGCTGCACCTCGTAACGCAAGGCGGCGGCCGGAGGCAGCGGCCGCCGGTCGTCGACCGATATCGCGTCGACGATGAGCGCGACATAGCGTCGCCAACCGTCGCCGGCCGCATCCATGGTCGACAGCACGCTGAAGAGCATCGCGACGAGGCGGGGCAGATCGTCGCTGACGAGGTCGGCGCGGATGCTGCCCGCACGCTGGCCCGCTCGGGCGAGCTCGCCGAGCGCCGCGTTGAGCGACACCGAGATGTCGGACGTGAGCGATCCCGCCCGGCGCGCGGCGGTCAGCAGGCTGTGTTCGCGGGCCCCCAGCGAGATCGCCGCTTCGATCAGTTGGGTGAGGCCGTGCAGCGGATCCTTGGCGTGGCGGGCGCTGTCGATCACCGGGGTGAGGTCCTCGGCAATGCTTTGATCCAGGGCGGCGCGGACCAGGTCGGCCTTGGTGGGAAATCTGCGATAGAGGGTCCGCTCACCGACGCCCGCACGGCGCGCGACGGCCTCCACCGGCGCGTCGGGCCCCAACTCTGCGTACACCGCACGCGCCGCACGCAGGATGCGCTCGACGTTGCGCGCCGCGTCGGCCCGCAACGGCCGGTCCTCAACCGCGGTCATGGTGACAGCGTAACTGACGGTTGACTGCCAACTAGGCTGGCTTTACGCTCTATAACTGGCAGACAGCTGACACTTAAGAGGAAACACGGTTCATGTCAACAACTTCCGAAGTGCGTTCCGATGCCGGTCTGCCGGTGCTGCCGATCCCGCGGCCGGCGACGTGCCCACTCTCGCCCCCGCCCGAGTTTCGGGAGTGGCGGGACGGTCCCGGGCTACGACAGGCGATGTTCCAAAGCAACCCGGTCTGGGTGGTCAGCCGCTACCGGGACATCAGGGCGGCCCTTGTCGATCCTCGCTTGTCCGCGAAGACCATTCCGGACTCCATCATGCCGAAGGACGACGACAACAAGGTCCCGGTGATGTTCGCGCGGACGGATGATCCCGAGCATCACCGACTGCGGCGCATGATGACCAGTAACTTCACCTTCAGGCGTTGCGAATCGATGCGGCCGCAGATCCAGGACATGGTCGACCACTATCTCGGCCAGATGATAGAGCACGGCCCGCCGGCCGATCTGGTGCGTGAATTCGCCTTGCCGGTGCCGTCAATGGTGATCGCGCTCCTGCTCGGAGTGCCACCCGAAGACCTTGAACTCTTCCAGTTCAACACCACTAAGGGGCTTGACCAAAGGTCCACCGACGCGGAAAAGGGACAGGCTTTCGGGGCCATGTACGCCTACATCGAGGAGTTGGTGGAACGCAAGGCGCACGAACCCGGCGACGACTTGATCAGCCGCCTGGTCACCGAATACGTGGCGACGGGCCAGCTCAACCATGCGACCACGGCCAT
The DNA here is from genome assembly GCF_001673555.1 of Mycobacterium sp. 1165178.9. Taxonomy (GTDB): domain Bacteria; phylum Actinomycetota; class Actinomycetes; order Mycobacteriales; family Mycobacteriaceae; genus Mycobacterium. Next base: position 6,446 of record NZ_LZMB01000575.1, on the reverse strand, counting down.
GAACGCCGTGATCATGATGCAGGCCGGCCACGAGACCACCGCCAACATGATCTCGTTGGGAACGGTTGCGCTGCTGGAACATCCCAATGTCTTCGAGCGTCTCGGAAAGACCGAAGACCCTGTCGTCATCGCGAACATCGTCGAAGAGCTCATGCGTTACCTCACCATCGTGCACAGCCAGGTCGACCGGGTGGCGACTGAAGACCTGATGATCGGCGGTCAGCGCATTCGCGCCGGGGAGTATGTGATGATGAGCTTGCTCGCCGGGAACTGGGACGCGGAATTCGTCGACAATCCCGAATCCTTCGATGTCGACCGAAACACCCACGGGCACCTGGGCTTCGGGTACGGCGTCCATCAATGCATCGGAGCGAATCTCGCCCGCGTCGAAATGCAGGTCGCGTTCGCGACGCTGGCGCGCCGCCTGCCCGGCCTCGAACTGGCGGTGACTAAGGAGCAGCTGAGCTTCAAAGACGCCAACATCTATGGCATGAAAGAACTTCCGGTGCGTTGGTGAGCGGCGAACTGAGATTTGACGACCAGGTCGCCGTGATCACCGGCGCCGGCGGCGGTCTGGGCAGGCAATACGCCCTGCTGCTTGCCTCGCGTGGCGCGCGCGTCGTCGTCAACGATATCGGGGGCTCGGTGACCGGGGACGGATCGGACGCCGCGGCGGCGGACGCCGTGGTCGATGAGATACGCGACCGGGGTGGTGAGGCGGTCGCCGACAGCCACAGCGTCTCCAATCCTGAAGGCGGGCAGGCGATCATCGGCACCGCCCTGGACGCATGGGGCCGAGTCGACATCGTGATCAACAACGCCGGCATCGTGCGGGACGCGCCGTTCGAGGACATGACCGCCGACCGCGTCGAACCACTGTTGGACGTGCATCTGAAGGGCGCTTTCTACGTGACGAGGCCCGCGTGGAAAGCGATGCGCGAGCGAGGGTATGGCCGCATTCTCCATACCTGTTCGGCGGCCGGAATCTTAGGCGCCGCCGGTATGAGTAACTACGGCTCGGCAAAGACCGGACTGATCGGCCTGACCCGTGTTCTCGCCGCCGAAGCCGCCGGTCGCGACATCAAGGTCAATGCCATTGCCCCCATCGCCTATACGCGGATGCTGGCGCACTCCCTGGACAGTGCCGCCCAGCCCGGTGATCCCGCTGCGCAAGCGGTGCTGGACGACATGGTGAGTCAATATCTACAGCGACTGGATCCCGCGTTGGTGGCTCCCGTGGCCGCTTACCTGACCCACCGGGATTGCCCGGTGTCGGGGGAGATCTATACCGTTGGGGCAGGCCATGTTTCACGGTTCTTCATCGGCAGGACAAAGGGCTTCTACCGTCCCGAACTGTCCATCGAGGACGTGCGCGACCATCTGGGCGAGATCCGCGACGAAGCCGGCTACACCGTGCCGGGCGGAACTGCCGACGAGATGAGCGAGCTCTTCGCGATCATCATGGCCGGCTTCAGCAGCTGAACGCCGTGCCGACACCATCCGGGGGTGGCGTCGACTTCAGGCAGCCGAAGGGCTCGATGCCGCCGGGGCTGAGTTTGACCGCCGACTGGTGCGCGTAGTCAACGCAATACAGGCCGGCCTGGTCGGCGCGGCACCGGTAGTCACCGAATGACAGCGAATCTCCGTTCGCCAGTTCCGGTCCGTTGCCGTTGATGAACGGACCGGGGTCGGCTCGGGCGGATCCGACCTGCAGGTTCATCCCGTCGAAGCTGATCCAACCGCCTTGCCATTGGCCGTAGGCCGTCGCGGGCGCCGGCGGTGGGTTGGTCAGACTCACCAGGCAGGCCAGCGCGGCACCGGTGTGTTTGGCGTCGGTCATGCAGGAGACCTTGCCCGCCATCGCCGTCAGTGCTATGTCGTCGCCCAGCGACGTGGTCGCCCCATCGCGGGTGGCCGTGTGAAAACGGCTTGGATCGGCGGGATGACCGGCCTCGATCCACGCGATGACGTCAAATATTGCCGCGCCCGCGACGGGCGCGGCGGATGGTCCCGGTGATTTGTTTCCCGGCGCCCCGGGGCCGGTGGATGTCTGGGTGGTGCTTCCGGTGGGCTCCGAACGGCCGCCCGTGCCGTGTGAGCATCCGGCGACCAGTAATGCCGCGGCGATCATCGCAGCTATCCGCATTCAGTCAGGCTAACCGCCGCGCCGGGCAATTAAGGCGCTGTGCGCGCGTTACGGCGGTCATGTCGGTTACCGTCGGGTTATGCATGACCGCACTGTCCGCGCACGCACGGCCATCGGCACCGTCGAAGGCTTCACCCGCGACGGGGTCACTCGGTGGCGGTCGATCCCGTATGCCCGCCCACCGGTGGGAAGCCTGCGCTTCCGCGCGCCGCAGCCGGCCCAGCCGTGGTCGGGTGTCCGGCACTGCCATGGCTTCGGCAACTGCGCGCCTCAACAGCGCCGTTACACCCTGCTCGGCATGTCGGGTTTGGGAGGCCGCTACCAGCCGATGAGCGAGGACTGCCTGACCCTCAACGTCGTGGCGCCCGAGGGCGCTGCCGAGGGACCGCTGCCGGTCATGGTGTTCATCCACGGCGGCGGCTATTTCCTGGGCAGCTCGGCGACACCGTTGTACGACGGCGCGGCCCTGGCGCGCCGGGGATGCGTGTACGTTTCCGTGAACTACCGGCTGGGCGCGCTGGGGTGCGTGGACTTTTCGTCGCTGTCGACGCCGGAGATCACCATCGACAGCAACCTGTATCTGCGCGACCTGGTGCTGGCGCTGCAGTGGATTCGCGACAACATCGCGGGATTCGGCGGTGACCCGGACAACGTCACCATTTTCGGCGAGAGTGCGGGCGCGTGCATCACCGCCTCACTGCTGGCGGTGCCCGCCGCCGAAGGATTGTTCGCCCGGGCGATCTCGGAAAGCCCGGCCTCGGGCCTGGTGCGGTCGAAACAGGTTGCGGCAGAGTTCGCGAACCGTTTCGCCAACCTGCTCGGAGTGCGCAGGCAGGACGCCGCCAACGCGCTGATGCAGGTGTCCGCCGCCCAACTGGTGGAAACCCAACACCGATTGATCGACGAGGGCATGCAAGACAGGCTTGGCGCCTTCCCGATTGGCCCCGTCTTCGGTGACGACATCCTGCCGATGGACCCGGTCGAGGCGATGCGGCGTGGCGCGGCGCACCGGGTCCCTTTGATCGTGGGCACGAATGCCGAAGAGGGCCGGTTGTTCACCCGGTTCCTGGCGATGCTGCCGACCAACCAGACGATGGTCGAAGAGCTGCTTGCCGAGGCGGATCCCGCTATCCGCGAACGCATTACCGCCGCATACCCCGATTATCCCGGCCGGGAGGCCTGCATCCAGCTCGGCGGCGACTTCGCCTTCGCCTCGGCGGCCTGGCAGATCGCCGAGGCCCACAGCGCGCATGCCCCGACCTACCTCTACCGGTATGACTACGCCCCGCGCACGCTGCGCTGGTCAGGTTTCGGCGCCACCCACGCCACCGAGTTGCTCGCGGTCTTCGACGTCTACCGCACCAGATTCGGCGCGTTGTTGACCGCGGCGGCGGACCAGCGGGCGGCGTTGCGGGTCAGCAACCAGGTGCAGCGGCGCTGGCGCGCGTTCAGCCGCACCGGGGTGCCTGGGGAGGACTGGCCCCTCTACACCGCCGAAGACCGCGCCGTGATGGTCTTCGACCGTAAGTCCAGAGTCGAGTTCGATCCACACCAACATCGCCGAATGGCATGGGACGGCTTCTCATTGGCGCGTTGACCTGGCACGCTAACCCCCATGCATGCCGAGACCGAGCAAGTCGTCGAACGACCCAGTGACCTCACCGCCTCCTGGCTTGCCGCGGTCATCGGCACCGGGCCCGTCGCCGATTTCTCGGTGGAGCGCATCGGTACCGGCCAGATGAGCGAGTGCTATCGCGTCCGGCTCGGTTATGCCGAAGGACCCGCGGAGGGGCCCGAGTCGGTGGTGCTGAAGGTCGCGGCCACCGATCCGGTCAGCCGGCAGACCGGCCTGGCGCTAGGGCTCTACGAGCGGGAGGTGCGCTTCTACGGCGACATCGCGCCGCGCCTGGGCGGACCCATCGCGCCCTGCTACCACGCGGCAATCGACACCTCGACGGGCGTGTTCGACCTGTTGCTGGGGGATGCCGGGCCGGCCGTGGTGGGCGACGAAATCGCCGGCGCCACACTAGAACAGGCCCACCTCGGAGCCGTCGAACTGGGACGCCTGCACGGACCGCTGCTCGGCGACGTCTCGCTGGCCGCAGCGCCGTGGCTCAACCGTGCGGCTCCGCTGAACCAGGCCATGATCACGACGCTGTATGCGGGTTTCGTCGACCGCTACGGTGACCAGATCGCGCCGGAGCACCGGATGGTGTGCGAGCGCCTGGTTGCCGCGTTCGACGGCTACCTGGCCCAGGAGGCGGAGGCGTCGGGGCGCGGGCGCGTCCAGGGCCTGGTGCACGGCGACTACCGCCTGGACAACATGCTGTTCGGCACCGGCGGCGCGGATCGCGCACTGACGGTGGTCGACTGGCAGACCGTCTCCTGGGGTCCGGCCCTGACCGACCTGGCCTACTTCCTCGGTTGCGCCCTGCCTACCGAGGACCGCCGGCAGCACTACGACGCGCTGCTGCGCGCCTACCACGACGCGCTCGGTCCGCAGGCGCCACTCACCCTGGCTGACGTCGCCGACGGGGTACGGCGGCAGAGCTTCTTCGGGGTGATGATGGCGATCGTCTCGTCGATGCTGGTCGAGCGCACCGACCGCGGCGACCAGATGTTCATGACGATGCTGCGGCGACACTGCGACCACGTCCTCGACACGGACGCGCTATCGACGCTGCCCGAAGCGGTAGCACCCGAGCCGTTGCGGCCGTCGGCCGAGGACGAACTCGCCCACGATCCCACGGCCGAACCGCTGTGGAGTGAGAGCTGGTACGCCGACTTCGCCGATGCGGCACAGGGATTGGGCGGCTGGTTCCGACTGGGCAGAGTGGCCAACCAACGGATGGCGTGGCTACATGTGCTGTTGTGCGGACCCGGGATGCCGACCGTCGCCGTGGACGCGCAGGTGGCGCTGCCGTCGGACCCGTGGACCCTGCGCACCGATGGCATCGAGCTCGGGCACTCCGCCGAGGTGGCCCTGCAGAGCTATCGCGTCGACGTGCGGGCGCGGGCCCAGGCTTACGCCGATCCGTCGGCGTTGTTGCGCGGCGAGCCCGGAACCCCGGCCCAGATGACCATGAGCCTGGTGTGGGCCACCGACGGCACGCCGTACAAGTACGGCCTGACGACCCGTTATGAAATCCCATGCACCGTCTCCGGCAGCGTTACGATCGATGACCACAGCTACCTTCTGGAATCCGTTGCGGGCCAACGTGATCACTCCTGGGGCGTACGCGATTGGTGGGGCATGGATTGGATATGGAGCGCCCTGCATCTGGAGGACGGCACCCACCTGCACGGTGTGAACATCCGGATTCCCGGGGCGCCCGCGTTCAGCATCGGCTACAACCAGGGTGCCGACGGCAAGGTCACCGAGCTGCAGACCGTTGACTCACGAGAGTCCTTCGCCGGCAACGGTTTACCACTTGATGCGACGTTGGTGCTCGAGCCCGCGGGCATCACCGCGGACGTCGACGTGCGCGGTCAGGCACCGGTCCGGCTCGTCGCGACGGACGGGCGGGTAAGCCAGTTCCCCCGCGTCTGGGCCACGATCAGCACCGCCGACGGGCGTAGCGGTGTCGGCTGGCTGGAATGGAACCGCAACCTCGGCGAACAGACTTAGGTGAGCAGACCGGCCTCCGTCGTGGTGATGGGCGTCTCCGGATCGGGCAAGTCGACGGTGGGGGCGGCGCTCGCGCAGCGCTTGCGGGTCCCGTTTGTCGATGCCGACACCTTGCATCCGCCGGCCAACATCGCCAAGATGGCCGCGGGCGAACCGCTCGACGACCACGACCGCTATCCCTGGTTGGAACGGGTCGGCGACTGGTTGGCCGCCCATCGCGACGGCGGCGTGGCCAGTTGCTCAGCACTGAAGAGGGCGTATCGCGACCAGCTGCGCACGCACTGCCCTGACGTGGAATTCGTGCACCTTTCGGGTTCGCCTGAATTGATCGGCGGCCGGCTGGCCGCCCGCACCGAGCACTTCATGCCGGCCGCGTTGCTGCGCTCGCAACTGGACACCCTGGAACCCCTTGGTCCCGACGAGGCCGGTATGACCGTCGACATCGGTCCCGAGGTGGATGCCGTCGTGGATGTTGTCGTGAAGGCTCGCGGGTAGCCGGGCCGGACGCGCCGGTGTAGCATTATGCTACAGCTTGTAACGAAGTGTTGCATTGGAGGAAGTCATGGCCGAGGCCCTCGATCGTGTCACGCGGGTTGCGTCCGACCTGATGGACAGCGCGGCGGCCGAGGGCGCCCGCCAGAGCCGCTCGGCCAAGCAGCAACTCGACCACTG
>NZ_LZMB01000574.1 GCF_001673555.1 Mycobacterium sp. 1165178.9 | reverse complement strand
TCATGCTGATCGGCTGGGACTTCGATTCCCGGGTGACGTTCGAGCGGGGCGCGAAGACACTTCCGGGGCCAAACCAGCTGGGCGCGTTCCTCTACTGGATGCTGTGGAAACGGTCGGGTCTGGATATCCACCTGCTGAAGTCCAATCTGCGACTGCTGCCGGCCTTCGACGGCATCTGGTTTGGCCTCACCCCGGTATCGCTGCTGAACCAGATCAGCAGTAGGCGAATGCATCTCGCCATCGACGGCGCCCACCCGATCGGCTCGGTGCATCACCAGAAGATAGTGGTCGTCGACGATGCGGTGGCGTTCTGCGGCGGCATCGACTTGACGCTCGAACGATGGGACACCCGTGCCCACGCCCATCGCAACCAGCACCGCCGGACAGTAGGGCGCGGCTACGGGCCGCGACACGATGTCGGCGTGGCCGTAGACGGTGCGGCGGCCCGGGCCCTGGGCGAGCAGGCCCTGGCCCGGTGGCAGACCGCAACCGAGCAATCGTTATCGCCGGTGGAAGCCAAGCACAGCGCCTGGCCCAGCAAGCTGGAACCGAGCTTGTACAACGTCGACGTCGGCATCGCGCGCACCGTGCCGAAGCTCGAGGATTCCGCCGAGGTCCGGGAGGTGGAGGCGCTCAACCTGGCCGCCATCGCGGCGGCACGGGACACCTGCTATATGGAAAACCAATACCTGGCGTCCCGAACCATCGCCGAAGCGCTGGCTGCGCGCCTGCGCGAAGCCGAGGGTCCAGAGATCGTCATGGTGCTGGCCCGCAGAGGCAATAACCCGCTCGAGCGGGGAACCATGGACAGCGCACGCCACCGCCTCATCCAATTGCTGTGGGAAGCCGACGAGCATGGCCGGTTGGGCGTGTTCTGGCCGGTGACCGACCGCGGTGCGCCGATCTACGTCCATTCGAAGGTGCTGGCGGTCGACGATCGGCTGCTGCGTATCGGCTCCTCGAATTTCAACAACCGCTCAATGGGTTTCGACAGCGAGTGTGACGTCGCGATCGAGGCGCAGCCGGGCGATTCCGAACACGACGAGGTGCGCCGCGAAATCGCTTCAGTGCGAAACGAATTGATGGCCGAGCACCTCGGTGTTTCAGTAAACGAATTGGAAGACGCGATCGGTGAACACCGTTCGGTCTTGAAGGCCATCGAGGCACTTCGGGGTGACGGCAAGACGTTGCGGCCCTTCACCGAGCGCACCATTGCCAACGAGGCGGGTCCGCTGGCCGAGAACGACCTGATGGATCCTGACCACGTGCCCCGGTCACTGACCCGCAGCGTGCAACGGTTCATCACCGGCCTTCGAGGTTGACCGGTCGGCGATTTGTGTGTGGGTTGGCCCGAACTCGGCCTAGTGTGGGCAGAAGCGCCAGTGGACCAAGGACGAGCACCCATGAGCATCGACGACGAACCAGTCACCACGCTGGAGGACCTGCGAAGCGATCTGGCGCAGCGCTACAAGCGGACGCCGACCGGTGGAAGTTCGGTGGACAGCGCGGTCGTCGAGGCCGACTTGGCGGCGCTGGATCGCGACGGCTACGTCATCTGGGAGAACCTGCTCAGCGCCGAGCAATGCTCGCAGATTCGTGCGGCCGTGCGCCCTTGGCTGGGGCACACCGGCCGCAACTCTTTCGAAGGTTTGCGCACCCAGCGCATCTACAGCGTGCTGAGCAGGACCCGGGTGTGCGACCGGCTTGTCGATGAGCCGCGGGTGCTGGCGGTGCTCGATCGGCTGCTGATGCCCAACTACCTGCTTTCGGCGTTGCAGGCCATCAACATTCACCCCGGTGAGGCCGCACAGCTGGCGCATCACGACGACGGCTTCTACCCGATTCCGCGTCCCCGGGCGCCACTCGCCGCCGCGACGATCTGGGCGATCGACGACTTCACCCCCGACAACGGCGCCACCGTCGTCTACCCGGGCAGCCACCGCTGGGGCAAGCGCCGGCCGGGTCCGGACGATCAGGTGCTGCCGGTCGTCATGCCCGCCGGGTCGTGCGTCTTCTTCCTGGGCACGCTGTGGCACGGCGGTGGCGCCAACAACACCGACCAGGAGCGCCTGGCCGTCACCGCTCAGTACTGCCAACCGTGGCTGCGGCCGATGGAGGCCTACACCTTGTCGATATCGCGCGACATCGCCCGAGCGGTCTCCGATGACATTCGCCGGATGCTCGGCTACAGCATTCACCCGCCGTTCGTCGGCTACGTCGACGGTCTGCATCCGTTACGTCTGCTGGAAGCTGACACGCAGTCCTAGCCTGCGTCCGATCAGAAGATAGGGCGCTCAGGCGTTCCGCGGTTTGACGGGCCGCTACCTGGCTATTCTCAGTTCTGCCATGACGCGTCGAGCGGGCCCGCCCGACGAGGAAGAACCAGATTCGCCGACGGCCGGGCCCCGGAATCGCTTGCACCGCAACCACCGGATGGTGGCCGGTGCCAAAATGCTGGCCGCGCTGGCGTCCCTGGTGTTGGTGGCCGCCATCGGCATCGCGTGGCACGCCTACCGCAGCGCCTCAGCGGGCATCACCAGATCCGAGGCATTGGCTGGTGAACCCGTGTCGACCGGAAGCGACCAGAACATCCTGATCATGGGCCTGGATAGCCGCCGCGACCAGCACGGACAGCCGCTGCCACCCGACCTCTATGCCGCGCTGCACGCGGGAGATGAGGATTCCGCAGACGGCGATTCCGACGCGCTCATCGTGGTGCACCTACCCGCCGGCGGCGGTCCGGCCACGGCGATCTCGATCCCCCGCGACGACTATGTCGAGCTGGCCGGATGCCCGACCTCGGATTGCCGCGGCAAGATCAAGGAGGCCTACAGCTTCGCCTACCAACGCGTCATGGCCGGACACGGCTCTGCCGGCTCACAAGCGACTCCGACCCCGCTGCAAGGGCAAGACTCCACCACTAGAGAACAAACGGCGCGGGAGGCGGGCCGCAAAGCCGAAATCAGCACCGTCAAAAATCTCCTGCAAATTCCGATCGATCACTTCGTCGAAGTCACGCTGGCCGGGTTCTTCCAACTCGCACGCGTGGTCGAACCGATCACGGTGTGCCTAAACGCCGACACCTCGGACCGCTACTACTCCGGCGCTGACTTTCGTCGAGGCATGCAACAGATCAACGCAACTCAAGCGTTGGCGTTCGTTCGGCAACGCCGCGACCCCAACGACGCGGCATTCACCGACCTTGATCGAAGCCGGCGCCAGCAGGCCTTCATCGTCTCGGTGGTCAGCGCGATGCGCCGCGGCGGGACGTTGTCGGACCCCACCAAATTGCACGCCCTGCTGGGCGTCGCCAAGCAGAACGTCGCGGTCGACGCCGGGTTCGACTTCGACGATTTCGTTCGCAACGCGTTGGAATTCCCCAATAGGCCAGTCACGCTGTACACGTTGCCGGTCACCAGCTTCGGCGAAATCTCGAACGGCGCCTACGTGAATTTCATTGACATACCCACTATCCGCTCCGTCGCGCACAACCTGGTGGGCACCGATTCCTCGACAACATCCTCGGCCGGCAGCCCTACCCCGGCGGCACAACCGGACAACGGCGCGCAGAGCACCGCCGGCAGCGTCGCGCTCGACGTGGTCAACGCCTCCGGGCGGCAAGGCGAGGCCGCAAGCGTCCAAACGCTCTTAGCGACTGGTCAATTCAGTGAAGGCAAGGTCAGCAGCGCCGGCTCCATCAGCGAGACGAGCAGCATCGCCTACGGGCCCGGCGCGAAGATAGCGGCCACCGAACTCGCCGACCAGTACGACATAACGGCGACCGCATCCGCGACCATCGCCAGCAACACGGTGCAACTGACCGTCGGGACCGATTTCTCCCGGTTTGACCACCACCGCAACTACACGTCGGAATCACCGACCACCACTGCGGCGGCACCCGTCACCACGGTGCCGGCCGCCGGCGCCGGCACACAAGAACCTGCCGTTACCAACCTCTCACGCATGACCGCCGACGGCATTCCTTGCGTGAAATGACAAGAAACTACGGCGTTTTGCGCGGGGTAGGCGCCGATGGCGTGCCCGACGGCGCGGTGTTGTAGAGCTGCAGGGCCTGCGCCGCCGCCGTAGCCACCGCACCCCTGAGATTCGAGATGGGCGGGCTGCCCCGCAGGTGGATTGAGTTCGAGAGCAGAATGACGTAGGTATTTGAGCCTGGGTCCATCCACAGCGTGGTTCCGGTAAACCCGGTGTTGCCGAAGCTGCCGATGGGAAAGACCTTTCCCCGCGGCTTGGAGTAGGCCGTGTCGATGTCCCAGCCAAAGCCGAAGAGGCTTTGCCCCTCGATCGCGGGATAGTGCGCGGCGTGAGATCTTTGAGCGGCACGGTTTGCCGCGTCGACTTGTCCGGCGGTGTGGCCGGGCTGCTGAGGAGTCGTCATCAGCTCGAGAGTTTCTGGCCGCAAGGGAAACTCACTCGGGCGCCCGGCCAGCCGATCAAGCAGCGCTTGCGCAAAGATACTGACGTCGTGCGCCGTCGAGAACAGGCCTGCATTGCCGGCGACTCCCCCCATGCGGCGCGCGGTCGGGTCATGGACCGTACCCCGAAGCAGCGCATAGAAATTGGGATTCTTGCTCGGGTCGTCTCTGCTTTCCTCGTCCCTCGCCGTCGGGGCGATACGTGGCAACAGGGTGGTGTTCCATGTCCCCGCGGGACAATTCATCGGTTCTCCCGCTGGCCGAGCGGGGGCCCAGGCGACAGCCGCCCCGCGCACCACGTGGGGGCCACAGGCTTTGGCCACGGGGAGATAGCGGGTGTCTTGCAGGCCAAGCGGCGAAAACACATTGCGTTGGACGTACGTGTCTTCAGCCTCGCCCGTGGTTTTTTCGAGTAGCGCGCCCAGCAGGATGTAGTTGATGTCGGAGTATCGGAAAAGCTCACCCGGACCGGACTGCAGTGGCGTGGTGAGCGCGCGACGAATGCCTTCCGCTTTGTCGGGTCCGCCCAGCCCCCACGGATCTTGAAGGCTGACGTCGATCCCTTCGCCCGAGAAGTTGGTCAGCAACATGCGAACCGTGACCTGGGCCCGCCGTGGGTCGTTCGTCGCGTTGAAGTCGGGCAGATATTTCTGCACCGGATCATCGAACGCGACCTTGCCCTGTTCGTAGAGCTGCATGATGGCGACCGCCGTTGCGAGGCACTTCGTCAACGAGCCATATCGAAGATCGTGTCCTCGGTCATCGGCTCCGCGGGCCCGGGCGATCCGTCCAGCCCCGGTTCGCCCGGCAGTTTGCGCGACCCGTACGCCTGGTGAAAGACGACGTCGCCGCCGTGCCCGACCACCACCGCCCCGCCCGGCAGCCCGTCTGCCGAGATCGCGTCGTTCATCAGCTTGGAGACGGTTGCGAAGTCAGGTGCGGGCGCCGCGGCCGGGGTCTCCCGCCGCCGGCGCCGGTGCGGGCGCCGGCGCGGGCTGCGGCGGGCGGTCGGCGACGGGTGTGTGTGCCGTAAACGCCCAGGGTGACGCCGCGATGAGGCCGAGCAGCACAATCGCGACCACGACCGTCTTGCGCAGCGAGGTTGGCCGGATCTTCCACCTGCCACTGACCACCGGCATACGGCAAGGGTAGGTCGACGGCCTGACGGCAGGTACTACTACTTCGATTCCGGCGCAAAGCGGCTGTCGCGCAGCAGGTTAGGAGCGGCATGCAGTAGCGTTGTCGCCGGACGTGTCGCGCCGCCCGGTCGCGGCGGTCCAGTCGGTATGGGAGCGAGCGGTGAGGACTCATCCCCATTGATGTCCGGCAGGCGATGGGTCGGCGCGAGCTGGCGGACGGGCTGTCCAGTAGACCCCGCCCAGCTACGACGAGTCGAGGTCGACCACCTCGGTTTCGATGGGCAGACGCACCAGGCTTTCCAATCGAGAAGATCCGGACCGCCGACCAATACACGGCCGCTGACGATGAGCTCTCCATGCAGGACAACACGTCGGCGTTCACTGCCGGGGCATCCCGGGAAGCGATCACTGGTCTCAACACGCTTTGGCCGCGCTATCGACCTCAATCCGCGTCTCAACCCCTGCGTCTACGCCACCGGCACCTTCCAGCCGCAAAACGCGGCGAACTACCTGGACCGCAGCCTGAAGGTGCCCGGACTCCTACACGACGGGGACCCCGTCGTGCGCGCCTTCACGGATCGTGGGTGGCGGTGGGGCGGTCGCTGGACCAGGCCGATCGATTATCAGCATTTCGAGCGGCCCTGAACCGCGACTCTGCAAGAATGCACGGATATGTCGCGCTCATTCGACGTCTCGACCGAGTCACCCGCAAGTGTCGAACAAATCCATGCCGCGTTCGGTCGCGAAGACTATTGGATGGCCCGCATCGCCGATGCCACCAACATCACGTTGGATTCGCTGGTGGTAGACGCCGACGGCACGGTGACAGTGAGCACCACCCAGCATTTCGGTCGTCAACTGTTACCCGGGCTGGTCACCAAACTCATCAAAGGTGACCTCAAGCTCGTGCACACCGAGAAATGGCGACCGGACGGTGACCGGCGGGTGCGCGGGCAAGCCAGCGTCTCGGCGTCCGGCGGATTGGGGACGGGTCACATGGAAACCTGGCTGGCACCGACGGATGACGGCGGTTGCCAACTGCGCTCCGCCGTGCGAGTAGAAGTGAAAATCCCTCTGCTGGGCGGCAAACTCGAGAAGTCCATCGGATCCGATTTGGCCAACGGCATTCCCGAGATACTGCGCTTCACCACGGAGTGGATCACCGAGAACGAGGCGTGATTGATCTTTGATCGCCTGATCGATCAAACCATCGGTCACTGAATCCTTCACCGAATCCGGGCGGCGGCGGGCGCTGCTGCGGCTCAAGGGGAACGTAGTTGACCTTTTGCTTCTACTCGCTGTCAAGGCAATTTGATCATCGACACGTACATCGCAACCATCGGCCGAACGGGAAGAAGTCCACGTCGCCGCGCTGGCTGTCGAGAACATCGCCCGAGCCGAGGGCTGATGTTCGCCCGAGATAAGAGACAATCGCCTCATGCCCGGTGAACCCCAACACCCGCCGGCCGCCCCACAACCGAAAAGGGTGCACGTCACCCCCGAGGACGTGGAGAGGTTCGGCGACGAGGAGCAGATGCGCGAGGCGTCAGACGAACGCCGCCTGCGTGACGAGCAACCGCCGCACCACCACTAGCCCGACGCGCCTCGTGGGAGGCACTGGCGAAGCCCGCCGCCGCTGAGTGAGACTGGTAGCCATGAGTCTCGTGGAAAAGGTCTTCTCTCAGGTCCTGCGGGCCCACGACACGGTCTATCAGAAGACGAACGGCTGGATCGGTCACCGCACGCTGTGGATACCGAGCCTGCTATTGCATACGGTCGGCGCGAAGACCGGTAAACAACGCACGACGTCGCTGACCTACGCACGCGACGGTGACAACTATCTGATTGTCGCCTCCAAAGGCGGTGCGCCCCAGGCTCCTGGCTGGTACCACAACCTGAAGGCCCATCCCGACGTCGAGATCAACGTCGGCCCAAGGCGTTTCCCCGTCACCGCAAAGCCGGTGGTGTCCGGTGATCCGGATTACCAGCGGCTGTGGCAGATCGTCAACAAGAACAATCAAAACCGCTACAACGAGTACCAGAAGAAGACGTCGCGCCCGATCCCCGTCATCGTCCTGGCCCCGAGAGGCTAGGACAACCGCTAGGCGCGGAACTCAGGCGGGGTGGGCTCTCCTAGGGCGAGAGCGAATACCCGCACCTCGGCCGACTTGCCTTTCAAAGCGTGCGCTCCGCGATCGAGGAGTCCGGGCGGCCGGCAAGTCAGCGCGTCCACGCACGAACCGGTGAGAAGGATGGCGTCGCCGGTGGCCTTGGTGAGTTGCTCGACGCGGGCGGCGACGTTGACCGTGTCACCGATCAGGGTGAACTCCAGCTTGCTTCCGCCGCCGATGGTTCCAGCGATCACCCTCCCGGTGTTGATGCCGATGCCTATCCGAAGCTCGCCGCCGAATCGCTCGGCCACAAGGCGCTGGATCAGCACCGCCACGGCCACCGCCGCATCGGCATGATCGACGAGGTCGTTGGGGGCGCCGAATACGGCCAGCGCTCCGTCGCCGAGGAACTTGTTGACGTGCCCACCGGCGTCGACGACGGCGGGCACGACGATTTCGAACAGCGCGTTGAGCCGGGCGACGGTGTCCTCGGCGGAGTTCGCCTCGGCGAACGGGGTGAAGTCACGGATATCGACGAACATCACGCTCACCTCGCGACGCTCCCCGGTGAACACGTCGTCGCCCTGCTCGAGCAGCCGCGCAGCGAGGGCCGGATCGACGTAGGTGCCGAACGCGGCCTGAAGCCGTTGTCGCTCAGCCAATCCCGTCTGCATGCGATTGAATGATGCGGCCAGAGCGCCCAGGTCGTCGTCCTGGACGACCGGCAAGCGTTGGCTATAGTCCCCCGCCGCAACACGTTCGGCGCCTCTAGCGAGGTCGCGAACAGGTTGCAGAGAGTGTGAAAACCCGATACCGACCGTGACCGGCACTGCGAAAACCAGCGTCAACACGCATCCGATCGCGGCGGACAGGATCGGCGCATCGCTGACCGGGTTGAGCACCGTCGCGAACATAGCGCCAGCAACGGCGTAGCCGAACGCGGCCGCAAGCATGGACACGTTCGAGCGAGTGGCAAAACTCGGACGCGAGTGCGGCAAGGAGTCCCCGATCCCGGTGTCGCCGGCCAGGGCGATCCTGACCGGACGTTGCATCGCCTCCAGGATGCTGTGATAAGCAATCAGCTGCACCGCTATTCCGACGACGGCGCCGCGGATCCCGTATTGCACCAACCGGGTCCACGCCGCTCCGCCGATCGCGCCGACGGCAACCGATAGCGCAGCGGCCCAGACGCCGGTCGCCCAGACCGTCAAGACCGACGATCTGCGGCTGTAGCGGTAGGTCTCCTCGAGTGCGGCCGCTCGATCGATTTCACGACCGGCTGCCCACTGCCCCATGAAGCGAATCCATTGGCGGCCCGGAAAGACCATGATGCACACGAGTACCACCACGGCGACAACGGTGACGGCGATCGCGTCAACGTATCGTCCGGACTTCTCCGACGCGACGATTGGCAGAGTTATGAACACGGAGTAAACGGGAAGCGAAACGAGATACGCGGCCACGCATAACGCCCACCAGTAGTACCTCGCCCCGTACCGATCCCACGCCCACTGCCAGATGCGATCCATGTCGGGAGATTAAAACGTCGTCAGGCGCGCTGTGCAGGAAAGGGCCCGCATCGGGTCGGCTGCAGGGTCGAGGCGCACGATGTCTCTCATGGTCGCCGTCTACCGCGCGCCGATGCGTTCGCGCAACGATGCCGTCGAGCCGCAAGCCGCCATCGATCGCGCTCGCCGGCTCGGCGTGTGCGGATTCGGTCGACTTGTGAGCAATTCGGGCGAAGAGGAGCGACTTGTCCATCGGGTCGCCCGATTCGCCGAGCTCGACGAAGGTTCGTTTGTGTGGACCCGCGACACCAGCGGGTGGTTCTGGCTGGGCCGCATCTCCGGGCCCTACGTCTACGACGCCGACGAGACCGCTGCGGCGGTGGATTTGGTGCACATACGACCCTGCGAGTGGCTGTCCACGCCGATCCTGGAACACGATGTGCCGGCCGCCGTCGTCGCCACATTCCGTCGCGGCGGACGGAACTTCCAGGAAATCCACCACCCCTCGATCGGGGTTGACACACAGGCGATTTGGGATTCCCGGACGGATCAGTCCGCGGAGAACTGAGCGCGTGGATTACCCGTAGCCGTCAACCTTCGACGGCGAACAGCGCCCACTCGCCGGCCACGCCCTTGAGGGTGTGCGCGCCGCGAGCGGTGAAGCCAAGACCCGACCCGGCGACCAGATCGACGACGATGCGCGAGACGAGCACCTCGCCCGCACCGGCCGCCGCTGCCACCCGCGCGGCGATGTGAACGGCGATGCCGCTGATGTCGTCGTCGCGCAACTCCACCTCGCCCGTGTGTACGCCCGCCCGCACCTCAAGACCCAGGCTGCGCAGCACGTCGCGGATCGCCGCGGCACACCGGATCGCCCGGGCGGGCCCGTCGAACCGGGCGAGGAAGCCGTCGCCCGTCGTGTTGACCTCACGGCCCTGGAAGCGTGCGAGTTGGCGCCGTACCTGGGCGTCGTGCCTGCCCAGCAGCTCCTTCCAGCGCCGGTCACCAAGCTCGACCGCTCGCTTCGTGGAGTCGACGATGTCGGTAAACAGCACCGTGGCCAGGACCCGCTCGACCGCGGGCTGCGGCCGGACGCCGGTGAGGAACTCTTCGATCTCGTCGAGCAGGGCATCGGCGTCGCCCGTGAAGAACAGGTGGTCGGTGCCGTCGACCTCGACGAATTTCGCCCCGGGGATGCGTTCGGCGAGGTAGCGACCCATCTCCAGCCTCACCATCTGGTCGTCGCGCCGGTGGAGTACGAGCGTCGGCGCCTGGATCGTGGGCAGCACGTCGCGGATGTCCAGCTGCGGATAGAGCGCGAAGATGTTACGGACCATGCCCGGGCTGGCGGCCACCCGCTGCAGCCGCGCCCACCACCGCCGGAAAGCGGCATCGCCCCGTCGGCTCGGAGCCCATGCACCCAATCCGACGCCCTCACCCCAGCCGTTGGCACTCACCTCGACCAACGCCGACAGCTGCTCCTCGGTGACGCCGAGCGGGTAGTCACTCGCTTCGAGCAGGCGGGAGAACGTGCCATATAAGGCAAGCGCGTTCACGCGCTCGGGATGGCCGGCCGCCGTCAGCATCGCCATCGTGCCGCCCTCCGAAACGCCGACGAGGTCGGCGCGTTCACATCCGGCCGCGTCCATGACCGCGCGCAGGTCGTCGACGGACTCTTCAAGCGTCGGCGCGTGCATGACCGGATCCGAAAGGCCGGTGCCCCGCTTGTCGAAGGTGACGACGCGACGATAGGACGCGAGCCGCGAGTAGAAGTGAACGGCCGACGGCTCTTCCCACATGATGTCGAGGTGTGAGATGAAGCCGGGGGCGACGACAAGGTCGGGGCCCTCTCCCGTCACCGAGTACGCGATGTTCAGGCCACCACTCTTGGCATAGTGGATGTCCGGCGCGCTGCCCGCGACGTTCATGGTCGAACCTTACGCCTGCATGGCGGTACCTTTCCTCGCTTCGCAGTGGGTGGCTAGCCTGCCACGTATGGTCACGTCGCCTGCCGCGCTCACCGGCGCAGAGCTGGAATTGCGGCAACGCGTTCGGGCATTCCTGGCCGAGGAGCTGCCCTGGGGGACGTTCGAGCCTGGCCTCGGCATGAGCGCCGAGGTGAATCCGCAGTTCTCCGCCGCGTTGGGCAAGCGTGGCTGGATCGGCATGGCCGTCCCGGCCCGTTATGGCGGCCACGACGCCACCGCCGTCGACCGCTTCGTCGTCGTCGAAGAACTGCTGCGCTGGGGCGCGCCCGTTGGGCATCACTGGGTGGCCGACCGACAGATCGCCCAGGTGCTCCTTCGTTACGGCACTGAGGAACAGAAGCAATGGCTGTTGCCGCGAATCTGCCACGGCGAGTTGTGTTTTTGCATCGGCATGAGCGAGCCCGACGCTGGAAGCGACCTCGCGTCGGTCCGCACGAAGGGTGTGCGCGACACGAACGGCTGGCGGGTGTCGGGGGTCAAGGTGTGGACAAGCAACGCCATGCGCGCCGACTTCATGATCGCGCTGTGCCGAACCGGCGACGGTGAACGGCACGCGGGGCTCAGCCGATTCCTGATCGATATGCGCAGCCCCGGCGTGACGGTCAAGCCGATCCCCTTCCTGAATGGCAGCACCGACCACTTCGCCGAGGTACTTCTGGACGAGGTCCTGGTTTCCGACGAGATGGTGATCGGCGAAATCGGGCAGGGCTGGGCACAGAACGCCGACGAGTTGGCCTTTGAGCGCAGCGGCCCCGATCGCTGGATCTCGACGTTCCTGCTCGTCCAGGAGTTCATCCGCGAACACCCGGACCTGGCGACCAGTCGCGAAGGCAGCCGGCTGATCGGCGAGCTCGCGGCCCAATACTGGGTGTTACGCCGGCTCTCGCTGACAGTGGCCCGGGCGATCGACGCCGGTGACACCCCCGCGGCCGAGGCGGCGCTCATTAAGGAGATGGGGACCCGGTTCGAACAAGACGTCGTGCGCGCGCTGCGAGAGTTGTTGGACCGCGAGCTCGTGTGCGGCCTGGAGCCGGAGCCGTCGTTGTTCGAACGGTTGTTGCGTCGCGCCGCGCTGGATGCGCCGTCGTTCACTATCCGGGGCGGCACCACTGAGGTGCTGCGCTCCGTCGCCGCCAAAGGATTGTCGTGAGCGACAACGAGCTGTACACCGCCGCCGACAAGCTGTTTGCCACGCACAGCCGTTGGGAGGACGTTGGCCACGCCGACACCACCGGCTGGGCACCACAGCTATGGAACGCATTGCAGCAGAACGGGTTCAGCGAAGTCCCGGTTCCCGAGGAACTGGGTGGAGCCGGGGGTGGCGTCGCCGACGCGATCGAATTGCTCCGCGCCGCGGGAGCGCACGCGGCGCCGGTGCCCCTGGCCGAAGCCGGACTGGTCGGCGGGTGGCTATTGGCATCTGCCGGTCTCGCGCTGCCCAAGGGCATTCGCACGGTCCTGCCACCCGGCGCGACGCTCCGTCTCGACGGTGACCGCCTGTTCGGTACGGCGCCGGCCGTAGCGTGGGGTCACCGCGCCGAGCATGTCATCGGACTCGTCGACGGCGTCGTGGTGCTCGCCCCCGGACCGGCCACCTCATCAGGAGGCCCGGCCGTCCGTCGCGGGGTAAACCTCGCCGAAGAGCCCCGTGACACAGTACTTTTCGATGCTGTTCCGGTAACCGCACGTGCAGACGCACCCGATTCGGTCACCGAACAATCGCTATGGGAGCGCACCGCGCTGGGCCGTGCCGCGCTGATGACGGGCGCGGTAAATGCCGTGGCGGCAATGACATTGCGCTACAGCGGCGAACGTGAGCAATTCGGCCGCCCCATCGGTCGGTTCCAAGCCGTTCAAGCCCATTTGGTCACCATCCACCAGCAGGCCGCAGTGGTCGCGTCGGCCCTCGACGGCGCGGTCGAAGCGGTCGAACTCGGCAGGGGTGGATTCGAAATCGCTTGCGCCAAAATGCTCGCCGACCGGGCCGCTCAATTGGTGACGGCGGCCGCCCACCAGACGCATGGCGCTATCGGCATGACGAAGGAGTATCCGTTGCATTACCTGACCCGTCGGCTCTGGGCATGGCGAGACGAAGCCGGGGGGCATCACCGCTGGGCGGAGCGACTCGGGGCGGCACTGGTCGCCGGTGGCCCCGACGCTCTGTACCCGGCCATTCAGTCTGGGTCGGAGGTGGTGTCGTGAACCGGCTCCAGCGCCCAGACGGGGTCACGCTGGCTTATCAGGTGCACAACCCGGACGCGCCGGGCTTGCCGCTGTTGCTCACACACGGTTTCGGCGCCACCGCGGCCATGTGGAACCCCAACATCGATGCCTTGAGCGTCGACCGGCCGGTCATCGTCTGGGACCAGCGCGGTCATGGCAGCAGCGACGCACCCGAGGACATGGAGCGCTACACCGAGCAGATCAGCATCGCCGACATGGCGGCCATTCTCGATGCCGCAGGTGCCGATCGCGCCGTACTCGGCGGAATGTCCCTGGGCGGCTACCTATCCCTGGCCTTCCACCTCGTCCATCCGCAGCGCGTGGCCGCGCTGGTGCTGGTCGACACGGGGCCGGGTTATCGCAACGACGACGCGCGCGACAAATGGAACGCGTGGGTGGAACGACGCGCTCGAGAACTTGAGCGCGGCGAAGGGCGCGCCGAGGCCTCGGTGGAAGTCGCTCAGGCATTGCATGCGCATCCCGAGGGGCTGCCGCGCGCTGCCCGCGGTGTGATGGCCCAAAAGGACGCTCGCGTGATCACATCGCTCGACAGCATCACGGTCCCCACGTTGGTGGTCGTCGGCGCCCAAGACGCCGACTTTCTGGCCCCGGCCGACTACATGCACCGCAAGATCGCCAATTCCCGCAAACTCGTCATCGACAACGCGGGGCATGCGGCGAATATGGACCAGCCCGAGACATTCAATGCCGCGGTGCGCGAACTTTTGGAACAGCTATGACTGATGTGACCATCGAATTCGTCGGCCACGTGGCCATGGTGGAGATCCATCGGCCGCCGAACAACTACTTCGACACCGCTTTGATCACGGGCATCGCCGACGCCTACGAGCGACTGGACGACGACATCGAGTGCCGTGCGATCGTGTTGTGCGCGGAGGGAAAGCACTTCTGCGCGGGCGCCGACTTCTCCCAGCCCGCCGATAATCGCTCGTTGCCTGGCGAACTCTACGTCCAGGCCATCCGCTTGTTCCGCGCCCGCAAGCCGGTTGTCGCGGCGGTGCAGGGCGCCGCGGTCGGCGGCGGGCTCGGGCTTGCCCTCAGCGCGGACTTCCGAGTGGCGGCGCCTTCCTCGAAATTCGCGGCCAACTTCAGCCGGCTCGGGTTTCATCCCGGCTTCGGGATCACCGCCACGTTGCCGCGTGTCGTCGGGCAGCAAAAAGCGCTCGAGTGGGCGCTCACCGGTGAGCGTTTCGGTGGTGAAGTCGGCTATGCGGCGGGGTTGTTCGATGAACTGGCCGCTGACGGCGATGTTCGGCCGGCGGCGATTCGGTTCGCCGAGCGCATCGCCGCTTCGGCTCCTCTGGCGCTGACGAGCATCCGTGCCACGATGCGCGCCGGCCTCGCCGAGGCCGTCGCAGCGGCCACCACCCACGAACTCGAGGAACAAACCCGCCTTGCGGCGACCGCCGACTTCCGCGAAGGCGTGACGGCGGCGGCCCAGCGCCGCGCTCCGACATTCACCGGTCGCTGAACCTTCACCGCGCGAACCGATACCGTGCATTGCATGGTGCGTTTGGACTACGTCATCCACTATGTCGAGTCGCTCAACCGGTCGGTGGCTTTTTACCGCGACGTGATCGGGCTTCGGGTGCGCATCGAGGGCGACGGCTATGTCGAGTTCGAAATGGAGAACACGAAGTTCTCGCTTTTCGAACGCTCGAAGCTGCCGGAGCTCATCGGTCGCGACGGCGGAAACCCTCCCTGCGGTGAGATCGGCTTCCTGATCGATGACGTAGATGCGGAAGCGGAACGGCTGAGAGAGCTCGGAGTCGAGATCCTGCGCGGACCGGTGGATCGACCATGGCGGGAACGGACGCTGCACGTCGCTGACCCGGACGGCAACATCGTCGAATTCGCACAGAAGCTGCGATGATCCTCGCCGTCGATCTCGGCAAGACGTCCTGTCGGGCCGCGGCTGGCAGCCGGAGGGTAATGGGTGCGGGCGCGCCGGGGCTTGCGACGCCCGGCGGCGTGCGGGCCGCGGAGGCGGCGATCGTGGCCGTAACGCGAGATTTCGGCCCCTTCGACGAGGTGGTCGTGGGTGCCGCAGGGGCCCTGGCGGCGCCCGATGCGGCGCGCGCACTGGGCGGCGCTCTGCTGAAATCGCTTCAGGCGCAACGTATCACGATGACCAGTGACGCGGTGATTGCGCACGCGGGCGCGCTGAATGGGCAGCCGGGCGTCGTGCTGATCGCGGGCACCGGCGTGGTGGCGCTCGCGATCGACGCGAACGGCGCGCTGCGGACCGCCGACGGCTGGGGCCCGTGGCTGGGCGACGAGGGCGGGGGGACGTGGATCGGCGCCGCAGGGCTGCGCGCAGCCCTGCGCGGCCATGACGGCCGCGGGCCGTCCACCGCCCTGCTCGACGCCGCCCGCGCCCGCTTCGGCGCGCCGGCGACCTGGCCCGCGCAGCTCACCGACGCCGCCGCACTCGCGTCCTTCGCGCCCGACGTGATTGCTGCGCAGGGCGACGCCGCGGCGCTCGCGATCATCAGCGCCGCCGCCGAGGCGCTCGCCGCGACCGCCCGCGCGGCCGGGGATGGCCCGGTGGCGATGGTCGGCGGACTGGCGCGGATCGAAGCGCTGCGCGAGCGGCTCGACCTCATCCCTGCCGCCGGCGACGGGCTCGAAGGCGCGCTGCGGCTCGGAGCGATCCACGAGCCGCACCTGATCCGGATCCGGGCCGCCGGTGTGACGCACGGCCTCGATGCGCTCGCCACCGAAGCCGTGCGACCAGGCCTGGACGACCTCGACGCGCGGCCCATCGCGGAGGTCGTCGCGCTCCTCGTCGCCGCCGAGGGCGAGGCGCATGGCGCGGTGTCGGCGGCGGTGCCGCGGATCGCGGCGGCCGCCGAGGCGATCGCCGCGCGGCTCGAACACGGCGGCCGCCTGATCTACGCCGGCGCCGGGACACCCGGCCGGCTCGGGGTGCTCGACGCGGCCGAGTGTGGACCGACGTTCGGCACCGACCTGGTGTGCGGCGTGATCGCCGGCGGACCAACGGCTTTGACCGAGGCGATAGAAAACGCGGAGGACGCATTCGACGTCACCGATCTCGGGGGCCTGACCGCCGCCGACGCCCTCGTCGGGATCACGGCGTCCGGCCGCACGCCATACGTGCTGGGAGCGCTTGAGCACGCGCGCGCGGTGGGTGCTTTGACGGTCGCGATAGTCAACAATCCGAGCAGCGAGGCCTCTGCCGACGTGGTGATCGAGCTGCTGACCGGGCCCGAGGTGCTCGCCGGGTCCACGCGGCTCACCGCGGGGACGGCGCAGAAGGTCGTGCTCAATGCGCTTTCGACGAGCGTGATGATCGCCCTCGGCAAGGCCTATGGGCCGCGGATGGTCGACGTGCGCGCGACCAATGCGAAGGTGCGCCGCCGCGCGGTGCGGATCGTGCGCGACGTGGCCGGCGTCGACGAACAGACCGCGGCCGCCGCGCTCGCCGCCGCCGGAGGTCACGCCAAGACCGCGATCGTCGCCCTGCTCGCGGGCGTCGACGCGACCGAGGCCGCCGCCAGGCTCGACCGGGCGCGGGGACGCGTGCGGGACGCGCTAGGTGGGACATGAGCGTGGTCCATATGCCCGAATACATTCAGCTACAGCAGGTTTCAGGTGCTCGCCGAACTCAATGCGTCAGGTCGCGGTCACCGGCGTCCACCTTAAGCAGCGCGCGATACATGAGGCCCTCATCGCGGAAACCAAACAGGCTCCTGGGCGCTGGTGCAGCTGCTGTACAACTGAAAGTGTGTGAGCTCAGCGCCGTCGGGTTTGCCGCTACCGCCGCTGGTGTACACGATGACCGCCGTGTCGTCGGCATCGGTCGGCTCGATCTCTTTGGTGTCTTCGGCGAAATACAGCTCATCGAAATGATGTGTGCCCGCGGGCAGTTGGGCGTTCATCGGCGCCTTTACCACATACGTTGGCAGCCCATCGATTTCGGCGGCGCCGCGGAGAGCCTCTCCAGCCGAGGTCTCGAAGGTGATCAGCAGTCGCGCGCCACAATTGGCGAGGCGGTAAAAGATCTCAGGCGCGCGCAGTAGCGGGTTCAGCCGCACCAGCACCGCACCGACTTTCAGAATGCCGAAATAGGCGAACAAGAAATGGGGCATGTTGGGTAGGTGCACCGCCACCTTGTCACCGCGACGCACGCCCAGGGCACGCAGACTGGTGGCGATCCGACCGGAGAGCTCGTCGACCTGAGCGTAGCTGAAGGTCTGCTCCCCGAGATGGCAGAGCGGTTTATGGGGATGGGCATTTGAAGATTCACGAAGGATGGCGGCGAGGTTGAAGCTCATTGCGCGCTCCTGTCGTAAACCGAACGCGGGCATGCGCCCGAACAGCGGCCGGTGTGCCGGCACATCGGCGAAGAGTGCAGTGTCGAAATGTGCTGTCGCATCGCAGTTGGTCCGCCCCAGACACCGACCGGCATAGCGCTTTGCCCGCTCAACGCCTGTGTGCGGCAGTGGTCGATGGCGTATCTGTGTCCTCGCGCCCGCGCCCGCCTGATTCGTCGCCGGACTGGCCGGACTGGTGGTTGTGGGTGCCTTCGAGGTCCTCGCGGATCGCCGCCTGCGCGTTCTTCGGTAGCGTGGGCAGGATTTCACGCACCCGGGCACGGCGACGCTCGATGGCTTTGCGTTCCGGCATGCCGGGTGTGGCGGTAATCTGCGGCGGCATGCCCTCGATGTCCTCTACACCACCGGCGTGGTGGCCGGCGTCGACCTGGGCCTGCTCTTCAGCCATCGTCGCCTCGTCCTTCTCCTCCGACATGCCGATGGGCCCGAGGCGGCGGCCATTGAGGAACTGCCCCACAACCGGTTCGTCGCTCGTCAGCAGCACTTCTCGTGGGCCGAACATGACCAGGTGCTTTCGGAACAGCATTCCGATGTTGTCCGGCACAGTGCGTGCGACGTTGATGTTGTGCGTCACGATCAGGATCGTGGCGTCAGTTTGCGCGTTGATGTCGAGGATTAGCTGGCTCAGGTAGGCGGTGCGGACGGGGTCCAGGCCGGAGTCGGGCTCGTCGCAGAGGATGATCTCCGGGTCGAGCACCAGCGAGCGGGCCAGGCCGGCGCGCTTTTTCATACCGCCGGAGATCTCGCCGGGCAACTTCTTCTCGTCGCCGCCCAAGCCCACCAGCTCGAGTTTCTCCATGACGATGTCATGGATCTCGCTTTCCTTCTTGTTGGTGTGCTCGCGCAGCGGGAACGCCGTGTTGTCGTACAGGTTCATCGAGCCGAACAGCGCGCCGTCCTGGAACATGACGCCGAACAACCTGCGGATCTCGTAGAGCTCTTTCGCCGTGCTCTTCATGATGTCGCTGCCGTCGATGATGATCTTGCCCTGCTCCGGCAGCAGCAACCCGATCAATGACTTCAAAAAAACCGACTTGCCGGTGCCGGACGGGCCTATCAGCCCGCTCACCTCACCTGCAGGGATGTCCAGCGTGACGTCTTCCCACACCCGCGCAGAGCCGAATGACTTGCTCAGCCCCTCGACTGAAATTCCTATGCCCATCTTTGATCCTCCGGGACCGTCAATTTCGGGCCACCACAATCGATGGTCAAAGAACTGGGATATCCGTTTAACCGCCGCGCAACCGCACTGAGCCGAGAATTCTCGGAATGATGGCCGCAAACGCTGGATGGAACCGCCAAACCCACAGCGGTGTTAACCGATGACGCGAAGGCCCGATCTCCAAGGCTCATCAGAGATTCTTCGATCCTTGCCGCCTCAAAATATTCCCATCCCTGCATCCAGCGAGACTTGGCCGGTAGCAATTTCGAAAAGCATTCGGGCCGAGGGAAATACATGTCGGGTCATGGGGACGCGCTAGCCGCTCGATCAATGCGAATCTATGAGTCGGGATCGAACAACGTCGACTGATGGGAAAGACCCCATCGGGTTTTGCGCGTGGGTGCGAACGGGTCGGTGAGCAACTCCAATACCCGGGCGGATTGTCGCTGGGGTGATCGCCGGTCTGTTCGCCCTTGGGCTGGCAATTCATTTTTGGCCGGTGGTCCTGTGCTTAGCCGTCCTGGCCGGCGTGGGCTACCTCGGATACCCTGCCTACCAATGCGCCGCCGAGCAGCGTAACGAGCAAATTCCTCAGGCATTTACGCATACCCGCCTCGCCTGATCTGATCTCGCCAGAAGGCCGGCTCACGCCCGTATCGTGAGGACCGTGTGTGAGCCCGCGTCCGGCCGGCCAGCTTTTTTCAGCCGCCGTCAGTTGCTGGCGCTGGCCGGGAGCGCCGGTGCGGCGTCCCTCGTCTGCGGCTGCTCGACTGCCATGTCGGAGACCGGCCCGATGCCACCTTCAGCCCCGGCTCCCGCACCGACCCCGACGATCAGTGCAAACCTGACCGCTACCACTTCAGCGCTGTTGCTGTGCCGGGACGCGTGGGGCGCCCGGCCGGCCCGCTCCGGAGGGAAGCGCCACACCATCACCCGGATGACCCTGCACCACGAGGCCGTCGTCCTCGGCGAAAACCGCAATGCCCCAGGCCATCTCCGGCAGGATCAGCGATACCACCAGGACCAGCACGGATGGATCGACATCGCCTATCACGTCGGCGTCGACCGCAATGGCGACATCTACGAACTGCGCAGCACCGAGATCGCGGGCGATACCGCGACGGACTACGACACGACGGGTCATTTCCTGGTCCTCTGCGAAGGAGACTTCGATCAAGAGGCCGTGCCGGAGGCCCAGCTCCAGGGGGCAGCTCGCGCTTTCGCGTGGGCTGCCCAGACTTTCCACGTTTCAACCGACACACTGGCGGGCCATCGAGACCTAGCCCAAACGTCTTGCCCGGGTCGAAACCTGTACGCCCACCTTTCTTCGGGTGACCTCAAGCGCCGCATCGACGACCTCCTCGGTGCGGGCGGAGTGGACCTGCAGCGCTTCTGCGGTCCCGACGCGGCCGCAAGGGTCGCGTCGATCGAGGCCGGCAACTGACCAGGGCTCCCACGGCGCTTTCAACGGAGCCCGTCCGGACCCCACTCGCCGGAATGTTTGTAGTTTCGTGACAGCGGGCACTTGCTGGACACGGGTAGACGAAGGGGTCAGCATGGCGGTCACACATCTCAGCGGTTTCGCGAACGCGTGTCAGGAGGCCGTGGGGGCCGTGCTTCATGCCATCACCACTCACGGGGACGAACGCCGAGGACACCTCTCGGATGCCAAATCGGCAGTGGACGTGGCGTTACGCGATGCCCATAGCGGCGAGGAGTGGTACCTGGCCCAGCACCTGCGTCAGGGAATCAAGGATGTGGAGACGCGCCTGCGCGACGCTTCCTAATCGCTAGCCAGTGCCGTTGACAGGCCGGCAGCGACAATCACTTTCGTAGGCGGCGTCAAAGTTGCGCGGGTACGTGCCTGGCATAACCACGAGGTTTCGACACGGCGCGGCGTAGGGAATTCGCGGACGTCATCCTCGGCGCAACGCGCGTTACTGTGCTTTGGTCGGCCTCACCGAACTGGCCGATAGAAAAGTTGAGCAATTCATGACCACAGCAGAAGCGTCGGCGCTCGAATCGCGGGTCGGCCACTACTACCAGATGGACGGCACCTACCTGGTCGGTCGCGAGAAGTTACGCGAGTACGCGCGCGCCGTGCAGGACTATCACCCTGCGCATTGGGACGTCGCCGCAGCTGCTGAGCTGGGATATCCGGACCTGGTGGCGCCGCTGACATTCACGTCGACGCCGGGCATGACCTGCAATCGCCGCATGTTCGAACAGGTCGTCGTCGGCTACGACACCTACATGCAGACCGAAGAGCTGTTCGAACAGCACCGACCGATCGTGGCCGGCGACGAACTGCACATTGACGTCGAACTGACGTCGGTGCGCAGGATCGCAGGTAGGGACCTGATCACCGTGACCAACACTTTCACGGACGCGGCCGGCGAGCGGGTGCACACCCTGCACACCACCGTCGTCGGAGTCACCGCCGAGGATGTCGATCCCGCGATCAAGCTGGCAGTGCCGAACATCATGATGCATGACGTGGACCTCACCGCGGTCGGTGAAGCCGATGACGCGTACGAGAAGACAGTGCGCCCCGAGGGCGAGATTCGGATCGCCGAGCACGGCAGCACTCGCACGCCGGGGACGCCGTCCTTCGAGGACGTGAAGGTTGGCGACGAACTACCGGTGCATCACACCCGACTGTCTCGCGGGGACCTGGTGAACTATGCGGGCGTGGCCGGAGACGCCAACCCGATCCATTGGGACGAGGAGATCGCCAAGCTGGCCGGCCTGCCCGACGTGATCGCCCACGGAATGCTCACCATGGGGCTAGGTGCCGGATTCGCCTCCACATGGACAGGCGACCCCGGCGCGGTCACCCGCTACGCGGTACGGCTCTCGGCACCCGCGATCGTGTCGGCCAAAGAGGGCTGCGATATCGAGTTCAGCGGCAAGGTCAAATCACTGGACCCGGAGACCCGCACCGGTGTCGTCCTGGTCGGGGCGAAGTCCGGTGGCCGAAAGATCTTCGGCTTGGCGACGTTGAACGTTCGTTTCCGCTGACGCGTCTCTGCCAATTGCAGGGGCGGCCGTTCCTCTTGAGGAGCTGCCGGGAATCGGCACCGGTGAGTCAGCGAAATCTCTAGTGCCTGGTCGCGGCGATCCATTTAGGTTGAAGTGATGAGCGACACCCTGCCCCAGCTTTCGGTGCTCAAGGAAACCGCCGATCGGGCCGTCGCGGACGCCATCGCACGGCTGATCGAAGACGGTGAAGATCATGAGCTCAACCGAATCAACGCACTGGATTTCGCCAAGCGCACCGGCTTCGACGAAGAAAAGGTGATCTCCGGCTTCCTGCATGCCGCACGGATTGGCCTGTTCGATCTCACCTGGAATGTGCTTTGTCCCGGTTGCAGCGGCGTACTGGACGCGCACGACACCCTGAAATCGCTGCGTGATGACGACTATCGCTGCGGATTATGCGCCTGCGGCTACGAGCCTTCCGTCGACGAGCAGGTCGAGGTGGCCTTTACCGTCAGCCCCAAGGTCCGGCGGATTGCCGCCCACGATCCCAACACCTTGCCGCTCTGGGATTACTACAAGCAGGTGTTCTGGAGTTCGGGCATCGATCTCGATGGGGATTCCTTTGCCTCGCTGACCGAGGAAGTGACACTGGATGCGCTGGAGCTGCCCGCCGGCGAAAAGGCGGTGCTGTCTATCCAGCTTCCGCCGGAATTCATCATCGTTTTCGACCCGGTGACGCACGCCGCGCATTTCATCGACGTCCAGGGCGAGCCGACCGAGGAACATCAGCAGCTCGGGCTGATCTTCAACAAAGCGCATCCGCCGACCGAGTCGAGTACCTTGCGTCCGGGTCCGCTGCGGCTCGCGCTCGACAATCAGTCCGCCGTGCGGACGCTGCCCACCGTGTTTGTCGGGGCCGACGCGCTCCACCGCGTGCTGGGCAAGCGCAGGCCGTTCCTCACCGCCAAGCGAATGCTGTCGAACCAGACATTCCGCGATGTGTTCAAGGCCGACAACCTCGAAATTGATCAGCGTCTCAAAATCACCTCGTTGACTTTTCTGTTCACCGACCTCAAGGGGTCGACCGCGTTGTACGAGCGGGTCGGCGACCTCGCCGCGTTTGACTTGGTGCGCGCGCACTTTCACGCGCTGCTGGAAATCGTCGCGGCCGAAAAGGGCGCCGTGGTCAAGACCATCGGGGACGCCGTGATGGCGACCTTTGTCGAGCCGGCCCACGCGCTTGTCGCGGGCTTGCGGATGCGGGCCGCGATGGACAAGCTCAATGCCGAGCGCGGCAAGTCCGATTTGGTCGTCAAGATCGGGATCCATGAGGGGCCATGTCTCGCGGTGATGCTCAACGAGCGACAGGACTATTTCGGCCAGACCGTCAACATCGCGGCCCGGGTGCAGAGCCTGTCAACCGCGCAGGAGATCCACATCACCGGCCCCGTGATCGACGCGCCCGGCGTCGCCGCCATCCTGGAAAAGGAGTCGATCCGGCCGATTCGGAAAGAGGCCGCGCTGCGCGGCATCGCCGACAAGATGGTTGTGTACGAGATTCCGTAACTGTCAACCGGGCGACGCTCCGGCGGCTGGGACTGCTTGGTCATCGCAACACCACCACCGCTCATGGAGGACGTCCTCACCCGGCATCGCCTGGAGCCGCCGGACTCGTAGGACTCGCCGTGGTCGCAGGACTCGTCGGACTCGTCGAGGTCGGACTGGTTGAGGTCCTAGGACTCGTTGAGGTCGTCGGACTCGTTGGGGTCGTCGAAGTCGTCGGACTGGTTGGCGCCGTCGGACTCGTAGGAGTCGTGGGACTCGTCGGCGTCGTGGGAGTCGTGGGCGTAGTACTCGCGAGGCCTGGGCCTTCGCCGCACCAGTCCGCCACATCTTTCGGGTACTGCTCGAGTGGTGGAGGACAACGCTGCCCGGGTGGGAAGTTGGCGCCGGCGTTGAGCAGATCGCAGGGCACGTAGACCTGCTTGCCCTTGGGAGTGTTGGTCAGACACTTCGTCGGCGGCTCGCCGTGGGCCTCGACGGGAATGATGGCCGCCGCCATCACCGCGCAGAGCGCCCAAGCAAGACGGCGATAGGTCATGAGAGCTCCTCATCTAGCTGCAAAAGTCCATCGTGAGAGTTCACTGGCGGTAATCAAAGCAAACGAAGCTTTGCCTGCGCGACGATAGCGTTCGATTCACATTCTCGGTGGAGCTTGCCGGGAATCGAGCCCGTCGCGAAAGTTGCGCTAGCTGGGAAAATGCGAAATTAGAGTACGCGAAACGACGCGAAAGTACGTGAATCGACCTGCCGATACGCTGAAGGTGTTGATGGCATCAACATGGAAGCGCCCTCAAACGCACCGCCGCTTGCAAGCAGGGCTCGAGCGACGCTTGAAAGCCGGAGTCGACACCGATACTGCGTTGGCCGTCGGGGGTTCACGAGGTTTCAACGGACGTGGTGTTACTCGGCGCCCTGGCGATGTCAGGAAGCGTCACCTGTTGCCGCGAGTGTGACAACGCCGTTACGAGCAAACTTCGCGAGTGCGGCACGCGCCGACGTTCAGATTGCACCCGACGAACGAAGGCGCTCCATTCCGGCCGCGTCGTAGCCCGCCAGGGCGCCGAGTAACTCTTCCGTATGCTGCCCGACGTGCGGCGCCGCTGGCGGTGCAAATCGTTCGTCGGGTTTCGTCTTGATGCACGTCCCGATCAATCGCTGAAGCGTCCCGTCCGGCTGGGCCTGCTCGTAGACGAGTCGGCGCGCCTTCGCGTGGTCGTCGTCGAAGAGGTCTGCTCCCAAAAATGCTGGTGCTCCTGCGATATCGGTCGCAATGAAGAAGTCGGTCCATTCCTTGCGGGTGCGGGATTTAAAGATTGCTGTTAGCTCCTCGCGCAGCCGGGCCTCTGCCTCGACATCCTTCGCCGGCTTCTGGCGCCCCGGTTGGTAGAGATCCATCCTGTCGAGTGACTCGCAGAATCTCAGCCAGAACTTGTCCTCCAGGGCGTTGAACACCACGTAGTTGCCGTCGTTCGTTTCGTAGTACTGGTAACGAAGCGAAGCGCGGATTCCCTCGCCATAGGTGGGTTGACCGTTCGCCAGTGCTGTGAGGTGTTGAAAGTTCCAGTTGATCGCCGCATCGACCTGCGCTACTTCGATGTACTGCGGCTTCCCGTCGCGCTCGGCGGCACGCAACGCGGCGAGTACGCCCATCGCTGCGTATAGCGGTCCCGCCAGAACACCTGTCGTCCCTGTCGCCGCGCCAGAAAGGCGTGGCGTTCCGTCCGCGTCGATGATCGGCGGACTCAAGCCGGCGAAACAGTCGAAGGACAGCCCGTGAGTGGGTAATCGGGTGTAGGGCCCATAGCTGCCCATGCCATTGAGCACGCAATAGACGACTGTCGGATTGACTGCGACGATGTCGTCGTAGCTGAAGCCCAGCCGCGGCGCGGTTCCGTAACGTAGTCCATCGATCATCACCGCCGATTTCGCGGCCAGGCGGCGAAACGCATCTTGCCCGTCAGACGTTTTCAAGTTGATCGCCACACTCTTCTTGCCCCGGTTCCAGTGCGAGTCCTGCAGCTCGCCGCCGGAAACCGCCGAACCGCGAAAACCCCCGCCGCCAGGCGGCTCCACCTTGATCACCTCTGCGCCGAGGTCAGCCAGATGACCACCCAGCGCATCCGCGGAGAAGAGTGACACCTCGAGGACTCGGACATCCTTGAGAAGTTCCATAGCGCGACCTTTCCAACCCCAAGTCCCGACGCGGATCCGCGCCACGTCGTCGAAGGTGCAGTGCCCCGCTACATCATGGTGATCGATTTCAGCTCGGTGTATTCCTCGAAGCCCCAGCGCCCCTGCTCTCGGCCAAGCCCACTCTGCTTGAAGCCACCAAATGGCCCCCCGCCGTTGAACATCCCGCGCGCCGGTAGAGACCAGCCTGGGCCCTGCCCTCCGCCCGGATTGGCTCCTAGATCGACACCGGGTGCGACAGTCTGCACCATGATGGTGCCGGTTCTGACCTGCCTCGCCACGTTGAATCCCTTCGCGGCGTTGCGAGTCATTACCAGACCTGCCAAACCGTAGATGGAGTCGTTCGCGATGCGGATGGCCTCGTCTTCGGAACGATAGGTCATCACCGCCAAAACGGGACCGAAAACCTCTTGCTGGCACAAACGCATGTCGCTGCGGCAGTCGACGAATGCCGTCGGTTCGTAGTAGAAGCCGCGTTCGAGATGTTCGGGACGTTTGCCGCCGACCACCAGCCGCGCGCCGTCTTGTAGGCCCGCTTCAACGAAGGATTCAACTCGTTGACGCTGCTGATCCCTGATCAGCGGGCCAACCACAGTCGTGGGATCACGCGGGTCCCCCACCGTGATCATTGGAGCCATGGCTCTGACACCCTCGACATACGCGTCGAGCAGATGCTCGGGCAACAGAAGTCGCGACGTGACGGTGCATGCTTGTCCGGCATGCATCAGCACCTGTCCGAATCCTATTCCCGCAACGTCACTTTCGGTGACATCGTCGAGCACGATGTGCGCACTCTTGCCGCCTAGCTCCAGCTGTGTGCGTTTCATCGTTGCCGCCGAAAGCTCGCGGATGCGTCGACCGGTCGCCGTAGAACCGGTGAACCCGATCATGTCGACGCCTCGGTGCGTACACAGCTCCTCTCCCACGTCGGCACCGCCCACGACCACGTTGAACACTCCCGGCGGCAGGCCCGCTTCCTCGCCAACCTTGGCCAGCTCCAGGGCGTTCATCGGAGTCCATGGGTGGGGCTTCAGTACCACAGTGCAGCCGACGGCCAACGCGGCCAAGCACTTCTGAATGTTTATCGAGAAAGGAAAGTTGAATGGAGTGATGACGCCGACCACCCCGACCGGTTCACGAACTACCGTCACGCCCCCCAGGCCGGTCGGCGAAACCACAGGGCCGCCGGGTGTTTCCACCCACGTCACATCGTGTTCGACGAACTCGCCATAGTAGTGGGCGGCCTCGATGGCGCCGCCAACCTGAATCAGGTCCGTGATGAAGCCGGTCGAGCCGATCTCGGCGACGACTAGCTCCCGAAGCTCCGCTTTGCGCTCATCGAGGATCTCAGCGAATCGCTTGATGATCTTCGCCCGCTCCCGGACGGACATCCACGGCCACGGACCTTCGTCGAAAGCTCGCCGGGCAGCCTCGATCGCCATTGCCGCCTGCTTTGGTCCACCATCGACGACTCGGCCGATCAACTCTTCATTCGACGGATCGATAACATCGATGGTGCCGATAGCGTTGTCGCTCAACCACTTACCGTCGATGAAGCTCTGGTACTCACGCATCAAACGAATCCGTCAGCCGCAGATTACGCCAGGGTCGGATACGCGGCGGGCTCAAAGTCGAAGACCCGGCGTGCATTACCCTGCAGCACTTTGTACTTGTCGAGGTCGGACCGGCCGTCGAGTGCCTTATGGGCGGCCTGAAGGGAGTTGGGCCACAGGCTGTCGGTGTGCGGATAATCCGTTTCAATCATCACATTGTCGACGCCGATGGAGTCGAGGTTGGCCGCCCCGAAGTCATCCTCGATGAAGCAGCCGTACATGTGGTCGCGGAAGAGCTGGCGCGGTGACTCCGGAAAAATCTCGGGATTGGTGGGCACCGGGGTCAAGCGCATCGTGGCCGGATCAACCGCCCAATTGTTGGTGCGCAGGTACTGGTAGTCGGAGGCGACGTGTTCTGCACGCTCGATGAGGTAGGGGATCCAGCCGATGCCGCCCTCGGCCAGCACGATCTTCAGGTCGGGGTACTTCTGCAGCTTGCCCGAGAACAACCAATCCGTAGTTGAGTTCGCGAGATTGAGGTTGATGTTGACCGCCTGAACGCCGAAAGGTGCGTCAGGAGATGTGGTCGGGCTAACCGAGGAAGATCCGATGTGCGTGCACAGCGGCATCTTCGTCTCGTTCACCACCGCGAAGAAGTCGTCCCATGCCCCCGAGTGGATAGACGGAAATCCCAACGGGTGCAGGTTCTCCGAGAAGGCAATGGCTTTGGCCCCCTTGCCGGCGCACCGTAGCGCCTCCTCGACGGCCAAACGGGTATCCCACAACGGGACGATGACCATGGGGATGTAGCGACCGGGCGCCGCCGCGCACCATTCATCGATGACGAAGTCGTTGTACGCCCGCACGCACTTGAGACCCAGGTCGCGGTCACCGAGGTGGGCGAACATCTGACCACAGAACCGGGGGAAGAACGGAAAGTTCAGTCCCGCGATCACATGATCCTCGTCCATGTCAGGGATGCGGGCCACCGGGTCGAAGTATGCGCGGGGCATAGCGTCGTAATTCACTGGCAGCGGGGAATACTCGGCCGGCCTTTGGTGAGCCGCGACCAAGATGCCCAGCACCGACGCGCGCGCTTGCTCGTAGACCCACGTATCGACGCCGTCGATGCGCTCGACGTGTGGCACTCGATCGCGGTCGGCGGCCGATGCGCGGTCGACCCATAGATTCGGCGGCTCGATGATGTGGTCATCGACGGAGATCATCCATTGAAGATCTTGCTTGTCCACAGGTTCCTCCTCAGGTGAAAATTCCTATTGCGTTGGCTGCGAAATGATGTGGGCGGTTGTTCACCGTCCCTTACTGGCCGACGCGGGCACCCGGCGTGAAGACGACGGGCAGGGCGCGGTAGCCCCGAGTGACCGAATTCCCGTGGAAATCAACCTTTGCCCCTGGCGGAATGGCGTAGTCGGGTATCCGTTTGAGGGTCTGTTCGACGCCCACCCGGAACTCGAGTCGGGCGAGATTGGAACCTAGGCAGCGATGGACGCCGGCTCCGAAGCCGAGGTGGCGATTTGTCTGTCGGTCGAGAATGCACTTGTCCGGCTCGTCGAACTCGCGCGCGTCGCGGTTGGCGGCCGCATAGTTTACGACGACCGTCTCCCCGGGACAGAACTTCTGGCCGCTTAGTTGAACCTGTTCGGCGACTGAGCGATGCAATCCGTGGACCGAACCGGCGAACCGGATGAATTCCTCTATCGCTGTGGGCATCAACTCGGCTTCGCGTACGAGTCGGTCGCGCTCCGAAGCATGGGTGCCCAGATAGAAGAAGGCGAACGACATTGCGCTAGAGGTTGTTTCAAGCCCCGCTTGCACCAGCAGAAGCGCATTCGCGACAGCGTCGTCGAAGCTCAACTTCTCGCCGTCGATCTCGGCAGCGAGTAAGACATCGATAAGGTCGTCACGCGGCGGTTCACTACGCCGTTTGTCGATCTCGTCGCGCACGCGATGGTAGAGATTCGTCATCGCACCGATTCGGACCTCTTCGCTCTCACCATTGATCCCGAGGTCAGCGGCCTCGATGTAGAGCGGCACGTCCTCAACGGGCATGCCGAGCAAATGCCGGAAGAACACGATCCCGGGTTGCTGCCATGCGACGTCGGCGAGATCGCCGCGTCCCGATTCGATGAAATTGTCGATCAACCCATCGGTAATCGCGCGCACCTGGGGCTCCAGGTCCTTCATCCGGCCCGGGGAAAAATATGGGTTGAGAACTTTGCGAAGCTGCTGCTGTCGTGGTGGATCCAAGTTGATCACGATGTCGCCGAACGACGTCGGGTTGCCGCCGACGGGCTTGCTGGAGAAGCTGCGCCAATCACGCAAGATCTCATAACAGTCGTCGTAGCGGGTGGCGACCCACGCGCCCCCCGGAGTCTGTCCCAGGAAAGGGACATCCTGGTGGCTGAACGGTCCGTTCTCCCGCATCACCGCGTAGACCTCGTAGAGGAATTCTTGGTCGCCGAAATCTTCGTGACGAAGATCGAAATTCCGGGCATGCTCCTCCGGTGATTTGCTCACCATAGGTAGTCCTTTCCGAACCCGAATGCGGGCATGCCGGGAGAGAGGAAGCGCTCAGTCTCGACAGCCAGCCTCCAACCACGGGTCGTCCACATTGCGGCTAAACCGCACTCGCGCCACCGTCGATGTGCCATCTGCGCCGGCCCTCGAATTTCTCGCACACGCCGAAATTAGCTTTGGCAGCACAGTAAATCGTCGGCTGCATGGAGGTCAAGTCGCACTCGATAACTACCTGAGCACGCTTACGATCCGCGCGCCGGCGTGGAACGCGCGCGTGCGAGCTTTCCCTCAGTCGAAGGGTCCTCGCTAAAGTATGTGTGATGACTGCAGGCGCGCGGCGGCGAGTTCGCGATAAGGACGGCAAACAACGAGCCCTCCTCGAAGCGGCTGCTGAGGTCTTCGCCGAAGCGGGATACGCGGCCGCGCCAACAAAGGAGATCGCTCGTCGCGCCGACTGCTCGGAAGCAATGCTGTTTCATTATTTTGGGGACAAGCAAGGCATCTTCGAGCAAGTTGTTTCTCGACAGATCGCGGACCTCGTCAGTGAGGCCGAAGAGCAAGTCGTGGCGGCCCTCCCTGCGCGCTTCGAGGACTATGTCGAGCAGCTTTTCTTCGCAAGACTGAGGATCGATGATCGGGACAGCGGTGTTCCCGGCTGGGACATTTCCGGTCAGGCGCTATCGGATCCGGACTTCTCGATGCGGGTGCTGCAACCGAATCACGCACGCCGCACGGCCGTTATTGCCGAAGGCGTTCGCCACTACCAAGCCGCGGGGCAGATCAGGGCCGACGTCGACGCCGAGCTGTTCGCCGAACTGCTGGCTAATTTCATCATTTTCACAACGAGCCTCGGACCGCGCTGGTTTGGTACCGGCGAATCAGATATCCGCGCGCAGATCGAACTGGGTTCCCAGATCCTCGCCAGAGGCGTGAGCACGCCGACTGCGGATCCGCCCACCAAGCGAGGCGGGCGGGTCCAACGGGCCCCTAAGGTGCGTGCTGCCGACTAAAGCTCCGACGAACCCCGCTCGCGACCAAGGTTATCGAGTCACACTTGACACCCTAGCTTTCTCGTCGCTAGCGTCGTTGCCAGCCAGGGCGCAGCCATGCGGATGCAGAGCACCCTTGCTCGATCGGTACGAGCGTGAGGACAGAAGGTGGCGTGTGTGCACTCAGCGGCGCAAGTAACTCACTTTCGAAAACATTGACGCGGAAAGTCGCACGGCGATGAACGCTCTGCGTGGGGTTCGTGTTGTCGAGTGGGCGACGGAGATCACCGGCCCGTACTGCACCAAGTTGTTCGCCGACCTCGGAGCAGAGGTCATCAAGATTGAAACCCCAGACGGGGATCCGTTCCGCCGCAGAATGTCTGGCGATCGAAGCGAAGACGGCGCGTTGTTCAATTTTTTGAACGCCGGCAAGCGTTCAGTCGTTGGCACTTCGCTGCCCGACCTGGAGGCGCTGATCGTTTCCGCCGATGTGTTCGTCGAATCTCTCGGCCCTGGGGCACTCGACCACGAGGCCCTCCTGCGGCGGGCGCCGCATCTGGTGATCGTGGCGTTGTCTGCGTACGGGTTGACCGGACCGTACCGGGACCGGCCCTCGACGGAGTTCACGATTCAGGCCGAGAGCGGCACCCTGGCGCTGCGGGGTCGTCCGGACCAACCGCCCATTCAAGCGGGCGGTCGAGTCTTCGAATGGGTCATGGCCAGTTATGCAGCCGTCGGAGCGCTTGCCGCGTTGCGTCGAGCCCAACTCGGCGGACCGGGTGAAATCATCGACTGCTCATTGTTGGAGACGTGTCACCTCAGCGCCAGCGGGTTCGCTGACCTCTACCACGAGTTGGCCGGTCGTCCCCCTTTGACCGTGCCGGCCCGACAGGTTGAAATCCCTTCCATCGAACCGACCGCGGACGGATGGGTTGGCTTCAACACCAATACCCGCCAACAATTCGAGTCGTTCCTGGCAATGATCGGCCGACTGGACCTGCTTGATGAGGACCAGGCCTGGGCAGTCGCCACGACGCGGTGGCAGCGCCGGGACGAGTGGAATCAGATGGTGCGGGAATGGACGACGCGACGTTCCACCGACGAGATCGTCGCGTTGGCCTCCGATCTGCGGATCCCCGTCTCACCAGTCAACAATGGCCAGACCGTGTTGGGCCACCCTCAGTTCGCGGCGCGCCGCGTGTGGGCCACGTACGCCGACGGCAGCTTTACCCACCCGTTGGCGCCTTACCAGATCAATGGCGTGCGACCCGCCCCAACCGCGGGCGCTCCTCCGCTCGGCGAAATGGCAAAAGTCTCCGCCCACAGCAGGATTGCGACCGCTGCCGACCGTGCACCCGGACTTCCGCTGGAGGACGTACGAATCATCGACGCGACAGCGTGGTGGGCGGGCCCCTCCTCCACCCACATTCTCGCCGCGCTAGGCGCTGACGTCATCCACCTGGAGTCGACGGACCACCCTGACGGAGCACGGATGGCGGCCGCGGCGTTCGCCAGTCAGCCTGAGTGGTGGGAGCGGTCAGGGATGTACCTGGCAACCAACACCAATAAGCGAGGGCTCACCCTCGACCTGTCCTCTCCCGAAGGTCGCGAGCTGTTGTTCGGACTCGTCAAATGCTCGGACCTTCTGGTCGAGAACTTCTCGCCACGCGTCTTCGATAATTTCGGCATCACGTGGGAGTCCGTAAATGAGCAGAACCCTCGAATAGTGATGGTCCGGATGCCCGCATTCGGGCTCGACGGGCCATGGCGCAACAATGTGGGTTTCGCGCAAACGATGGAGCAGATGACCGGGATGGCGTGGGTGACCGGCCACGAGTACGACCAGCCGCGAATCCCCCGCGGTCCGTGTGACCCACTGGCGGGAATGCACTCCGCCTTCGCCATGCTCGCCGGCCTCCGGCGACGCGACGAGACCGGCCAAGGGGCCTTCATCGAAGTATCGATGGTTGAGTCCGCGCTCAATGCAGCCGCCGAGCAGGTCATTGAATACAGCGCCTACGGGAACCTGATCTCGCGACTAGGAAATCGCAGCCGTGACGCCGCCCCGCAAGGGCTATATCAATGCGCGG
This sequence comes from Mycobacterium sp. 1165178.9, assembly GCF_001673555.1. Classification (GTDB taxonomy): domain Bacteria; phylum Actinomycetota; class Actinomycetes; order Mycobacteriales; family Mycobacteriaceae; genus Mycobacterium. The sequence goes on along the minus strand of NZ_LZMB01000574.1, from coordinate 7,471 downwards.
GGACAGAGCGGTGGCTGGCGATTTCGGTCGCCACGGACGAGCAGTGGCGGCTACTGAAGTCGGCTCTGGGCGAACCGGATTGGGCGAACGACCCCGCGTTGGACACTCACGAAGGGCGTGTGCGGGCACATGATGTGCTTGACAAGCATCTCGAACAATGGGCCGGCGACCAGGATTCCTCGGCCGCTGCACAGATGCTCGTTGAATATGGTGTTCCGGCTGCGGATTTAGCAGACGCCAGGATCGGTTCGATGCACCCTCAGCTGGCCGCACGAGGCTTCTTCGAAAGCCTCGACCATCCCATCGTGGGGCGGCATCACGTGCCGGCAATTCCCTTCAAGTACCGCAGCGTTGACAACTGGTATGGGGCAACGGCGCCGACGTTGGGGCAGCACAACGCGAGCATCCTCGGCGACTTACTCGGTCTCGACGCCGCATCCATCGCAGCGCTCACAGAAAAAGGAGTCATCGGAACCAGACCAGGCGGATTGGACTGAGCGGTGAAACTTCGTGTCGACTCAGAAATGTGCCAAGGCCATAGCCGTTGTTACGCAGCGTATCCCGAACTGTTCGACATCGACGACGAAGGGACCGCCGTCGTCACCGTGGAAAATGTTCCTCCCGGATGGGAAGACCGCGCACACAACGCGATCGCGAACTGCCCCGAGCGTGCCATACATATCGTCAAGGAGTCGCCATGAAGACCAATGGAGCAGTTCTGTGGGGGCTGAACGAAAAGTGGTCGGTGGAAGAGATCGAACTCGATCCGCCGCGGGAGGGGGAGCTACTCGTCGAGTTCGAAGCCACCGGTCTATGCCATTCCGACCACCATATCCGCACCGGCGACATGTTCGGGGTGAGTTTTCCCTTGATAGGTGGACACGAAGGGGCGGGAATCGTCCAAGAGGTTGGCCCGGGAGTGCGCGATGTAGCTGTGGGAGACCACGTGGTCACGTCCTTCCTGCCGGCGTGTGGTCGCTGCCGTTGGTGCGCCACGGGTCGTCAGAACCTGTGTGATTTCGGGGCGACCATCCTCGCGGGAGTTCAGGCCGACGGCACCTTCCGGCGCCGAGCCAGGGGACGGGGCATCGGAGCGCTCTCCGGCGTCGGCAGTTTCGCGCAATGGGGTGTGTTGTCGGAAGCCTCAGTAGTCAAGATCGACAACGATGTGTCGCTGTCGCGCGCGTGCCTTCTCGGCTGCGGCGTCACCACCGGCTGGGGTTCGGCCGTCAACACCGCGAATGTTGTTCCCGGCGATGTGGTGCTCGTGATGGGCTGCGGGGGCATCGGCAGCGGTGCCATTCAGGGCGCGCGGCTGGCGGGCGCGGAGCACATCGTCGTGGTCGATATTGAGCCGAGCAAGCGCGACAAAGCATTCCAGTTCGGAGCCACTCACTTTGCCACCTCGATGGAGGAAGCCATCCAGTTAGTTGGCGAGATTACCCGTGGAGTCATGGCCGACTCGGCCATCCTCACCCCAGGCGTGCTCGAAGGCGCGATGATCAATGACGCGCTCAATGCGGTGCGGAAAGGCGGTGCCGTGGTGGTCACCGCCCTGGCATCGATGTCCGACGTGACGCCGACGCTGCCGCTGACGTTGTTCACGCTGTTCCAAAAGCGCCTCCTGGGAAGCCTTTACGGCGAAGCCAACCCGCGCGCCGACATCCCTCGACTCATCAGCCTCTACCGAAGCGGCAAGCTGTTGCTCGACGAAACCGTCACCGCCGAGTACAAGCTCAACGACATCAATGAGGCCTACGACGACATGCTCGCCGGCCGCAATATTCGAGGAGTAATCATCCATGAGCACTGAGCCGAATGGAAGTGTCCTCGTCACCGGCGCCTTCGGCCTGGTCGGCTCGGCAACCGTCCGGAGACTGGCCGAACTCGGCCGCCGGGTGGTGGCGACGGACCTCGATACACCTGCCAACCGGAAGGCGGCTCAGAAGCTACCGGGCGGAGTCGAGTCCCGGTGGGCCAACCTCACTGATCCCGAGCAGGTGCAGCGTCTCGTATCCGACGTCGCCCCGGACGCGATCATCCATCTAGCGGCGGTCATCGCGCCGGCGATCTACCCGATACCCAAAGTCGCGCGACGGGTGAATGTGGACGCCACTGCAAACCTGGTTCGCGTTGCCGAAGGGCAAAGCAAGCCACCGCGATTCGTCCACGCGTCGAGCATCACCGTGATGGGTCCCCGGAACCCGTACCGCACGACCCCTCCCCTGAAGGCGGAGGACCCGATGCGGCCCTACGACGTCTACAGCGGACAGAAGTCCGAGGGCGAGGAGATTGTGCGGGGATCGACGCTGGAATGGGTGGTCCTGCGTTTGGGGGCCGTGGTCGGCCCGGATCTCAGGGCACTGCCTGTCAGCGCCGACATGGCGTACCTGCAATCCGTAGTGCCCAGCGACGGTCGGGTGCAGACAGTCGATGTTCGCGACGTCGCCTGGGCGTTCGCCGCGGCGACCACCGCCGACGTCACTCGCGAGATCCTGCTGGTCGGCGGAGACGATTCCCACCGATTGACCTACGCCGAGGTCACCTCAGACCTCGTCGCGGCTTTGGGTCTACCAGGCGCCATGCCACCGGGCCGCCCCGGGGATCCGAACAGCGACGACGATTGGTTCGTCACCGACTGGATGGACACCACCCGCGCTCAAGAGGCGTTACAGTTCCAGAACCACTCGTGGCCCGAACTGCGGGCCGAATTGTCGAAGAAGTACGGATTGTTGCGCTACCCGGGCCCACTCATCGCCCCGCTTGTGCGACTGGTCATGGCGCGCAGGTCGCCGTATCGGAACGCACCCGGTCAGTACGCCGACCCGTGGGGGAAAATACGTGCCAAATTGGGCGAGCCGTTATGGGATCGGCCCAAAGAGGTTCCGACGACGTAGGTTTGCGCCGAGCCCACCGCAGTCACCCGGGCGGACCAGAACTGCATGTGGCGAGAAGGGATTTTCATGCGAGTGCCCCGTGCTGTCGCACTGTTCAATCGCCGTGTCACTAATCCTGTGGCTCGCTCGCTCACACCGTGGCTTCCATGCCTGGGGACGCTCGAGCACACCGGACGCAAGTCAGGCAGGCATTATCGAACGCCCCTCTTGGTATTCAAGACCCGGGACGGTTTCGTCATTCTCATCGGCTACGGGCCCGAAACGGACTGGCTCAAAAACGTATTGGCCGGCGGGCCGACCGTACTGCACAAGCGGGGCAACGCCCTCGCGTTGGGCAGCCCGCGCATCGTCAGTAAGGCTGAGGCCGCGCCCCTTGTCACGCCGGCACCCAGACTGTTCTATCGTCTGTTTCCCTACAACGAAGCAGCATTGGTGTTGACGAAAACCGACTGAACGGACTGTGTTGTGCAGTCTCAGCGGCCCGCTGGGCAGCAACAGTGAGTACGGTTGCTCCGTGATTTGTTGGTACATTCCAGCTTTGCGAAACGCGGTCGCTCATCGGTCATGTCGCAGACGCGGATGGAACCAGCGCGCTGATGTCTTCGCCCTGAAGGAGTTTGATTGTGAGGTTGAGATCGAAGTAGTCGGTCCACCTGGTGATCTTGCCGTCATCTCCGACCACGAAAGTTCCCATCACCGGAATGGCTGGCTTGGCTCCATCGGGGGTCTGGATGTAGTCGAGGCGTTCGGTCAGAACGACTGAACCGTTATTGGCGATATTGACGATTTCGAATGCATAAGCGTCGGGGAACATAGAGAACTGAGCACCCAAATTCTCCACGATGGCATCGACTCCGCTGAAGGCCGGCAAACCAACATTTTGATAAATGGCGTTGTCAGCCAGCAGAGGGCGCAGAGCGTCGGGATCGCGACGTTCCATCAGGGCGCAGAACTCGCGGACCACATCAACGGGATTAGACACGGGGAACCTCCAACTCGAACGGACCACACACCAACACGATTTTTTTCTTTACCTCACGCGGCTATCTGGGCTGGCTGACGGATTCGGGGAGTCCTGTGGAGATGTCGGCCGTGGCCAGCAGCAAGCCGGCGACGAGGTCAGCGACGTGTTCGCGGCTTGTGTCGAACTCACCGCGTAGCCACGCAGTGGTCACCTCAATTGCACCGCTCACGACTGCAAAAGCAGCAAGATCGGTGTTGAGTTGGCTGGCGGCGTTGTGGCCGAGAAGTTCCCTGGTGCCTGCGGACATCGCGGCGGCGATCGCGCGGGTGCTTTCTAAGCGGGCGCGCTGTAGGGCGTCGGAGGTGTTGGACCCGATCAGCAATTTTGCGAGCCGGGGGTCAGCCGTCAGAAATTCGAGAGCCGCGTCCGCAGTGACCCGAATTTGCCCCCGAATGTCAGTCGGGGTCTCACGTGTAGCGGCCCCCACGGCCTCCAATCCCAACGCGGTGAGATCCCGCACGATAGTTTCTAACAACGCATCTGAGTCCGTGAAATGCTCGTAGAAATAGCGATCATTGAGGCGCGCGCGTGCACACACCGCACGTTTCGAGACTGCTCGGACGCCACCTTCGGCAAACAGATCGAGCGCAGCCTCGATCAGTGCGCCGCGCCGACTAGCGCGGCGCTCCTCGGCCGTGATGCCGCCGTAGCCGCGCGTCGCACTAGCCATCAACCGCATTGTGCCTCATCTTCCCTTGACCTAACCACATTTGTGGTGCAGTCTGGCACCACAATAACTTCTGGGGCCGACCTGCACCAGAACTAGGGCGTAGGAGGTGCTGATGTCGGTCGGTTCGATCGGCAATGAGGTCAAGCCCGTCCTCGTCGGCGACTCCGGTGACCGATGCGTCGGCTCGGTGGCTGATCGGTTCGAGCGCGCGATGGGTTCGCGCTTCCTTGTGCTGTTCGCCCCAGCACTCTTCGACGAAATGATGCTGCCGGCCGTGTCGGCTTCCCTAGTAGATACAGCGCGGATTCGAGAAGACCCGTTTGCGCGCGGGCGTCGCACGGCCGCATCCTTTCAACTCACGTTCGTCGCCAACGATGTCGATCGTCGTGAAGAGATGCAACGTCTCGTGCGCCTGCACCGCGACATCAAGGGCGTCGGGCCCGACGGAGTTCGCTACAGCGCGATGAGTCCCGAGCCGTGGAATTGGAACCTCATCAGCATCTTCTTTATGTACCGCGGGGCCTTCATGGCAATGACCGGCGAAAAGCTCAGCGCCGCTGACAACCAGGCGATCTGGGACCGCTACCGGGCGCTAACCGAAGATCTACAGATGCCAGGTCGTGCACGACAACTGGCAGATCGCTATGACGAGCTATCCGCGTATTACGAAGAGATGGCGACCGAGAAGCTCAAGCGCACACAGGCTCTCGACATCGTCGTGAATGCCCTGCGGCACCCGCGGCGACCCAAGCAAATGTCTGTTCTCACCGAACCGCTGTGGAGACTGCTAGGACCACTCGGAGGTCATGTTGCCGCAATCCTGGGGTTCGGCATCGTGCATCCCCTGGTGCGGGCGATACTTCCGATGCGGTGGACGCGCCGCCATGAGCTGGAATTCGCGGTCCTGACCAGACTCCTGCAGATCGCCTACCGCTGGTTGCCCCGTGGCCTTACCGACACGCCGCTTGCGCGGCCCAAGTGCGCCTACGCGCGAGTTGTCAATCACTACAAGGGAATCAGCCTGACATCGTTCGCGGCGGGCGCCACCGAAACATGCGGACAGTTGGCGGGGTAAATGACACTGACTGATGGTGTCAAAGTCGACACCCGTCCGTACTACGTCCCTGTAAGTGACGAAGAACGGGTGTTCAAAGCTGCTTATCGCCAAGGTTTGTCGATTCTTCTGAAGGGCCCGACTGGGTGTGGCAAGACCCGGTTCGTCGAGGCAATGGCCCACGATCTCGACCGACCGCTGATCACCGTCGCGTGCCACGACGATCTGACTACCGCGGACCTTGTGGGCCGCTTCCTGCTGCGAGGCGGCGAGACTGAGTGGGTTGATGGGCCGCTCACTCGTGCGGTGCGTGAAGGTGCGATCTGCTACTTGGATGAGGTCGTCGAGGCACGCCAGGACACCACCGTCGTATTGCATCCGCTGGGGGATTACCGGCGCCAGTTGCCGATCGAGCGGCTTGGCGTCACGCTCGATGCAGGGCCTGAATTCTGCTTGGTGGTGTCGTATAACCCCGGCTACCAGAGTGTGCTGAAAGATCTCAAAGATTCAACTCGCCAGCGGATGGTCTCAATCGAATTTGATTTTCCGCCAATTGATGTCGAAGAGAAGATCGTTGCGTGCGAGTCGGGCGTCGGGCCGGAGCGGGCTGCTGAGCTGGTCCGGTTCGGACAGGCTATTCGTCGGCTGGAGACGGCAGGACTACGCGAAGTGGCGTCGACGCGTGTACTCATCGCGGCCGGCCGGCTGATTGCCGAGGGCCTTGAGCCTCGCGTCGCCGCGCGTGCAGCCATCGCCGGCCCGCTCAGCGATGACTCGACGGTCACAAGCGGCTTGGTGGAGATGATCGACCTGTATCTGAGTGGCTAGACACCACAACGCAATTGCAATCTTTCCACGGAACAAATACTTGTGAGGAATGGTCGGTGAGGACCAGAGCAGGCAACGCGTGATCACACACATACAAGTGAAACAAGAGATTGTGAGGATCGATAGTGACCGCCGAGCAGACAACCGCATCGTCCAAGGGGCCGACGACAGTTCCGGAAGGCTCTAGGAAAGGCAACCTTTGGCGCTGGGTCTTCTGGCCTCTTGGTGTCCTCGCCATCGCGGCTGTGGCATGGAATGCCCGCGACTATCCCGACGCGCGGGTCGGGAATCCAGAAGTGACGGGTGTACCACGTCCCGTCAGGCCCCTGCTCGGCTTTCGCCACTGGCTCGCCGTTGAACAGGTTGGCACCCTCATCGTGATGCTCATCGTCGTCGCGGTTTGCGTATGGGGTTGGCGTCGTTATGGCCCGCACCCATACATACTCATGGCCATTGTGACCACGTTCATCGTCTGGCAGGACCCGATTATGAACTGGGCGCCGTACGCGGTTTACGACCCGCGGCTGTGGCACTGGCCGGAGTCGTGGCCGTTAGTATCGCTCTCTCCCACTGTCGAGCCGTTCATCGTCTTCGGCTACGTACTGTTTCAATTCGGCCCATACTTCCCGGCGGCCTGGGTTCTCCGCAAGATTCAGGCTCGACGGCCGGTTGACTCATTCGTCTGGCACCATCCGCTGATCAGTCTTGGCCTCTTGATCTTCGTGGTGGGGTTCATCGTCGACATGTTTCTCGAAGTCGCAGCGATCCGCACAGGTCTGTACAGCTACTCGCAGCTGATGCCGTTCGGCTCGATCTTCGTCGGCACACCGCATCAGTTCCCGCTGCTATGGGAATCCTCTTTGGTCACTCTCGTGATGATTCCCGCGGGGATCTTGGTCTACCGAGATGACACCGGTCGCACGGTGTCCGAGAAGTTAGCCCAGCGCGCCCGCATCTTCCCCAGCCGGCCGGCTCTCGGTTCATTCATGGTGATGCTG
>NZ_LZMB01000573.1 GCF_001673555.1 Mycobacterium sp. 1165178.9 | reverse complement strand
CTGCCCCACTCGGTGTGCGACGGCGACCACACCGGCCTGATCGCGATCCATTCTTTGTCGAAGAGCTCGTCGCTGGCCGGGTACCGGGCCGCGTTCGTCGCCGGGGACCCCGAGCTGATCGCGGAGCTGTTGGCCGTCCGCAAGCACGCCGGGATGATGGTGCCGACGCCGGTGCAGGCGGCCATGGTTGCCGCCCTGGACGACGACGCCCACGAGCTGGCTCAGCGGGCGCGCTACGAACGGCGCCGCGCGGCCCTGCTGCCCGCGCTGCGTTCGGCCGGCTTCGCCATCGACCATTCCGAAGCCGGCCTCTATCTGTGGGCCACGCGCGGTGAGCCATGCCACGACAGCGTCGCCTGGCTGGCGCAGCGCGGCATCCTGGTGGCGCCGGGTGATTTCTACGGGCCGCGCGGTGCCCAGCACGTGCGGGTTGCGCTGACCGCCAGCGACGACCGGATCGCCTCCGCCGTGCAACGGCTCGCCTAGCCGAAAGCCCGCACCGTCCGGGCGCCCGAGCGTGCACAATGCATCGGAGGCGTTTGTTCCCTGGGTAAGGACGGTGCTAGTGACCAGTTCGACCGGCAAGCTGCGCATCCCGCTCTCGCTAGGAGACATCACCAAGCGGGTGTTCCTGGGCAAGCCGCTGATCACCGAGGATATCGCCTCCGAGAAGCTGTCGAATCCGGTTGCGCTGGGCGCACTTTCGCCCGACGCGGTCTCCTCCGTCGCGTATGGTCCCGAGCAGATCCTGATCGAGCTGTTGCCCCACGCCGGGCTGGCCGCATTCCTGCTCCTGTTGCCCATCACCGGTGTCATCCTGCTGATCCTGGTGCTGGTGGCCGCGTCCTATCGGCAGGTGGTCATGGCCTACACCCGAGCCGGCGGCTCGTACATCGTCGCCCGCGACAACTTCGGGCCCAGGGTGGCGCAGATCGCCGCCGCGGCGCTGTTGATCGACTATGTGGTCACCGTGGCCGTGCAATCGGCGGCCGGCACCGTCGCGGTGGTGTCGGCGATCCCCGTGCTGGGGCCGTACAGCCTGGAACTCACCGTCGCTGTGGTGTTGGCCATCTGCTACGCCAACTTGCGCGGCCTGAAGGAAGCGGGGTTGCCGTTCGCGGTGGCGACCTATTCGTTCATCGTCATGGTCGGTCTGACCATCGTGGTCGGCGTCGTCCGCGCGGTCGTCGGTAACCTGCCCGTCTACGATCCCGCCCGCATGGCCGGAACCGTGCCGGTGCACCAGGGGAACGGGCTGGTGCTGGGCGCCACGATCCTGGTGCTGCTGCGTGCGTTCGCCAACGGCGGTTCGTCGCTGACCGGGGTCGAGGCGATCTCCAACACGGTCGATTACTTCCGTAAACCGCAGGGCCGCAACGCGCGCCGCGTGCTGACCGCGATGGCCACCGTCCTGGGTCTGCTGCTGGCCGGAGTCGCCTACCTGGCTCACGCCACCCACGCCACACCCTATCTGACGGAGTACCCCTCGGTCTTGTCGCAGATCGGCCGGGCCGTTTTCGGCAAGGGCACGATGGGCGACGTGTTCTATGTGATGGTGCAGGCCGCGACGGCGGCCATCCTGTTCACCGGCGCGAACACCAGCTTCAACGGCTTTCCGGCCCTGGCCAGTTTCGTCGCCGAAGACCGCTTCCTGCCCAGGCAGCTCACCAAACGTGGCCACCGCCTGGTGTTTTCGAACGGCATCATCACGTTGACGGCGCTCTCGGTCGCCTTGCTGGTGACCACCGGTGGCTCGGTGAACGCGCTGGTGCCGTTCTACGCGATCGGCGTGTTCACCGGCTTCTCGATGGCCGGCTACGGCATGACCAAACACCATCTGACGCATCGGGAACCGGGCTGGCGACGTCGGCTGGCGATCAACCTGTCCGCGGCGATTCTGTCGACGATCGTGGTGGGTATCTTCGCGGTGGCGAAGTTCACCGAGGGCGCTTGGCTGGTGGTCGTCGTCTTCCCCCTGTTGGTGTTCATGCTGACCCGGCTCAACCGCGAATACCGCGCGGAGGCAGCCATTCTCGAGATGTTCCGCACCGACCGCCCCGAGCTGGTGAAGTACTCGCGGCACCGGGTGTTCGTCTTCGTCGACTCCGTCGACCTGGCGGTGATCGAGGCGTTGCGCTACGGCAGGGGACTGCGGGCCGACGAGCTGATTGCGGTGCATTTCATGGTGGACCCGGCCCATGCGGCGCTGCTGCGAAAGCGTTGGGACCATTTCGAACTCGACACTCCCCTGCGGATCGTGGATTGCCCCGACCGCCGGATCAGCCGGTCCGCGCAGCTGCTGGTCGCCAAGGCGCTTGACGAGGAGGCTCGCACCAATGTGACGGTGCTGCTGCCGCGACGGACTTTCGCCCGGCTGTTGGGCCGGGTGCTGCACGACCGCACGGCCGACAGGATTTCGCGAGCGGTCAGCCTCATCCCCGACGCCGCGGCGACGATCGTGCCCTACGACGTCGAATCGCGGATCAGGGAGGCCTATCCCGACACCTTGGAGCAGCGGATCGGGCAGGGGATCGACAAGATCGAGGCATGGGTGTCCCAGGACGAGGATCAAAAAGTCGACGCCTACGAACACCCGGAGCGGCCCCGGTCGGTGATCATGGTGGCCGGCCTGATCTCCGGACAGCGCGCCAGTGTCGAAGGGCGGGTCAGCGAGGTCGAAGACGTCACCACCCGCGGCCGGACCCACCGGCAGATCGTCATCGGGGACAGCACCGGCGAAATGAGTGTCACCTTCCGCCCGGGCAACGGGGGCGCCGATATCCAACCCGGTCAGGTGCTCCGGATCACCGGAAAGGCTCGCCAGGCCGGCACTCGGGCCATCTCCATGCTCGATCCGGCGTATCAGATCATCGAGGATCCCGCGGAGGACGCCGAGTCCGAGGACTCCGAACAAACCAGCGATACGTAGCGCCGCGCCCGCTCGGCGATCTACCCGCGCGAGGGCGGTGCCGAACTCCTGCATAGCATCGCCGGAGCGAAAATAAACCCTCGTAAATTGGCCATCTTTACTTGTGGACTGGTTCTAATCCGGATTGATTGATAAACAATATGGGTAGGTGCGTGGCCAGGATCGATGCGGCGAGGTTGCCGCGCCTAAGCCGGGTGTCGGTGATCGGCGGGCACAGTCGCTGTCGAGCGGACGTGGTGCCGGGCTTGACCGCCGGTGCAGCGAACGGTGATGCGAAGGATGGTAAGCGGCAGTTAGGGTTCCGCCACCGCCCGTCATCGAGACGGTCGATCCCGGTTTCGTGCACGCCTCCACGCGCGGCCGAGTGAACAGGAGCTGAAATGGCCAACAACATCACTTGGCACGAGCATCAGATAAGCCGTGCCGAGCGCGAGGGCCTCAATGGGCACAAAGGTTGCGTCATCTGGTTCACCGGCTTGAGCGGCAGCGGCAAGAGCACGGTGGCCAACGTCGTGGAGCAAAAGCTCTATGAGCGGGGCATTCGCAGCTTCCTGCTGGACGGCGACAATGTCCGCTACGGGCTCAATGCCGGTCCGGAACTGCTCGAAGAGCGCCACGGGCCCGAGTTCGCGAAGCGGTTCGGCCTGGGATTTTCCGCCCAGGATCGCGAGGAGAACATTCGCCGGATCGGCGCGGTCGCGAAGCTGTTCTGCGAATCGGGCGTCATCGCTTTGACCGCCTTCATCAGCCCTTACGTTCGTGATCGTGACGCCATTCGGGCCACCTTGCATGACGGCGATTTCCAGGAGATCTTCATCGATACCCCGATCGAGATTTGCGAGCAACGCGATCCAAAAGGGCTCTACAAGAAAGCCCGGGCCGGCGAGATCAAGGGATTCACCGGAATCGACGACCCCTACGAGGCGCCGGCGCGGCCGGAACTGCGGCTCGAAGGCGGCAGCAAGGACGCGGACACGCTGGCCGAGGAGGTGATCGCCCACCTCGAGCAGGTTGGCGTCATCTCGGCCGCGGTCCGCCGAGACGCTTAGCGGACAGCCCGGCAGCGACGGCGTCGGGAGGCGTCCCGTCGCCGATTACCGAAACGAGGTCATTCATGAGCTACCAGGGTCATAACGGCAAGCCGATCGTGGAGCGGGTGTCGACGGACAACGCGGCGAGTCAGATCAAAGGGCTGCCACGCATCCCGATCCCGAAAGCCACCGCGCACGAGGTGATCAGCCTGTCGTACGGCTTCTTCACCCCGCTCTCGGGGTTCATGGGCCGGCGCGAAGTGGATGGCACACTGGACGACTTCCAGCTGCCCGACGGCACGCTGTGGAGCATCCCGATCGTCTTCGATCTGTCCGCGGAAGACGTCGAGAAGCTCGGGGTGAAAGAGGGCGAACGCGTCGTGCTCGAATATCTCGATGCCCCGATGGCGATCTTCGAGGTCTCCGAGATCTACGAATACGACTTGGAGCGCATGGCCGAAAAGACCTATGGGACGACCGATCCGCGGCACCCGGGCGTCAAGAAGACGTTGGCTTACGCGAACCGATTCATCGGCGGCGACATCACGCTGATCAACGAGCCCGTGTTCAACGAGCCCTTCAAGAGCTTCTGGCTGACACCCAGGCAGCACAAGGATGCGCTCGCGCAAAAAAACTGGAAGCGTGCCGTCGCCCACCAGACCCGAAACGTTCCGCACACCGGTCATGAGGCCTTGATGAAGCAAGCGTGGCTGGCGGCCAATGAGGACCAGCCCGTCGACAACCTGAACACGGGTGTGCTGGTCAATGCCATCATCGGCCAGAAACGTGTCGGAGACTATATCGACGAGGCGATTCTGTTGGCGCAGAACGAATTGCGGACCAGTGGGTATTTCCGCGAGGATGTCCATCTGGTGTCGTTCACGCTGTGGGACATGCGCTACGCGGGACCCAGAGAGGCCATCTTCCACGCGATCCTGCGGACGAACCTCGGCTGCACACATCACATGTTCGGGCGGGACCACGCCGGCGTCGGGGATTTCTACCACCCCTACGACTCCCAGAACATCCTCAAGCAACACCGCAGCGAGCTTGGGATCAAACCGGTGTTCCTGCGGGAGAATTGGTACTGCCCGGTGTGTCAAGAGGTCACCAACTCGGCGTTGTGCGGCCACGATGAACAGTCGCAAAGCTTCAGCGGCAGCCTGATTCGCAGCATCCTGACCGACGAGGTCAAGCCGACCCAAAAGGTGATGCGGCACGAGGTGTTCGAAGTGGTGATGGACAGCGCCGCCAAGTACGGCCAGGGTTCGCCGTTCGTCACCGAGGAGTATCTGAAAGACAGACTGCCGGTCTTTACGCTGAACCAATTGGAGAACTCATGAGCACGGGTGAGAAGAAGATCAAGGTCAACGTCTGGATCAACGAGGAACGGCTGGAAGCGCTGGCCAACGCCGGAATGGCGGACCGGGCGATCGAGGCGTTCGCCGGCATGAAGCTGCTCGAGATCTACACCACTGGAGAGCAGAAAGACGTTCTGCTGCAGCGCTTTCCCGGGGCGAAGTATGACTCGGCCACCACTGGTTCGATCGAACTGCTCCCGAAGCAGGCCAAGGACAGGCTGCTGGAGCTGTCCATCAAGATGCACTCCACCGGCCCGGATGTGGTGGGGCACTTTCTCGAGGAAGCCGAGACGGCGAATAGCAAATAGGAGGGGGCCGTCCGGGGGCTCCCGTGCCGATACGCGGGCGCGAGGGAGCTGGTCAGTTACTTTCTTAGGACCCTTAGTCCCAGCGAGAACAGCAGTCGCACCTCGGGATCGGCCAGCGACGTCGACAGCAACTTCTCGATCCGGCGCACCCGGTAGCGAACCGTGTTCGGGTGCACTCGTAACGATTGCGCGGACGCGGCGATGTCCCCGAAGGCATCGAGATAGGTCCGCAGCGTCTCGGCCAGCACCGGATCGTCATCGCGCAGCGCCATAATCCGAGGATCGATCAATCGCTCGTCGCTACCGATTAAGGTCACGATTTCGTCGAGTAGGACGGTGGTGCGCGCTTCGGCCAACGACGTCACCCGTCCGAACGAAATCGGATGTCGCTCAGCGCTGTCCAACACGCGATCGACTTCGACGCGCGCCGCGGCGGCCCGGGCAAGGCCGGCGACCGGCGAGGCGATGACCGCCCTCAGCTGCACCCCAAGTTCGGCGCGTATGGCGCCGACGGTGCCGTGCACCCACGAGGTGACCGCCCGATTGTGCGTCTGCGGGAGGAGCACATACGTCCGCGCCCCGGCCGAGGCGACCTGAGCGTCGTGCCGAAAAGCGCTGGCGCTCAGCGCAATAACGTCAGCAAGCCGAGCGTGACGGGGAGAACTGTTCGCCGTGTCCCAACCGATCAGGGCCGCGTCGCCGTCGACGGCTAGACCGAGTTCGCGGGCAACGGCGGCCACGTCGACATGCGCGAGGGAATCGGCATCGGCAAGGCCGAGAAGTTGCTGCACCCGGCGGGCATGCGTGGACGGCCGGGCCGCCAACCGCGACATGATGCGGGCGGCCAGCACGGCGGCACCCCGGATCATTTCCTCGGCGTCCTCGGAGAGCGGTTGCGAGCCTTGCTGTACCCAGATGGTTCCGGCGAACACCGAGGATCGCCGCGCATCGGGCGCGGGCTGATGCACCCCGACGGCCAGCCGCGGGCGCAGCCCCAACTCAGGCCGCTCGGCGACGCGGACGACGTCGCTTCCCGACCGCAACGCATCGAAGATGCCCCACTGACCGATCCACTCGAGATGCTCGGGCGGACCCGCCCTGCCCAGGATGGAGAGGCGGCGCAGTTCGTCGGCTTCGTCGTTGGAGGCCGAATAGGCCAGGACGTGTGATTGCGCGTTTTCGATGCTGACCATGCCGTGAATGCGCTCGGCGAGCGACTGCGCCAACCCGAACAGGTCGGTGCCCGAGTCATCCATCGCGTCCGCGCGGTCGCCGTGATGCTCCAGGACGTGGTTGACCAGCTGGTAGAGCCGCTCCCAGCGGGCCTGCGGGTCGGCGGCCACCACGGCCGAGCCCACCGCAACCGCCTTGGCCACCAAGGCATCCGACGGTTCTTTGACGAAGATGGCCACCGGCACGCGTTCGCGCGCCTGCTTGTCCATCCACCGCACGGCCTGGTCGTCGACGATTCCCAACAGGAAAAAGACGTCGGCGGAACCCGCCGCGGCCGCCAGCCCGAGTCGCACGTCGTCGGAGTCGAGCAACGCCACCGACGCCACCGGCAGGTCGAGGCCCCGGGGCGCGTCAACCAGGCTCACCAGGGTCGCGTCCAGCGCAAGTAACAGCTGTCCCAGCCTCACAGCCGCCATGTTGTCCGATGTTACTACCAAGAGCCGTAAGTATTGTCCGATCAGCTAATTCACCGCGCGCCCGCCGCGAGGATCGTTGCAGTATGGACGCGATAACCCAGGTCCCCTTGCCGGCCAACGAGCCGGTCCACGACTATGCACCGCGCTCTCCGGAGCGCATGCGCCTCAACGCCGAACTGGCCGCGCTGATCGATCAGCCCATCGACCTCCCGCATGTCATCGGCGGTACCCACCGGATGGGTGACGGTGAGCGCATCGACGTCGTCCAGCCGCACCGGCACGCCGCGAAGCTGGGCACCCTGACCAACGCCGGGCACGCCGACGCGACGGCGGCGATCGAGGCGGCGATGTTGGCGAAAAGCGGCTGGGCGGCAATGCCGTTCGACGAGCGGGCGGCGGTGTTCCTGCGCGCCGCGGACCTGCTGGCCGGGCCGTGGCGAGAGAAGATGACCGCCGCGACGATGCTCGGCCAATCCAAGTCGGTCTACCAGGCCGAGATCGACTCGCCGTGCGAGCAGATCGACTTCTGGCGATTCAACGTGACTTTCGCGCGGCAGATCCTGGCGCAGCAGCCGATCAGCGGGCCGGGGGAGTGGAATCGCAGCGAGTACCGGCCCCTGGACGGCTTCGTGTACGCGATCACGCCGTTCAACTTCACCTCGATTGCGGGCAATCTGCCGACCGCGCCGGCACTGATGGGCAACACCGTGGTGTGGAAGCCGTCGATCACCCAGACGTTGTCGGCCTATTTCACTATGCGGTTGCTCGAGGCGGCGGGATTGCCGCCCGGGGTGATCAACCTGGTGGCCGGAGACGGCTTCGCCGTTTCCGATGTGGCGCTGGCCGATCCGCGGCTGGCGGGCATCCACTTCACCGGGTCGACGGCGACGTTCCAGCATCTGTGGCAGCGGGTGGGCGCCAATATCGGCGGCTACCAGAGTTATCCGCGGTTAGTCGGGGAGACCGGCGGCAAAGATTTCGTCGTCGCGCATGCCTCGGCGCGCCCGGAGGTGTTGTGCACGGCGTTGATCCGCGGCGCGTTCGACTACCAAGGACAGAAGTGCTCGGCGGCGTCGCGGGCCTTCGTACCGCAGTCGGTGTGGCGCCGCATGGGTGACGACTTCCTGGGCAAGACCGCTGCGTTGCCCTACGGCGACGTCACCGACCTGACCAACTTCGGGGGAGCGCTGATCGACCGGCGCGCCTTCATCAAGAACGTCGACGCCATCGAGCGGGCCAAGGGCGCGCCGCACGTCACGATCGCCGTCGGTGGCGAATACGACGACAGCGAAGGCTATTTCGTGCGTCCTACGGTGTTGCTGTCCGACGATCCGACCGATGAGTCATTCGCGACGGAATACTTCGGCCCGCTGCTATCGGTGCACGTGTACCCCGACAACGAGTACGAGCGAATCCTCGGCGTCGTCGACACCGGTTCTCGGTACGCGCTGACGGGCGCGGTCATCGCCGAGGACCGCGACGCCGTGCTCACCGCCCAGGAACGGCTACGGTTCGCGGCCGGCAACTTCTACATCAACGACAAGCCTTCCGGCGCGGTCGTCGGGCGCCAGCCGTTCGGGGGATCGCGTGGTTCGGGCACCAACGACAAAGCCGGATCGATGCTGAACATGTTGCGCTGGACGTCGCCTCGCACCGTCAAGGAGACCTTCGTTCCCGCAATCGAACACACGTATCCGCACATGGGTGCCGACTGATGACCGGACTGTTCGCCACCACCCTGCGGCCGGCGATCATGGCCGCGAGCCGCCGAGAAAGCTTGCGCCGCATCGCCGAGCGGCTGTCGGTCACCCGTAAGGTGGTGCATCGATTCGTTCCCGGAGAGACGATCGATTCCGTGCTGAATAGCCTGGCAGTCCTGCGTGATTCGGGCCGATTCGTCAGCGTCGACTATCTGGGCGAGGACGTCGCCAACGCCGACGACGCCGATGCGGCCGTGCGGGTCTACCTGGATCTGATCGACGCCTTGGGTGGGCTCGGTGGGATGAGCGGCGTAATCCGGCCTTTAGAGGTCTCGGTCAAGCTGTCGGCGTTGGGACAGTCGCTGGAGCGCGACGGGCACAAGATCGCGCGGGAGAACGCCTGGTCGATCTGCGCCGCCGCCCAGCGTGCCGGCGTGTGGGTGACCGTCGACGCCGAGAATCACACCGCCACCGATTCCACCCTGCGCATCGTGCGCGACCTGCGCACCGAATTTCCTTGGCTGGGCCTGGTTCTGCAGGCGTACCTGCGCCGCACCCTGGATGACTGCCAGGAATTCGCCGCCTCCGGCGCCCGGGTCAGGCTGTGCAAGGGCGCCTACGACGAACCCGCCGCGCTGGCCTACCGCGAGCCCGCCGAGGTCACCGACTCCTATCTGGCTTGCCTGCGGGTGCTGATGGCCGGGGCGGGCTACCCGATGGTGGCCTCCCACGATCCGGAGATCATCAGCGCGGTGCCGACGATGGTGCGCGAATCAGGCCGCCGCAGCGGCGAATTCGAATACCAGATGCTCTACGGCATTCGCGACGACGAGCAGCGGCGTCTTGCCGCGGCGGGCAACCAGCTGCGGGTGTACGTCCCGTTCGGCACCCAGTGGTACGGCTACTTCATGCGGCGGCTGGCCGAGCGGCCGGCCAATCTGGCGTTCTTCCTGCGGGCCCTGGCGCAGCCGTGACGATCGCAAGAAGCCGGGCGCAGCGGGCCGTCGCTACATTTGCGGCCATTGAGTGTGCGTCGAGGGCTTCGCGTGTGCAGTCAGTGCGACGACATGCCGACGGTCGCGGCCCCGGCCGCACAGCCAAAGCCCGTAGTAGGTAATAACTCCCGCCTTGGCGCCTGACGCGCGAGCCTTGCGCGGCTCGATGAGGTCGGCCACGATCCCGATGGGAGCCTAGTGGACGAGACCGGCGCAACGATCACCGTCACCGTCGCCGCTCCGCGCTAGGAGATGGTGCTGCGGGGCACCGCTCGGTCATTGGGCGGGGGCGTGTTCGGGGTAGCGGTGGGGGCATTGCTGGGAGCACTACTCGGGGCACTGCTCGGAGCGTTACTCGGGGCGCTACTGGGAGCGTTACTCGGGGCAGCGCTTGGGGCGTTACTTGGGGCACTGGCGGCACTGGTCGGGGCGCTACTGGAGGAACTGTCGGACGAAAGCGCTTGGGGGCAGTACGCGGTAGCGGCGATTGCCGTGAACTTGGCCGCTTTATCGTCACTAAGTGCGGAGTCCTTGGACTGGATTGCCTTCGCGATATCAGCCATAGCCGTGCCACCATCGGCGGCGTGGCACACGTAGTGGGCTGCCGTTATTGTCTGTCCCGGGTCCGAAAAGGTGAAGCCGGCCGCTTGCAGTGAAGCGATGAACGCGTCGTCGGTGCTATCGGCGCGCGCGGGTACGCCCATGCCGACGATGACGGCAAGGCTTGTCAGGGCCGCGAGTAGTAGCTTCATGGGAGTCACTTGTCCCGTAATCGTCGCAGAGCGGCGATCGCCCCGCATCTTGTGCGACAACTTCCCTGGCGTGGCCCCACGACGGGGCACGGGCTTCCGCCCCGAACCCAACCACATGCCCGGCCGCGCCGCGATCACCCCAAACGGCACATCCGAGGTACGCAGCGGGCCGAATGTCGCGGGCCGAATTGGTCGGTGTCCCGGGTCAACGGTCAGCGCGGGTCGGTGGATCGCCGAATGACTGTGATTCACCATCGATCTCGGGTTCGCTCTAGGGATGAGGGCTGTTGGTGGGCGGCGCAGGCGGGGTGGCGAACAACTCTGGGTCGGCCATGGTGACGCTGGTTGGTACATCGCCGGTCCGGGTCGCGACCACCGGGGTTCGGTACACCATGCCTTGATTGCCGCATTCATTGGTGAGAACGGTTTCGGTCTGAACGCCTCGGAGTGTGCCGTCAGGCTGTGGGTCCAAAGTCCAACTTAGTGTTGAGGTATCGGTGGCTGTTCCGCTTGTTCCGCGGCACTGTTCTGGTGGATGAATGTAAGGCGTGTCCTGCCAGTGACCGTCCGCGAAGCGGAGAACACGTGCACCACCTTTGGCCTCGTTGTGGTTGGTCTCGGCCAGGCGGGAACCTGTGGCGACGCATCCTGTGGCAGTGCAGGACGAACGAAACGCCCACCAGTTGGTGGTCTGAGTGGTTGTGGGATCGCCGGTTGTTGGAGCGCCGTTGGCCGTTTGCTTTGCCCAGTCGTAGTCCACGCGATAGGTGCCGTCGAGGGCCGGACCCGCAGCGGCTGTTGCAGGGGTGACGGCGGACGGGCTGGTAGTGATTGCCGCCGGGTCGGCCACGGCGACACCACGCGGCACATCGCCCTTCCGCGTCAACACCAACGGGGTTCGGTACACCGTTCCTTGATCGCCACAATCATTGCTGAGAACAGTATCGGTTTGAACGCCTCGGAGCGTGCCGTCGGGCTGCGGCTCTAAAGACCACGTAACCGCTTCGGTCTCGGCACCTGCTGAGATTTTTCCGTTATCAGCCAAGCACCGCTGTTGCTCGACTTTGTCCTGATGAGTCACGGCCCGCCAGTGACCGTCGACGAAGTGCAACTCGTTTGTATCGCCTGGCGTGCGCGCCACTTGAGGGTCGTGGTCGTTCAGCCTGGTCCCCGTGGCGACGCAATCCGGAGGTGTGCACCAAGAACGAAACGCCCACCAGGCCTTGGGCGCATCGGTAGCGGGGTCGATGGTGCCATTCTTGGTTCGCTTTGCCCCGTCGTAGTCCACGCCATAAGTGCCGATGAGCACCGGACCCGGAGCGATAGCGGCTGGGGTGCTGGTCGGGGCGAAGGTCTGATGGTTGATCATGTATCCGACCATCCAGCCCATGACGGTAAGCACGACCGCCGCTGCTGCCGCCCCGAGCAGGATCTTGCGCCGCCGGTGTCCCAGGCCTTCCCATCCCGACTGCGCGGACGCCGAATGCGCTGTCGCGCCGGGTCGTCGATCCGGCGCCGATCTGCTGGGCGGTTCGGGGTTGTCTTGCCCCGGGGCGCGGCGCACAGCGCCGAAGAACTCCCGCGGAGCGGCGCCCCGACCAGCGAGCGCGGTGGCGAAATGGCGGCACAGGTCGAACCGGTCGGCGGGGTCCTTGGCCAGGGCAGTCGATAGCACTTCGTCGAGTTGCGCCAAATCGGGGCGCCGATCAGCGAGCTTCGGCGGTGTTGCGTTGAGGTGTCGGCTGATGACAACCACCGGGCTGGAATGCTGATACGGCGGCGCACCCGTAAAAAGGTCAAAAGCGGTGGCGGCCAGCGCGTACTGGTCGGCGCGACCGTCAATGCCCGAGCCCAGTAATTGTTCGGGTGCGCAGTAGGCGACCTGCTCCGCGGTGAAATTTGCGGCGGTCAGTCCGCTGATCTCGCCCTGTGGCCGGGCTATTCCCAAGCCGGCCAACAGAATCCGCTGTTCACCGTGTCCTGGATTGGTGAGCAAGATGTTTTCCGGTCTGACGTCGCAATGCACTAGGCCCCGCTGGTGGGCGTAGTCGAGCGCGTCGGCCACCGCGGTCACGATGTCGTACACGTCATGTGCCGGCATCCCGTCCGGGCAGTGTTCTTTCATCAACTGCGCGGCGTCGGCGCCTTCGACATAGTCCATCGCGATCCACAGTTGGCCATCGAACTCGCCCCGGTCGTGTACGCCGACAATGTGCGGATGGTAGAAGGTGGCGGCCAGATCGGCTTCGCGGTAGAACCGGGCCCGGAACTCAGTGTCAGCTGACATCTGCACCGGCAGAATCTTGAGCGCGCGTGGGCGCGGCAAATCTGGGTGCTCGACCAGATAGACCTCGCCCGTCGCCCCGGAACCCAGCAGCCGCACTACCGTGTATCCAGCGAAGGTTGCACCGTTTCTCAACCTCATCTTGGGACCGTACCAAGGTATGGCTCGCACTTCAGCGCAACTTTGTCGGAGTCCACGTGCGCGACCGAAGCTCGAGTTGGCAACCACCAGCAGAAGCCCCACGCCGCAGCACCACGTCGGTCCACTCCCACAGAACGGCATCACCGAGGGAGTGCGGCAGGTGCGCGGCACCTCGCACAATCAGGTCGACAACGTCGAACACGTGCTGGTCACGTCCGGCACCGGCGTGCCCACCAGCGGGCTGATTCTCGCACCGGCCGGCTGAGGGGAACCGTGGCGTTGGGTGTGAAACCTCGGCGGACAAAATCGGCGTGTCGCCGCCGGGTGTTCACACTCAGAGCCGTGAGCGCACAGTCGGTGGCTCTTGCACGTCAACGCGGGATTCGCTCCAAGTCTTGAGCTCGCTGCACCGGCGGACGCTGTTGCGGGTCCACCTCGGGCGGCCGGTCGACCCGTGATGCCGTTCTGTGGGAGTGGACCGACGTGGTGCTGCGGCGTGGGGCTTCTGCGGGTGGTTGCCAACTCGAGCTT
>NZ_LZMB01000572.1 GCF_001673555.1 Mycobacterium sp. 1165178.9 | reverse complement strand
GCACGGTGCGCGACACGACTCCCTGGGTCGCCATGCCCAGCATCTGTTCACCCGTCTGCGGGCCGTACGGCGCCAACCCCCGGCTGGGCTTGAGGCCGACCAGCCCGTTGCAGGCGGCGGGGATGCGGATCGACCCGCCGCCGTCGTTGGCGCCGGCGGCAGGCACGATGCCCGCCGCCACGGCCGCGCCGGATCCGCCCGAGGAGCCACCGGGGGTGTGCCCGGTGTTCCACGGGTTGCGGGCCGGGCCCCAATAGTCGGGTTCCGTCACGCCCTTGGCCCCGAACTCCGGGGTGTTGGTCTTTCCGAAGATCACCAGGCCCGCGTCCAGGAACCGCTGCGTGACCAGGGCGTGCCGGTCGGCCACGTCATGGGCCAGCGAGCGGGACCCGCACGAGGTCGCAAAGCCGCGGTATTCCTGACCGAGGTCTTTGAGCAGAAACGGCACACCGGCGAACGGTCCGCTCAGATCGGGGTCGGCGGCTTGCCGGTCGGCGACGTCGTCGAGTCGGCAGACGATGGCGTTCAGCCGAGGATTCACCTCGTCCGCTCGTCGCCGCGCCAACGCGAGAAGCTCGGCCGGGGTGACCTGCTTGCGTGACACCAGCTCGGCCAGCGCGGTCGCATCCAACGACATGTACTCGTCAAGATGCATGCGCTCTCCTTCGCTCCGGTCCGCGTGCGCGCCGCGCGGGCATCGCTCGACGCCTTCTCAATTGACGCCCCTGCATGCTGTTGACGTTAAGCCAACGCGAGCTTTTCGTGGGGGCGCCTTAGTATCACCTGGTGCCCACGGCAGCTGAACCGTTCACAACCCAGGGCCCCGGCGGGGTGCAGATCGTCGCTGACCGGTTGGGGGATCCGCAGGCGCGCGCGGTGGTGTTCTTGCACGGCGGCGGACAGACCCGACGGTCCTGGGGCAAGGCGGCCGCCGCTGTCGCCGCGCAGGGCTGGCAGGCCGTCACCGTGGACCTGCGCGGCCACGGCGAATCGGACTGGTCCGACGACGGCGACTACCGCGTCGTCAGTTTCGCCGCCGACGTCCAAGAAGTGCTGCGCACGCTGCCCCCGCGGCCGGTCCTGGTCGGTGCCTCCCTGGGCGGCTTCACGTCGATGCTGCTCGCCGGGGAAATGTCCCCGGGTATCGCCAGTGCGGTGGTGTTGGTGGACATCGTGCCGAACATGGACCAGTCCGGAGCCAACCGGATACACGCCTTCATGGCCGACCGGGTGGAGTCCGGCTTCGGCTCGCTCGACGAAGTCGCCGACGCGATCGCCGAATACAATCCGAACCGGCCGCGACCAACCGATCTGGAGGGTCTGACCACCAACCTGCGTCGCCGCGGCGACCGCTGGTACTGGCATTGGGATCCCCAATTCATTAGCGGCACTGCGGCTTTCCCGCCTTTCGAGGTCACCGACCCCGACCGGATGCACGCGGCCGTCGAGGCGATCCTGCGCGGAGGGGTACCCATCCTGCTGGTCCGCGGCCAGATGAGCGACCTGGTCAGCCAGGAGCGCGCCGACGAATTCCTCGCGCGCTTCCCCCAGGTCGAATTCACCGATGTTCGCGGCGCGGGACACATGGTGGCCGGCGACCGCAACGACATCTTTGCCGGTGCCGTGCTGGACTTCCTTGCCCGGCACGTCGATGCCGGGTGAGCCACGTGCGCGGAACGATTTGGTCGCCAACTCATTTCAGGTGGACGGCGCTGCTACTATCTGCCGGGCGCAAGCAGAAAGGGGCGGCGTGACCATACCGTGGTTGCGGGGGTTGGGGCTCTTGGGGGCTGTCATGGTGGTCGCGACGACGGTGGCGAAAACCGCGCTGGCAGTGCCGCCCCCGGCTCTGCCGTCGCCGCCACCCTCGCCGGGCATGGGAGTCGATCATGAATCCGGCAGGTGCACAGCCGGATTCGCGGCGCAGGGATCCGACGGCAGCTACTACCTGATGACGAGCGGACACTGCGACTCGCACGACGGCACCGAATGGACGTACGGCAACGACGCCCCGCTCGGCAGGATCTCTGTCAGCGAGCACGAGGGCGACAAGCGAGACGCCGCGATCATCCGTCTGGAGCCGAGTGTCGGCATGCCGGTGGGCGACGTCGGCGGCAGGTATCAATTTCGAGATGTGTTGAGCCGCCAACAGATTCAGGCCGGCATGCCGTTCTGCAAGATCGGCGCGGTGACCGGCGAGACGTGCGGTGTCGTCAAAAGCATCAATGGCGACGTCGTCGAAGCCAGCGTGTTCAGCCTGGACGGAGACAGCGGCAGTCCGGGCTTCGTGATGAACCCGGACGGCACCGTGAGCGCGGTCGGTCTGTTGATGTCATCGCCCGACGGCGACGACTACACGACCTACTTCATGCTCATCAATCCGCTGCTGGGCAAGTGGGGGCTTCGTGTACTTCCGTGAGGGGCGCGCACGGGCGGTGACCAGGCCGGCCACCGGCACGTGACGTAGCGTTTGCGAGTCCGGGGTACGGGGTACCAAGAGGATCGGCCGTAAGGCGTCGGGGTGGGGGCCCTTGGAAGTCCATCCGGTGTTGATGCGGCCTAGGTCAAGAGGCAGCAGCGGAACCAGCGACACGAAGGGAAGCAGTAGTGAAGCGTGGGATCGTGGTCGGCGTAGCCGGCGTGGCCCTGGTGGTCGCGGCCAGCGCCGGATGTTCGAGCAACAAGTCCAGCACGGGATCGTCCGGCTCGCCGTCGTCGTCATCTGGGGCGGCAGCGGCGGGTCCGGTACTGACCGTCGACGGGCAGAACCAAAACATCAGCGGGCAGGTCACATGCACCGCCGCGGGTGACAACGTCACCATCGGCATCGGTGACCCGACCGCCGGACTCGGTGCCGTGGTCAGCAATGGCAATCCGCCGCTGGTGCATTCCGTCGGGCTGGGCACCGTCAACGGTGTCGCGCTCGGCTTCTCAGACGCCGCGCCTAACCAAAGCGGCAGTGCCGGGGCGGCGGTCAACGGTAAGGACTGGGCGATCAAGGGGACCGCCACCGGTACCGACATGAGCAACCCGCAGCAGCCGCAGCAGGTAACCAAGCCGTTCGAGTTGGACCTCACCTGCCCGTAGTGCAGGCCACCGACACCCAAGAGGGGACGCAGCTATGTCTATGAAACGTGCCGTCAGCGCCGCAGCGCTGGCCGCCGGCCTGAGTATCTCCGCGGCGACACTGAACGCCGGCTCGGCCTACTCCGCTCCGCTCGACCCGCCCCCGTGCCCGAACTGCGCTTTGGCAGTCACCACGTCGTGCCGTGGAATGTAGGGCGGGTGCGGAGGCTGCGTGGCCGGCGGATT
>NZ_LZMB01000571.1 GCF_001673555.1 Mycobacterium sp. 1165178.9 | reverse complement strand
GTGCGCTCCGGGCCGGCCAGTGCGATGTTCTTCGGCACCATCTCGCCCAACAGCACATGCAGCGTCACCACTATGGCCAGCGCGATCGCGAACGACAGCGTGTGCAGCAGAGCCGGGTGGATCCCGGTGAGCCCCAGCGCCGTTCGCAGCACATTGGACACCGCCGACTCACCGATCCGCCCGAGTAACAGCGATGCGGCCGTGACGCCCAACTGGGCACCGGCCAGCATGGACGGCAATTGCTCCCCGGCGCGGATCACCGTGACCGCGGCGGCTCTGCCCTGCTCGGCCAGCGCCTCGAGGCGGTCGCGCCGCGCCGAGATCAGCGAGAACTCCGCGCCGACGAAGAACGCGTTCACCCCGATCAGCAGGCAGGCCAGCAGCAGGCCCAGGGCGTCGCTCATCGGTGTGCCCCTGCCGCGGGGACTTCACCGTGACTGCTCAGTTCGACGAGTTCGAGCAGGTCGATCCGGCGTCCGTCCATCCGGATCACCGTTGCCTGCCAACGCGTCACCGCGTCCAGCAATCCGTTCGCGTCCAATGCCGGCAGCTTGACCGTGTCGCCGGCCACCGGAATGTGTCCGATCTCGCGCAACACGAGCCCGCCGATGGTCTCGTAGGGGCCCTCTGGCGCCCGAAAACCGATGGCGGTGGCCACCTCGTCGATGCGCAGCAAACCCGATACCCGCCAGCCGGTTCCGGCTGGCACCACGTCCGGAGTCGCGTCGTCGTGCTCGTCGCGAACGTCGCCGACGATTTCTTCGATCAGGTCCTCGACGGTCACCATGCCGGCGGTGCCGCCGTATTCGTCGACGACCAGCGCGGTCTGCAGGCTGTTGGCCCGGATCTCGGCCATCACCGCGTCGCCGTCCAGGGTTGACGGCACCTTCGGAACCGGTTGGGCCACCGTGATCAGCCGCGTGCAGCCGCGTTGGGTCCGTGGGATGCCGAACACCTGCTTGACGTGCACGATGCCGACCGTCTCGTCGAGGTCACCGTCGACGATGGGGAACCGGGAGAATCCGGACTCGGCGGCCGCGGTCACCAGGTCCGCGACCGTGTCGTCGGTCTGAAGCGCCACGATCTTGGATCGCGGCGTCATCAGCTCTTCGGCGCTCAGGGCGCCGAACTGTAGCGATCGCCGCACCAGCGCCGCCGTGGCGGGGTCCAGGGCGCCACTGCGCGCCGACGATCGCACCAGCGACAGCAGCTCTTGCGGGGATCGCGCCGACCGCAGCTCTTCGGCCGGTTCGACGCCGAGCCGGCGCACGATCCAGTTCGCCGCCCCGTTGGTCAGCCGGATCGCCGGGGTGAGCAGCAGCGAGAACGTCAGCTGGGCGCTCACGACGGCGCGGGCGGTCGACAGCGGACGCGCCACCGCCAAGTATTTGGGGACGAGCTCGCCGAACACCATCGACACCGACGTCACGATCGCCAACACCAGGACGGCCATGATGGCGTCGCCGACCTTGTCGGGTATGCCGATCGCATCCAGCCACGGGTGCGGCAAGTCTTCCACCATGGGATCGGTCAGGTAACCGGCCGCCAACGTGGTCACCGAGATGCCCAACTGGGCACCTGACAGTTGGAACGACAGCCGGTGGTGCGCGCGGCGGATCCAGCGGTCGCGGCGCCCGCCGCCGCGCGCGTTCGCCTCGACGGCGCTGCGGTCCAGGGTGGTCAGGGAGAACTCCGCGGCGACGAAGACAGCGTTGCCGAAGATGAGCACCGCGATCGCGACAATGCTGACAACGGTGACGGTGAGGTTCATGGCCCGCGCCGCCAGCCGGCCGAGGGGTCAGGCTCGATGAGCGGAGACGGCGCCGGAGGAGGCTCGTTTGACGGCCCGTGCGCCCGCGAGCCGATGGCTGGCACGGGTGCCTGCGGCACGTCGATCCTTTCGCTGCCCGGTGGCGGAGCGGTTGCGGTTGCGTCCGTCTTTGCTGTCTTATGCTAGCCCGGGCCGCGCCCGCGCGGCGCCGCCCAGCCGGGACCACGCCGGTCGCGCCCTACGCGGTCACCACCCCTGCGGCAGCGGATGTCCCTCCGCGAAGCCCGCGGTCGACTGCACTCCGACCACGACCCGCTCATACAGCTGCGCCAAGTTGGCGGCGCCGACATAAGTGCAGGTGCTGCGCACGCCCGAGGTGATGTGATCGAGCAAATCCTCGACGCCGCCGCGGGCCGGATCCAGCCCCATCCGCGACGTCGAAATGCCTTCCTCGAACAGCGCCTTGCGGGCCCGATCGAAGGCGGTGTCCGCGCCGCTGCGCGCGACCACCGCCCGTTTGGAGGCCATGCCGTAGCTCTCCTTGTACGGCTGGTCGTCGCGGTCACGCATCAGGTCCCCGGGCGACTCATAGGTGCCGGCGAACCATGACCCGATCATCACGTTGGACGCCCCCGCCGCCAGCGCCAGCGCCACGTCCCGCGGATGCCGGATGCCGCCGTCGGCCCACACATGTCCGCCCAATTCTCTTGCCGCCGAGGCGCATTCGATGACGGCAGAGAATTGGGGGCGGCCGACGCCGGTCATCATCCGGGTGGTGCACATTGCGCCAGGGCCGACCCCGACCTTGACGATGTTCGCCCCGGCGCCCAGCAGATCGCGGGTGCCCTCCGCCGAGACCACGTTGCCGGCGGCCAGCGGCACACCCAGCTGCAGCGCCGCGACCGTCCGGATCGCCTCGATCGTCTTCACCTGATGCCCGTGCGCCGTGTCGATGACCAACAAATCGATGCCCGCCTCGACCAGCGACCGCGCCTTGGCTCCGACATCGCCGTTGATGCCGACGGCCGCACCCACCCGCAGGCGGCCCCGCGCGTCGACGGCCGGGGTGTAGAGACCCGCACGGATGGCGCCGGTGCGGGTCAGCACGCCGGCCAGCGTCCCGTCGGCGTTCGTCACAACGGCGACACCGATGGGCGACTGTTCGAGGAGATCGAACACCTTGCGGGGATCGGTTCCCACCGGGGCGGTGACGAAGTCGGTGAGCGCGACGTCGCGCACCCGGGTGAAGCGATCCACGCCCAGGCATGACGATTCGCTCACCAAACCGAGGGGACGGCCCTCGAAGGTGACCACGGCGACACCGTGCGCACGCTTGTGGATCAGCGCCGTCGCATCCGAGACCGAGTCGTCCGGACCGAGCACCAGCGGGGTGTCGAGCACCAGATCGCGGCTCTTGACGAATTCCACCGTCTCCTGCACCGCGGTGATCGGGAGATCCTGCGGCAAGATCACGAGTCCGCCGCGCCGCGCGATCGTCTCGGCCATCCGGCGCCCCGCCACCGCGGTCATGTTGGCGACGATGACCGGGATCGTCGTGCCCGAGCCGTCATCGGTGGACAGGTCGACGTCAAAGCGGGACGCGACCTCCGAGCGGTTCGGCATCACGAACACGTCGTTGTAGGTCAAATCGTATGCGGGCCTGTGCCCGTCGAGAAACCTCATCGCAGTCGCCCCACCAATTCAAGCCCCCTTCACGCCCTCTGGTGTCGCCCGGCTACGCGGGCACTTCGGTGCGATCCCCGCTCCACAGTGTGTGGAAGCGCTTCTCCGGGTCGTCGTCGATCCGGCCGTAGGTGTGCGCGCCGAAGAAGTCCCGCAAGCCCTGGGTGAGCGCGGCGGGCAGCCGCTCGGTGCGCAGCGCGTCGTAGTAGGACAGCGCCGAGGCAAAGCCGGGGATCGGGATGCCGAGCTCGGTGGCCTTCACCACGACCCGGCGCCAGCTGTCGATGGATTCCTCGATGGCGCTGCGGAAGTAGGGCGCGACGATCAGGCTCGGCAGATCGGCGTCAGAGTCGAACGCCTCCTTGATGCGGTTGAGGAACTTCGCGCGGATGATGCAGCCGCCGCGCCAGATGGTCGCCATGTCGCCGGGCGTGATGTCCCAGTCGTATTCGGCGCTGCCGGCTTGGATCTGGTTGAAGCCCTGGGCGTAGGCGATGATCTTCGACGCGTATAGCGCCTTGCTCACGTCATCGATGAATTGTGTTGCGTCGCTTGGCTTCTCGCCCAGCTTACCGGAGGCCAGGCCGGTGGTGGCCTTGCGCTGGGCGACCGAGCCGGACAGGGCACGGGCGAACACCGCCTCGGCGATGCCGGTCACAGGAACACCGAGATCGAGCGCCGACTTCACGGTCCAGCGTCCGGTGCCCTTCTGCTCGGCCTCGTCGAGGATGAGGTCGACCAGCGGCTTGCCGGTCTTGGCGTCGGTCTGGCGCAGCACCTGCGCGGTGATCTCGATCAGGAAGCTGTCCAGATCGCCCTTGTTCCACTCGGCGAACACGTCGGCGATCTCGGGTGCGGTCTTGCCCAGGCCGTCGCGCAACAACTGGTAGGCCTCGCCGATGAGCTGCATGTCGGAGTACTCGATGCCGTTGTGCACCATCTTGACGAAGTGCCCGGCGCCATCGGGGCCGATGTGGGTGCAACACGGCACGCCGTCGACGTGGGCGGAGATCTCCTCGAGCAGCGGGCCCAGCGATTCGTAGGACTCGGCGGGACCGCCCGGCATGATCGACGGCCCGTTGAGCGCGCCCTCCTCACCGCCGGAGATGCCGGCGCCGACGAAGTGCAGACCGCGCTCGCGCATCGCCTTCTCCCGGCGGATGGTGTCGGTGTAGAGGGCGTTGCCGCCGTCGATGATGATGTCGCCTTCTTCCATGGCGTCGGCGAGCTCGTTGATGACGGCGTCGGTGGGGTCGCCGGCCTTGACCATGATCAGCACCCGACGCGGCTTCTCCAGCGCGTCCAGGAATTCCGCGATGGTCTCCGAACGCACGAACTTGCCCTCGTCGCCGTGCTCCTCGAGCAGCGCATCGGTTTTGGCGACCGAGCGGTTGTGCAGCGCCACGGTGTAGCCGTGCCGGGCGAAGTTACGGGCGATGTTGGAACCCATCACGGCCAGGCCCGTGACGCCGATCTGCGCGCTGCCGGTCGTGGAACTGGAGTGGGCATCCGACGAACTCATGTTTTCGCCTCTCAGTTTGGAGAACTTGCGGCAAAAGCCTTCGGTGACACTGTGGCACAGCGAACAGTTGAGCGCCCGGGGTGATCGGTGATCGACGGCGTCAGAGGTTGAGCAAGCGCTCGAGCTCGGTGAGCCACGGGACGGCCAGGGCGACGGTCGGCACCACGAATATCGCCGCCGCGGCCAGGTATGCGGCCGCCGACAACAGCGGGCTGTTGCCGCGTCCGCCCAGCCGGCGCACCCGCAGCACCGTGCTGGGGCCGCTGGCCGCGAGGGCTCCCGACGGGGCCCGGCCGGATGCGCATGCGACCAGCGCCCGCGCCAGGGGAGCGCGACCCGCGGCGCGGACCGCGGCGTCGTCGGCGAGCAGCTCGACCAGAAGCTGGACCGCGCCGAGCGCGTTGGCGCTGCGGACCAGCCGCGGGAAGGCCGCGTGCACGGCGGTGAACGCCTCCAGCACCAGGTCGTGTCGCGCCCGCAGATGGGCGCGCTCGTGGGTGAGAATCGCCTCGACTTCGGGGTCTGCGAGCGCGCTCAGCGCTCCCTCGCTGACGACCACGCGGCTGCGCACGCCAGGCAGGCAGTAGGCGAGCGGTTGCGGGACGTCCAGCACCCGAAGATCGCGCGTGCGCGCGCAGGGCTGAGACTTCGCCGCGCCGTGGCCGACTCCGACCAGATCGACCACCATCCGGTGGTGCGCCCGCCGTTTCCGGTTGGCGATGGCCACCCGGACCACGGCGACCATCAACCGGGCGCCGACCAGCAGGGTCAGGGCGAATACGCTGACGTAGAGCGTCCACAGCGGCCAGCCGAGGCGGTCCGCGGCGCCGACGATGCTGGTCGTGGGCCGTCCGTCGCGCCCGGGCACCAGTAAGCGGGTAGCGATCGCGATGCCGGCGCTAAACGCCGACAGGACCGCGGCCAGCGCAACGGCCTGCCAGAGCACCATTGCGGCGCGGGGAGCGCGCAGCGGCCAGCGCGCGTGTGCCAACATCGCCGGCACCGGACCGGTCAGTAGCACCGCGATGATGGTGAAAGCCAGCGCGGACACACTGTTAGTGTCCCTCAGCCCTCCGGGCCAGCGCCAGCAGATGTCGAGTTCTTGCGCTGATTGGCTTCCAATTCGGCGAGCGCTCGCCGCAGTGCCTCCGCCTCGTCGGCGCCGACGCGTTCGACGAAGTGCACCAGCGCGGCCTTTCTGCCGCCGGGATCTTCGGCCTGGGCCAGCGCGTCCACCATCAGTCCGGCGACCAGTTCGTCACGACCGTGCACCGGTGCGTACCGGTGTGCCCGGTCGTCACGGATCTGGGAGACCAGGTTCTTCTTAGCCAACCGTTGCAGCACGGTCATGATCGTGGTGTAGGCCAGGTCGCGCTGTGCGGACAACGCCTCATGGACCTGGCGAACGGTCTGAGGCTCGGGCGTGGACCACAGATGGTCCATGACGGCCCGTTCTAGATCCCCCAGCCGTGTCAGTTTGGCCATAGTTCGTTCATCTCCTGAGCGTCGAATCAAGAGTACTCCGGCTTACTACCGACGGTCGTACCGAAGCCTGACAAATTACTGTGTCGGTCCCCGAGCCCCGCCGCGAACAAGACGAACCATACCTTGCGAAGTTAGGGCAGCCTTGCCTATGCTGATCGAGTCGAGAGATACCGACCGTGTGAGCGTCCTGAGGGCTGCAGCGACCCCCGGTCTACTCGATCGGCGAGCCCCGTGCC
>NZ_LZMB01000570.1 GCF_001673555.1 Mycobacterium sp. 1165178.9 | reverse complement strand
TGGCGATGGCCCGGTCCTTGTTGGCTTCCAGGTTGGCCGCCCAGATGTTGAGGGTCCGTTCGTAGTGCTTCTGCAGCAGTTGCACCCGCTCGATCGAGAAGCCCGCCGCCTCGCCGAACTTGAAAATGTCTTCCTGTGCCGGCAGCTGTCCACCCGGAAAGATTTCCTGGCCGATGAATCGCATGAAGCGTAAATCGCTCATGGTGATCGAGACACCACGTTCATGCTGCTGTTGCTGCGAGTAGGCCAGAATCGTGTGCAGCAACATCACTCCGCCGGGCGGCAGCGCTTGATAGGCCATCTTGAAGAAGCGCCCGTAGCGCTGGCGCCCGAAGTGCTCGAAGGCGCCGATCGACACGATGCGGTCCACCGGCTCGTGGAACTTCTCCCAGCCCTCCAGCAGCACGCGCCTGGTGCGGGAAGTGTCCATCTGATCGAAAGACTTCTGCACATGCTCGGCCTGGTTCTCCGACAGCGTCAGGCCGACCACGTTGACGTCGTACTTCTCGATGGCGCGCCGTAGCGTGGCTCCCCAGCCGCAGCCGATGTCCAGGAGCGTCATCCCGGGCTCGAGCTTGAGCTTTCCCAGCGCTAGATCGATCTTCGCG
>NZ_LZMB01000569.1 GCF_001673555.1 Mycobacterium sp. 1165178.9 | reverse complement strand
TCGGGTGGCATGCGGGTGAGTGACCAGATCTCGAAGAGGGTCTCCTCCGGCCCCAGCGGACGGATCCGGTAGGACGAGGCGCTGCTGTACTGCGGCAGTACGAAGTAATGCGGGAAGCCGAAATTGATGGCCTCGGTAATGCCGCGCCGCGCCAGGTCGTTGAGGTCCGGGATGTCGCAGCCCCTGGCTCGATGCCAGTGCACGATGGCGTCGTTGAGGGTGCTGCGCCAGACGGCCATCGCCTCGGCGGGATCCGACGGTAACTCCATGTCCTGTAGCCCTTCGGCGATGCGGACGTCATTCTCGTGCGTCATACCGGCCATGCCCTCACCGAGCGTGCGCATGAAATACAGGTTGGTCTGCGCTAAGCCCGGGGGCTTGGAGGACGAGGCGGGCATGCTCGACGGCAGCAGTTGCGGGTGGGTCTGCGGGACGTGATAGCCCTCCATGAAGGCGGCCGTCGCCAGCTTCCAGTTCACCGGCAGCCGGCACGACTGCCACCACTCGACGCGCAGCGACTCCACCTTCCAGGCGTCGTAGATCGATGCGAACGGTTCGAAACAGTCGCGCAACGGCGGTGCGTCGTCGTCGAGGTTGATCCATGCACACCCGCCCCAGACCTCGCACCGCACCGAGACGAGGCGAAGATCCTCCGGGCTCAGGTTGTGCTCGTCGAACTCCTCGGGCCGCAGCACAAACGTGTTGCGTCCATCCATGCCCCAACACCAGCCATGGAAGGGGCACACGAAGGTGCGCCGATTCCCGTTGCCCTCCACCAGCTTTACGCCGCGATGGCGGCAAGCATTGTGATAGGCGCGCACGTTCTCGGCATCCAGCCGGACGACGATGATGGACTCGTCAAGGATCTCGTACTCGACATAGTCGCCCGGCTTGGGGATTTCCTCGAGGCGGCAAGCCATCTGCCACACCCGCGGCCAGAGCATTTCTTGTTCGAGCGCGTAGAACTCCGGGTCGTAGTACCGCTGCTTGGGAATCCGATCGGCGGCCTGGACCGCCCACGGCACCGGAAGCGGGGTCCAGTTCACGTCTGTGGTCACCATGTCGATTCCCTTTTCATAGGATTCGTGACACTCGCCCTTGCCAGTAGCGGTCGCGAATACGTCTCTTGTACAGCTTTCCGTTCGGGTCGCGCGGCAGGGAGCCGAATTCGACGGTGCGCGGGCACTTGTACCCGGCCAGGTGAGCCCGGCAGTACTCGACGAGTTCGGC
>NZ_LZMB01000568.1 GCF_001673555.1 Mycobacterium sp. 1165178.9 | reverse complement strand
CCAAACCGCGAGCGCGGTGGCCGGCTTGCCGCTGGCGCGCGGCGAGGTCGAGCTGCCTGTGCGCGTAGGCGAATCCGACGCGAACCCCTCGACCGAGGTGGGACAGCTCGGCGCGGCCCTAAACCAGATGCTGGACCACATCGCGGCCGCGCTCTCGGCGCGGCAGGCCAGTGAGACGCGGATTCGCCTACGCGCACAGGCAGCTCGACCTCGCCGCGCGCCAGCGGCAAGCCGGCCACCGCGCTCGCGGTTTGGGCGACGCGGCGCAACGGCGCCAGGGCCCGCCTGATGATGATCACACCGGCCGTGGTCGCCGCGACCAGCGCGATGACCGTGACGATCCCAAAGATGACCAGCATCCGCATCAGGGTGGTGTCGATGTTTGCCATCGACAGGCCGGTGACGATGACGTCGCCGCCGCTGCGGCTCGGCGCCGCGACCACCCGGTAGCGGCCCAGCCCGTCGAGGTTGAGTGTCACTGGCTTACGGCTGTCGGCGATCCCGGACAGCTGCTGCTGGGCGGTCGGGGTCAGCTCGGCCCGCTCTCCGCTGCTCGTCGTGTAACCGGCGTCCACCGTGCTCCCGTGGCTGACCACCGCGGCCACCATGCCGGCCGGCTGGCCCGGGGCATCGAGGAAGCGCGGGCCCGGGCCCGGTCGCGGATAGACGCGCTGATGCCGCCAGCCCGAATGCGGCGGCTCGGGGTACATGAGCGCCGAGCGGTAGGAGGTGCCGGCGAGCTGCCCGTCGAGCTGGGCCACCAAGTGATGAAGCAGCGCCAGTTCGGTCGCGGCGGTGATGCCGACACAGACGATTGCCAACACGACGATCTGACCGACCAGCAGCCGAAGGCGAAGGGACCAGACCCTTCGTGTATCAGCGGGCCGGCTTGAGGACATAGCCCGCGCCGCGCAGCGTGTGGATCATCGGTTCTCGGCCGTTGTCGATCTTCTTGCGCAGGTAGGAAATGTAGAGCTCGACGATGTTGGACCGGCCGCCGAAGTCGTAACTCCATACCCGGTCCAGGATTTGGGCTTTACTCAGCACCCGCTTGGAGTTGCGCATCATGAATCGCAACAGTTCAAACTCGGTGGAGGTCAACGAGATTGGCTCACCCGCGCGCGTTACCTCGTGGCTGTCCTCGTCGAGCACCAAGTCTCCGACCACCAATTGTGCGCCGCTGTCCACCGTCGTCACCCCGGTGCGGCGCAGCAGGGCGCGCAGGCGCAGCACGACCTCTTCGATGCTGAACGGTTTGGTGACATAGTCGTCGCCGCCGGCCGTCAGGCCGGCGATGCGGTCTTCAACGGCGTCCTTGGCCGTCAGCAGCAGGACCGGCAGCTGCGGGTTCTCCTCGCGGAGTTTGTGCAAGACGTCGAGGCCGCTCATGTCGGGCAGCATCACGTCCAGAACGACCACGTCGGGTCGCTGGGAGCGAGCGCTCGCGATCGCCGATGCCCCGTCGCCGGCGGTCGAGATGTTCCAGCCCTCGTAGCGCAGTGCCATTGACACCATGTCGGCCAGAACGGACTCGTCGTCGACCACCAAGACATTGATGGGGTTGCCGTCGGCACGACACATGACAACCCGCTCTACAGAGGCTCGGGGCTGCGTCACAACTTCCAGTATCCGCCACGGGCTGGGCTGAGGCTATGCCGAACCTATGCGTGTCCTGTGAACGGATCGCGCGGCTGCTCAGCAGTCGCGCGATCCGTTTTTTCGTCTAGCCGTTAATACCAGTAGCGGCGACCGGCCACCGGGCGGCCGACCGAACCGAGAATCCAGAGGATCGCGCCGATGACCAATAGCACGATGCCCAGCGTGGTCAGGATGGGTACGTGGAAAAAGAATCCCAGAATAAGCAGGATAATCCCTAAGATAACCATGTCGAATTTCCTTTGAGTGAGTGGTTAGAGGTTGATCGACTGCATTGAACTTGGTTGCGGCAGATGGCAATCCGTCACTTTCGGATTGACACCGAAGTAATTCAAGGGTCCGGCGATCACGGTTGCGGTAACCGTGCCCGCCGAGGCGCATGATGTGTTGTCGTTTTTGAAGTAGTCGCGCTGCCACGCCGCAAATACCCCGATCAGCAACCACACCAACGCAACCGTTCCGATGATCCCGCTGCCACGCATCGTGACCTCCAATGTGGACGAGAAGGAGTTTTCTCGTGGACGAGAAATTACCCATTTGACTTATGTCTAAACATGCAATGGGTTATGCAGCAGCGCTTGTCGGCGCGCCGGAGGCGTTAGACGTGGTCGGCGAGCCAGGTGGCGGCGCGCTTCTTCGACGCACGTGACAACCAGGCGTCCTGGATCAGCTCAGCTAACTCGGTCCTGCTGATTTCCGCCAGCCGGCTGGCCCGCACCAACACCGAAGGATGCCCGTCGAAATGATCCGTGGTGAAGAACGGCGAAGCGGGATCGGAAATCAACGCCAACTTGTCGCTTTCCGATTCCACCCAGAGCATGATCACGTCCGCATAGCGCTCGCCGGTGTCCGGATCGGTCGCGTCGGGGCGGGGCGTGCGG
The DNA here is from genome assembly GCF_001673555.1 of Mycobacterium sp. 1165178.9. Lineage (GTDB taxonomy): Bacteria > Actinomycetota > Actinomycetes > Mycobacteriales > Mycobacteriaceae > Mycobacterium. The sequence goes on along the minus strand of NZ_LZMB01000568.1, from coordinate 8,426 downwards.
AAAAAGACGAACGACTTGCCGCCCACCTGGTAAATCGCATTGCCCTGGGGACCCTCCAGGCGCTGGACGTGTGGCATCGCGGCGGCGATCTCATGCACGTCGCTCAGCCGGGCACGTCGAGCAGCCATAACGGCGAGGGTACCGTCCTTACCGTCATCCTTGCGAGAGACGTTGCAATACTTGACGTTTAAGACTCGAGCGGACCCGTAGACCCGGCCGTCCGCTCTGCAGACACGTAGAGGGTGGGCGGCATCGAGTCCTCCGCGCCCTGCGGAACGCTGCGGTGATACCGCGACATCAACTCTGAGAACGAGGCCGTCGTGACTTCCCAGCCGCGGTCACGCAGCCAGTCGTCGACGGGCGTGCGCTCCTCGGGGTACCAGAGGTCATCGAAATCGGTGATCTCGGCGTTGACCAGTTCGGCCGCCGCCGCCCGCATCCGTCGCATGTCGTCGCGCTGGCGTTGCACACGAGCGGGATTGGTGAAACCCGGGGCGGGCACGTTGGACGCCAGCCGACTGCCCTCGGCACTTAGGGAGTCGATCCGTTCGAACAGCAGGTCCTGGGCCTGAGCGGGCAGGTAACGAACCAGGCCCTCGGCTGACCACACGGCGGACTTGGAGGCGTCAAATCCCGCATCCTGCAGCGCTTTCGGCCAATCCTGACGCAGGTCGATCGGGACGTTGACCAGTCGCGCCTTTGGCTGCGCCCCGTGCTCGCGCAGGGTGTTGGATTTGAAATCCAGCACCTTGGGCTGGTCGAGTTCGTAGACGACGGTGCCGTCGGGCCACGGGAGGCGCCAGCTGCGTGCGTCCAGGCCGGCCGCCAGGATCACCACCTGCCTAACGCCGGCGTCCGCGGCACCGAGGAAGAACTCGTCGAAGAACGCCGTCCGGGTAGCCATGAAGTCGACCATCAGCTGTAGCCGATTCCGCAGATCCGGCTCGATGTCGCCCGCCTTGGCCAAAAGCTTCGGGTCGGCGTAGATGCTCCACATCCCCTGGCCCGCGGCGTCGACGAACACCCGCGCGAAAGGGTCATTGATCAGAGGGTTCTCGCTCTCGGTTTCGGCCGCGCGAGCCGCCGCTACACCCAGCGCGGTGGCACCCACGCTTTGAGTGATTTCCCAGGAGTCATTGTCGGTCCGCGGCATCGCCAGCTCCCTTCCCCAGAAAGTAAGTTACCCACACTATTCTTCCAGCCGCCGCCCGCCGGGGTCGGCCGTCGGCCCTGTCCTAGTCTTTTTCCCAGACGGTCCACAGGTTGCAAGGGAGTGCCATGACGCCCATCCCGTCACGTACGCCGCAGGAGGTATTCGCCCACCACGGCACCGCACTGGCCACGGGCGACCTTGACGAGATCGTTGCCGACTACGCCGAGGATTCCGTGCTGCTCAGCCCCGCCGGCGTCGCTCGCGGCAAGGACGCCATTCGCAGAGTCTTCGCGACGTTGCTCGCCGATTTGCCGGATGCGAACTGGGACTTGAAAACCCAGCTTTGCGACGAGGACGTGCTGTTCCTTCAATGGACGGCAGACTCCGCTGTCAGTCGGGTCGACGATGGCGTTGACACGTTCGTGTTCCGCGACGGCATGATCCGCGCGCAAACCGTTCGATATACGCCACGCCCGAAGGACTGAAGAGTGGATTACGTGAACCTGGAAGCCGTGGCGGAGTGGATGTCCGGGCAGGGACTCGGCGAGGGGCCGCTGCAGGACGTTTCCAACGTCACCGGTGGAACTCAGAACATCATGGTGCGCTTCACCAGGGCCGGCCGGACCTATGTGCTGCGGCGCGGGCCACGCCACTTGCGTCCGCGCAGCAACAGCGTGATCCTGCGGGAAACGAAAGTCCTTGCCGCACTGGCTGGTTCCGACGTCCCCCACCCCCACCTGATCGCCGCCTGCGAGGACCCAAGTGTGCTGGGCGACGCCGTCTTCTACCTGATGGACCCGGTCGACGGATTCAATGCGGGCGAGGGCCTGCCACCCCTGCACGCCGGCGATGCCAAGGTGCGCCACGGCATGGGACTGTCGATGGCCGACGCGCTGGCCAAGCTCGGCGCCGTCGACCACCTCGCGGTGGGCCTCGCCGATTTCGGCAAGCCGGAGGGCTTCCTGGAACGCCAGGTACCGCGTTGGCTTTCGGAACTGGAGTCCTACAACGAGTACGACGGCTACCCAGGGCCCGACATCCCCGGCATCGAGGAGGTGTCGTCCTGGCTGGACCGGCACCGGCCCGCACACTGGACGCCGGGCATCATGCACGGCGACTACCACGCCGCCAACGTGATGTTCTCCCGCACGGGGCCGGACGTGGTCGCGATCGTCGACTGGGAGATGTGCACGATCGGCGACCCACTGCTGGATCTGGGCTGGCTGCTGGCCACCTGGCGTCAGCCCGACGGCTCCAGCGTGTTCAGCCACGCCCTCGGCGGCCAGGACGGGCTGGCCAGCACCGACGAGCTCTTGGACCGCTACGCCGCCAACACCACCCGCGACCTGTCCCACATCACCTGGTACACCGTGCTGGCCTGCTTCAAGCTCGGGATCGTGATCGAGGGGACGCTGGCCCGCGCCTGCGCCGGCAAAGCCGAGAAGGAGGTCGGCGACCAACTGCACGCGGCCACGGTGCACCTGTTCGAGCGGGCGCTGGGCCTCATCTCCGACCAAGGCTCCTACTAACATCTCCTTTCGTGCCGCGTTATCCCGAGGAACCGGATTACTACTCCGAGCCGACCGCAGCCGCGCGGTACGGCGGCTATTACGAGCCCGAGCCACAACCGCCGGAGCCGCCGACGCCGTGGTACCGCCGTCCGGCGGCCCTCGTCGCGGCCGGCGCCATCGGGGTGATCGTCCTGGCCGCAGTGGTGTTCGCGGTGGTCAAGCTGACTAGCGGTTCGTCGCCGGCGCCCAGTCCCACCACCACAACCACGCCCGTCCCGTCCGCCACCGCGCCGGTGACCACCACGGAGCAGGCGCCGCGGCACCACGGGGGCGGCGGTGGCCCAGGCCCGACAGAGACGGTGACCGAGACGGCCCCGCCGCCGAGCACCGACACGAGCACGACGACACAGCCGTCGACCACGGTCGCGCCAAGCACCGAAACCAGCACCGAAACCAGCACCGTCACCCAGACCGTGACCGAACCGCCTCGCCGGGGTCCGTTCGGCGGACCCTTCCAGCCGTTCCAGCCGCGCCCCTAGCGCGGCAAGGTGCACGAAAGCGGCGATTTGATCCGGCCTGCGTCGGCGAGGGATGCGGCTTCGTGCCTTGCCGTCTACCGGCATTACGTCGAGGACACGGTCATCAGTTGGGAGATCGACGTCCCGACCGAAAACGAGATGGCGGCGCGCATCGCCGCCGCCCAGGCCGGCCACGAATGGCTTGTCCTGGAACGCGATCGCCGGGTGATCGGCTTCGCCTACGGGCACGCGTTCAACGGCTTTGCCACGTACCAGTGGTCGATCGAGACCGGGATCTACGTCGACGCCGACCACCGTCGTAGCGGCGGGGGCCGCACGCTGTACACGGAACTGTTGCGCAGGCTCACCGAGCGGGGCTACCGGCAGGCGTTCGCCGGCATCACCCAGCCCAACGAGGCCAGCACCGCCTTCCACCGCTCATTCGGGTTCACCGACGTGGGGCTATACCGGCGCGTCGAGTGGAAACACGGCGGCTGGCACGACGTTGCGTGGATGCAGCTCGACCTGCTGGCCGGCGCCGAGCCGGATGGACCGCCCGGCCCGATCGATCGGTCGGGCCGGGTGAACGGGTCCGGGGCTTAGCCGCCCGCGCCGCCACCGCCGAGGAAACCCCCACCGGCGCCGCCACCGACGAAGCCACCACCTGCGCCACCACCCAGGAAACCGCCGCCGGCGCCACCGCCGACTCGGTCAATGCTGTTAGTCATGGGCGGAAGGTATCGGCGAACCACCGCGCCCACAAGAAACTGGGTCTTAACGATTCGAATCATTTCTGGGTTACCGAAGCCCTCGTGAGCGCGCCCGAAGGGATTCGAACCCCTAACCTTCTGATCCGTAGTCAGATGCTCTATCCGTTGAGCTACGGGCGCCTGTCATTCAATTGTCGTTCGTGTTTCCGTGGCGGAGGCGAGAGGATTTGAACCTCCGGTCCCCTTTGAGGGGGACAACTCATTAGCAGTGAGCCCCATTCGGCCGCTCTGGCACGCCTCCCTTGGACTTCCTGAGGGTACCGGACCCCTTTCCGCTCGCGCGGTGCCATACCTTACACAGTTGAGACATAAACTGTCGAAATGACCGCTCGCCTGCGCAACGAACTGGTCGGGCTGCCGGTGTACGTCCCAGGCAAGAACGTGCCCGGCTCGATCAAGCTGGCCAGCAACGAGACCGTCTACGGCCCGCTGCCCAGCGTGCACGCGGCGATCGAGCGCGCGGTTGCCGTCGTCAACCGCTACCCGGACAGCGCCAGCGTCGACCTCAAGGCGGCGCTGTCCACGCACCTGGGTTCCAACGTCGCCCCCGAGCAGATCGCGGTCGGTAGCGGTTCGGTCACCTTGTGCCAGCAGCTTGTTCAGATCACCGCCGCCGCAGGCGACGAGGTGATGATCGGCTGGCGCAGCTTCGAGTGCTACCGGCCGATCATCCAGGTGTCCGGTGCGACCACCGTCAAAGTCCCGCTGACCGAGCACACGCACGACCTCGACGCGATGTTCGAGGCCATCACCGACCGCACCCGGCTCATCTTCGTGTGCAACCCGAACAATCCGACGTCCACCGTCGTCGACCCGGACGCGCTGACGCGTTTCGTCGAGGCCGTACCGGCTCACGTCCTGATCGCCATCGACGAGGCTTATGTCGAATACATCCGCGACGGAATGCTGCCCAACAGCCTGGACCTGGCGCTGACCCACAGCAATGTCGTTGTGCTGCGGACCTTTTCGAAGGCCTACGGGCTGGCGGGGCTGCGCGTGGGCTACGCGGTGGGTCACCCTGACCTGATCACCGCGCTGGACAAGGTGGTCATGCCGTTCGCCGTGACGAACGTCGCACAAGCGGCCGCCATCGCGTCACTCGCGGCCTCCGACGAGCTGATGGCCCGCACCGACGCGCTGGTGGTCGAGCGCACCCGCGTTGGTGCCGCGCTGCGCGACGCCGGATTCGAGCTGCCCCCGTCGCAAGCCAACTTCCTCTGGCTGCCGCTAGGTGAGCGCACCATGGATTTCACCGGGCAGGCCGCCGACGCGCACCTGGTGGTGCGGCCGTTCGCGGACGAAGGCGTCCGTGTCACCATTGGTGCGCCGGAGGAAAATGACGCTCTGGTCCATTTTGCCCGCGACTGGATAGCCCGCACCGAAGCTTAAGGAGACGCCGTGGACCTCGCGCGGAAGAAGTTCACCGAGTTCAAAGAGCGCAGCGGCGACATCGCGGATTCCGAGCTCGACGAATTCTGGGCCGAGCTTGCGCCCGCGACGATCGACGGGATGCTCGGCGAGTGGAAGGGCGGCGAGTTCCAGACCGGCCACAAGATGAACGGCCAACTGGAGAAGGCCGGTTGGTACGGCAAGACGTTCAAGTCCGCCCGCGACGTGCAACCGCTCGTCTGTCTTGACGCCGACGGCAACAAGTTCTCCAACGTCGAGATGGGCAAGGGCGAGGCCAGCCTGTGGCTGGAGGACTTCCGTGGAGAGGTCACCGCCACCATGGTCTACGACGGTCAGCCGGTGCACGATCACTTCAAGAAGATCGACGACGACGCCGCGATGGGCATCATGAACGGCAAGGGCGTCCGGGATAACGGCAAGTACTACTACTTCTATCTCGAGCGCGAGTAAGTCTTTCGACGCTCGAGCCGTTGAGTGTGAACTGACGGCTTTGAGTGTGCATCCAGGGTGGCGACACGCCCTGCGAATCCGCCGTGGCTGCACACTCAACTCCGCGGCTTCACACACGACGGCCCTGCTTCACGCTCGGCAAGAGCACCGGACTCGAGCTACCCCGCCGGGTTGCGGCCGGTGAACGCGATCAACTGCTCGAGCGCGCCGGCGTCCGCGGGGACGTCGACCGGGTCGTCGAACCCGGCCTGACCCCGTAGCTCCGGCCGGATGATCTGACGCGCGAGCCCCAGCACGTACTCGGACAGCGGCTCGGGGGCGTCGACGCCATGGCCCACCGCGGTGGCGTAATCCCAAGCGTGGACCAGGAATTCGATCGACAGGATGGCGCACGCACTGTTCGCGGGCATCTCCCCGTTGCCGAACGGCACCGACCCATCCAGACCATGGCGGTGCCAGGCGTCCAGGGCCGGCCGGGCGGCGGCGATTACCTGACCTTCCACCGAATCGCCTTCCTCGCGCGCCGGAATCTGCGCGCCGACCATGCCGCCGAGAGCCGAGATCGAGTTCAGCAGATGCCCGGTCAGATCCGACACGTCGAACTCCGAGCACGGCGTCGGTCGTGACAGATCGTCGTTGGCAATCGTGTGCACAACCCGTTGCAGGACCCCCAAGGTGTCCTCGGCGCTGTGCAGTTCGTCGGTGGGCGGGGAATGCGGTCCGGGTCGCAAATCAGGAGCCATATTCGCCACGCTACGGTCTCGATATGGCGCAAGCATACGAATCCGTCACCGTCGAGACGAAAGACCACGTCGCCCAGGTGACGCTGATCGGGCCAGGCAAGGGCAATGCGATGGGACCGGCCTTCTGGTCCGAAATGCCCGACCTGTTCGCGGCGCTGGACGCAGACCCCGAGGTGCGGGCCATCGTGCTGACCGGCTCGGGCAAGAACTTCAGCTACGGCCTGGACGTGCCGGCGATGGGCGGTTCGTTCACCCCGCTACTGTCCGGCGACGCGCTGGCCGGCCCGCGCGCGGTGTTTCACCGGGAGGTCAAGCGCATGCAGGGCGCGATCAGCGCGGTCGCCGACTGCCGGACGCCCACCATCGCCGCGGTGCACGGGTGGTGCATCGGCGGTGGCGTCGACCTGATCTCGGCGGTGGACATCCGGTACGCCAGCGCCGACGCCAAGTTCTCGGTCCGGGAGGTCAAGCTCGCCATCGTCGCCGATGTCGGTAGCCTGGCTCGCCTGCCGATGATCCTGAACGACGGACACCTGCGCGAGCTGGCGCTGACCGGCAAGGACATCGATGCGGCCCGCGCCGAGAAGATCGGCCTGGTCAACGACGTCTACGCCGACGCCGACGCCACCCTGGCCGCGGCGCACGCCACCGCCGCGGAGATCGCCGCCAATCCCCCGCTGACCGTGCACGGCGTCAAGGACGTTCTCGACCAGCAGCGCATCGCGGCGGTCTCGGAGAGCCTCCGGTATGTGGCGGCCTGGAACGCGGCCTTCCTGCCGTCCAAGGACCTGACCGAGGGCATCTCGGCGACGTTCGAGAAGCGCCCGCCGCAGTTCACCGGGGAATAACCGGGCGCCACGTACCCTCGCTGGGGTGAACCAGCCGCGTTCAGCGACTCCCGACGGCAGGATCCGCCTCCCGGCAGACCTGGACTCCGTGACGGCGATCGGTGCCGAAGACCACTCGGAAATCGACAGCGCCGCCGTGGACCGAATCTGGCAGGCAGCGCGACATTGGTACCGCGCCGGCTTCCATCCCGCGATTCAGCTGTGCATCCGACAGCACGGCCGTGTCGTGCTCAACCGCGCGATCGGCCACGGCTGGGGCAATGCCCCGAGCGATCCGCCCGACGCGGAGAAGATCGCGGTCACCCCCGACACGCCGTTCTGCGTGTATTCGGCGGCCAAGGGGATGGCGGCGACTGTGGTGCACATGCTCGTCGAGCGTGGTGTCTTCTCGCTCGACGACCGGGTGTGCGACTACATCCCCACATTCACCAGTCACGGCAAGCATCGGATCACCATCCGGCACGTCATGACACACAGCGCCGGACTGCCCTTCCCCACCGGTCCGCGGCCCGACGTCACCCGGGCCGACGATCACGAGTACGCGCAGCAGAAGCTGGGCGAGCTGCGACCCCTGTACCGGCCCGGGTTGGTGCACATCTACCACGCGCTGACGTGGGGGCCGCTGGTGCGCGAGATCGTCTACGCCGCCACCGGAAAGGAGATCCGCGAAATCCTGGCCACCGAGATCCTCGATCCACTCGGTTTCCGCTGGACCAACTTCGGCGTCGCGAAGGAGGACGTCCCGCTGGTCGCGCCCAGCCACGCCACCGGACGGACGCTCCCGCCGGTGGTCGCGCAGATTTTCCGCAAGGCGATCGGCGGGACCGTGCACGAAATGATCCCGTACACCAACTCCCCGATGTTCTTGACTACCATCATTCCGTCGTCGAACACGGTGTCGACCGCACAGGAGATGTCGCGGTTCGCCGAAATATGGCGGCGCGGAGGCGAACTCGACGGCGTGCGGGTGATCAGCCCGGAAACCATGTACGGTGCCGTGACCGAATGCCGAAGGCTGCAACC
>NZ_LZMB01000567.1 GCF_001673555.1 Mycobacterium sp. 1165178.9 | reverse complement strand
CCGATTACCGTCCCGGACCGCACCGCCACGTCGCCGGGCTGGACGTCGTCGCCGGCGCGGCGCAGGTCGGTTTGCTGGCCGCGGTCGGCCGCGAACGGGTGCTGGTGCACCCGCGGCCCCGGGTGACGATCATGGCGCTGGGCGGCGAGCTGGTCGACATCTCGCGCACGCCCGGCAACGGCCAGGTCTATGACGTGAACTCCTACGCACTGGCGGCCGCGGCCCGCGATGCCGGCGCCGAGGTCAACCGCGTGGGCATCGTCAGCGGCGGCCCCCGCGAGCTCCGGGAGATCGTCGAGGGCCAGATCAATCGTGCCGAGGTGATCGTGATCGCCGGTGCGGTCGGGGGCGTCGCGGCTGAGGCGGTGCGCCAGGTGCTCGCCGAGCTCGGCGAGTTAGAGGTCGTGCGGGTAGGCATGCATCCGGGATCCATCCAGGGTTTCGGGCAGCTGGGTCGCGAGGGCGTTCCGACGTTCCTGTTGCCGGCGAATCCGGTGAGCGCGCTCGTGGTCTTCGAGGTGATGGTTCGCCCGTTGATTCGGTTGTCGCTGGGCAAGCGTCAGCCGATGCGCCGCATCGTGCAGGCGCGCACGCTGTCGCCCATCACGTCGGTGGCCGGGCGTAAGGGCTTCTTGCGCGGTCAGCTGATGCGCGACCAGGACAGCGGCGAGTACCTGGTGCAGACGCTGGGCGGCGGCCCGGGCGCGTCGTCGCACCTGCTGGCCACTCTTGCTGAAGCGAACTGTCTGGTCGTGGTGCCCAGCGGAGCCGAGCAGATTCGCACCGGCGAAATCGTCGACGTCGCCTTCCTGGCTCAGCGCGGCTGAGCGAAACGACTGCATGCCCGGTGAACCTGTTGCGCTCCAATTCCCGTCATCCCGGTTGGCCCATGAGCGTTGGGCCGCTGCGGGTTTCGGCCGGGGTTGTCCGATTGCGGGCGGTCCGGCTGCGCGATGGCGCGCAGTGGAGCCGGATCCGGCTGACCGATCGTGCGCACCTGGAGCCGTGGGAGCCCAGTTCCGAGGGCGATTGGACGGCTCGCCATGCGGTGGCGGCCTGGCCGGCGTTGTGTTCTGGTCTGCGTGCCGAGGCACGACAAGGGCGGATGCTGCCCTACGTCATCGAACTCGACGGCCGGTTCTGTGGCCAGCTGACCATCGGCAATGTCACCCACGGCGCGTTGCGGTCGGCGTGGATCGGCTACTGGGTGCCGCGCTCGGCCACCGGCGGCGGCGTGGCCACCGCGGCGTTGGCGTTGGGCCTGGATCACTGCTTCGGGCCGGTGATGTTGCATCGCGTCGAGGCCACCGTGCGCCCGGAAAACGCCGCGAGCCGCGCCGTGCTGGCAAAAGTGGGGTTCCGCCAGGAAGGCTTGTTGCAGCGCTACCTGGAGGTGGACAGGGCGTGGCGGGACCATCTGCTGATGGCCATCACCGCCGAAGAGGTGAGCGGATCGGTGGCATCGACGCTGGTCCGCGCCGGTAACGCCAGCTGGGTGTGAGCGCATCTCGCGCGTCGCCCGGACGTTGTCGACCCCTTCCAGGGTGTCCGATGGCTCGCGGTGGAGTCCCAATCGTTGCCGTTCTGGGACGAGCGCGACACGAGTGACTCGTGGTGCTTGTGAGAGGCAAATTACAGGTGTGTAATTGTCCTGGTCAGTACGATCCCGGTCGCGTCGGCCACAGATGGGCTTCGCGGGGGATGGACACCGAAGAGAGCAGGTCATCATGCCAAGCATCCCGCAGTCATTGTTGTGGATATCGCTCGTGGTGCTATGGCTGTTCGTCTTGGTGCCGATGCTGGTGAGCAAACGCGACGCGGTGCGACGCACCAGCGACGTGGCGTTGGCGACCCGGGTGCTCAACGGCGGGGGCAACTCCCGGCTGATCAAGCGCAGCGGTCCGGCCGCCGGGCATCGCAGCGACCCCGACTGGACGCCGCCGCAAGACTCCGCCGACGCCGACCTCGACGAGGAGCGCGACGAACTCTCCGAGGACGAAGACCGCGACCACGAGGTGGACGGCGACGCCGACACCGACGAGCTGAGCCGCCGGCGCCCGGCCGTGATGCGAATGGCCGTCGCCGAGCCCACCGAACCTGACTACCTCGATGTCGATGTCGTCGAGGACTCCCACGTACTTCCGGTGGGCGCCAGCGGTTCTGCGGCCGAGGCGGAGACGGCCGACGTCGCGCCGATCGAAGACGAAGAGGCCGACACCGAAGCCGTCGCCAAACGCGACGCCGAGGACGAGGACAGCTACGAGTACGTCGAAGACTCGTCCGGTTTGGAGCCCGCGGCCGAGGGTGACGATGCCGACGAGGAGGCGCCGGCGCCGATGCCGCGCAACGCCTCGCGGCGACGCCGGTTCGACACCAAGACCGCCGCCGCGGTCAGCGCTCGCAAGTACGCGTTCCGCAAGAAGGTCCTGATCGTGATGGCGCTGGTCCTGATCGGCTCGGCGACCGCGGCGTTCAAGGTCTCGCCGGCGGCATGGTGGGTGTGCGGCAGCGCCACCGCGATCACCCTGCTCTACCTGGGTTACCTACGGCGTCAGACGCGCATCGAGGAGAAGGTGCGTCACCGCAGGATGAAGCGGATGGCGCGGGCGCGACTCGGCGTGGAGAACGCCTACGACCGCGACTACGACGTAATCCCGTCGCGGCTGCGGCGTCCCGGCGCGGTGGTCCTGGAGATCGACGACGAGGACCCCGTCTTCGAGCACCTGGATTACGCGATGGCGATGCGGACCTTCGGTTGGCCTCGGGACTTGCCGCGCGCCGTCGGCGAATAGTGCTCGCAGTTCGGCTGTTGGTGCCACGACTGGTAGCCTGCTAGCGGTCAGGGGCTATGGCGCAGTTGGTAGCGCGACTCGTTCGCATCGAGTAGGTCAGGGGTTCGATTCCCCTTAGCTCCACAAGTGGAGACCACGCGCAGAGGCCTGGTACGAGCTAGCTATTTTTGGCCGGTTGGTTGTTCAGTACGCGCAGTCGGTACGCAGCAGATTGAATCGTGGCGTCGAGGTTGGCAGCAACAACGTCGAGATCCTCGTCGAAGAGATCGGCGTACACATCTAAGGTCATCGATGCTCGGCGTGTCCGAGCCATCCGTGCACTGCCTTACGTTTGCACCGGCGCTGACCGCTGCGTGCCGAAGGTCGTGCGGCGTAATCGACGGGAATCGCTCGTCCGACTTCTTGTTTACATGTACGACAAGCTCGAATACACGTGTCCGCCAGTTCGATTGCGCAACACCCGCCGAGCATGTCGGTGACACATTAGCGGATCTCGGCTCTTTCCAACGATTAGCGCGCCAGCTCGTCTGTCAGCGAGGCTGAGAACGGCACTGGATGAGCACTGGTGACCTGTGAATATCCCGACTGCAACTAGTATCGCCCCACGCTTCACTGTCTCGTTTTGGCGAATTCGAGCAGGGCGAGACCCGTTGCAGCTCAGGTCGGCTCAGCGCGTTCACCGCGGATGTACTGTAAATGGTCAGGTTGGGTCACCCAACCTGTGGGCACATCGACGGTCAGCGCTAACTGCACAAAACGGCTCACAGCCTCGGTCGAGGCGCGGTCGGGATCCCATTGCAGCATATAGGGAATGAGTTGGGTGGGCGCTACGGGTCGCATCGGGCTGGTCATCTCTGCCCCGGCGACAGATGCCGTGGTGAGGATCCAGTCAACGTCAGGCTGCGCCGTCCAATGACATGCGGATAAATCGGAGTCCGCGAGCTCGACGGTGGGCGGCGACACCCCGGCGGCCTCAAGGGCCTGCCGTTCGGCTAGCGCCCATGCCGGAAACAGCTCGTCGCTATGAATGCCGAGGGTCTCACCCGCCAACTCGTTCAAACCAATCGTGTCGCGGTTGATTAGACGATGATTGACCCTTAATGCGACCAGCAGACGCTCGCCGCAGAACACCTTTCCGACGATTCCGGGGGGGTCAGATATTCGACCGCAGGTGATAGCGACGTCGACTGCACCCGCGGCGACGGCAGGTTTTAGGTCGGTCAACCACATTCGCCGGACAACTAGGTCGACTTCGGGCGCCTCGACATGCAGGGCTGCAGCAAGGTGAGGTGCGAGAACCCGCCCGACTGGCGGCGTGATCCCTAGGTGCACGGTCCCAGACTCGCCCTCGACCGATCGATGCACCGCGGCGGTAGCAGACGCAACCTCGTCGAGAACGACTTTGGCGCGGTCAAGCAACTCCGCTCCGGCGGGGGTCAAAGCGACTCGGCGAGTGCTGCGCGTCAAAAGCTGCGCGCCCAATTCGCTCTCTAAACGCCTGATCAGCTCGCTCAGCGTTGACTGCCCCATGTACAGCTTTTGAGCTGCACGACCGAAGTGCAGCTCAGTGGCCACAGCAACGAAGGCCTCAAGCTGACGCAGCTCCACCAGCAAATACTAACCGCGCAGGAAGTGAACGGCCTCGATTAATCGGGGCTGGCGATCACAGCGATCCGACATTGGCTCTTTTTCCGACCGGTGCGACGTCGCAGTCTGTATTCAGTCCATTGACATGACTAGGCAAGCTGCATGATTGCCGGCTTGGTGTTGGTAACCGAAGCTGGTTCACCCAAGGAGCGATAGCGTGAAATACGATCCCGCTGACACCGCGGTCGTCGTCATCGACCCGCAAAATGATGTCCTATCACCGTCGGGCAGAAACTGGGATGTTCTGGGCGCCAGTGTGACTGAGAATAGGACAGTGGAGAACCTCATCGAAATCTTTGAAGCCGCCTCAGCGGGCGGCTATGCCGTGTTCGTCTCGCCGCACTACTTCTACCCGACCGACCACCAATGGTTGGTCAATGGCCCGCTGGAGGAAGATGAACTGCGCACCAACACGTTTGCACGAGTTGGCCCGCTCAGACTTGACGGCTTCGCCGGTTCGGGTGCTGATTGGCTCGACCAGCTGAAGCCGTTCATCGAGGACTCGGCAACCGTCGTTGCCAGCCCTCACAAGGTGTGGGGACCGCAGACCAACGACTTGGTGCTGCAACTCCGCAAGCGGTATATCACCAAGGTCATTCTGTGCGGCATGCTCGCCAACATTTGTGTCGAGTCGCACCTGCGGGATTTGCTTGAACAAGGATTCGAAGTAGCCGTGGTCCGCGATGCCACCGCGGGCCCCCGGCACCCGACCCGCGGAGACGGCTACCTCGCTGCTTTGGTCAACTACGCATTCCTCGCACATGCCGTTCCATCTACGGCCGAGGCGGTCGCTGCCATGACGAGCGAGAGCCCGCGCGTGCCGCACGCCGCTGCGACTTTAGCCCCGTAACACGAGTGACCGGGGCAGCACCTGAAAGGAGGCGGCCCGCGATGAGGTCGTTGGAATTAAGGAGCAGTGAGAGTGCGGATTTCAGCCAGGGCGAGGTCTACTTCATTGGCAATGCCACCACCCTGATCCGCTTCGGTGGGCTAACGATCCTGACCGATCCCGCCTTCCTCCACAAAGGTGAGCACGTGTATCTGGGCCATGGCATTTGGGCCCGGCGCGAGGTTGAGCCGGCATGTCAGATCTCCGACCTGCCCCCAATAGATCTAATCGTCCTATCCCATTACCACGGTGACCATTTCGATGATGTTGCAGCTCGTGAACTCGACGTGACTCTGCCCTTTGTGTCGACGGCTGACGCCGTCGAGAAGCTGAATGCGTTGGGCTTCGGGCACGGCTACCCCCTTGAAACCTGGGAGTCACTCGTGGTCCGCAAGGGCGATGCGGACCTGGCGATAACTGCGATGCCCGGCAAACACGCCACAGACGACGCGGTTGACGAACTACTGATGCCGGTCAACGGGCATCTGCTCGACTTCAGCCGTAGCGGCAATCACCTCTACCGTCTCTATATCACCGGCGACACCATGCTCGTGGATGACCTCGAAGACATCCCCCGTCGCTACCCTGACATCGATCTTGGTCTGATTCACACTGGGGGAACGACTTTCCTTGTCACGGTTGTCACGATGACCGGTGAGCAGGGAGTCAGGGCTGTCGAGATCACCCGACCGCGCACCGCCATTCCGATCCACTACAACGATTTCTCGGTATTTATGTCCGGCCTCGACGACTTCAAGAAGGCGGCCGAAATCTCCTCCACAGGTGCAGAATTCGTGTACCTCGCCCATGGCGAGACCTACACATTCAAGCCGACCCTCTAGACGGCTTCCATCAACGCATGGCCAACATGGCCCACGCATCAAGATCAACACCGACGCGATGGCGCGCCCAACTCAATTGATGCAGCAGAAGCGTAAAGCTGTGCGCCAAGTACGCGGCAACCCGCCAGCCAGCCAGTTGACGACTGATTTACTGCTTTGCATCCGAGGCGGCCCTACGCCGGCTTGCGGCCGGAATCCACCCGGGGTGTATCGCAACCAGGAACGGCACGTCCTGGATACACGCGTTCTGAGCCTGGAGCATTAAACATGTGAATAGAAACGAGTCAGGCAGCTCGCGACTAGCTCCCGACACTTGCGACCCGTTCAATCGATGAAGGTTGCGAGAGGTGATTGCTCGCGCTGCCGATATCAAAAAATCCGGATACGACTTCATTGTGGTGGGCGCCGGTACAGCAGGCTGTGTGCTTGCTGCACGGTTGACCGAGACCGCCGCTGCACGGGTGCTGTTGCTCGAGGCGGGCGGCGGCGCTCCGCTGCCCGAGATGGCGGTGCCGCCAATGTGGCCCAGCTTGACCGGCAGCACAGCGGACTGGTCCGACCAGACCGTGCCGCAACCACCATATGGAACGGTGGTTGCGTGGCCGCGAGGGCGCGGGCTGGGCGGTTCGTCGTCGATAAATGCCATGAATTTTGTGCGGGGACACCGGTCCAGTCATGACGCTTGGGGTGTACCCGGTTGGCGCTTCGATGATTTAGTGCCCTACTTTCGGCGCAGCGAGCATGCGCCCCAGCGCGATCCCGCGCTACGCGGGGTCGGCGGTCCGCTCGCTGTCGGCCCGGCCGAGCATCCACACCCGATCGCCCAAGCTGGACTCACTGCGGCCGAGCAAGCGGGCTTCCATGCGGCGACCGACATCAGCGGTGGTTTGGAGGAAGGCTTCGGCTGGTGCGACTTAAACATCGTGGCCGGCCGACGACAAAGTGCGGTCGACGCGTATCTCACCCCCGCTCTCGACCGGCGAAATCTCGATGTGATCACCGACGCCTTAGTACATCGGGTAATCGTGCGCGAGGGCCAGTGTCGGGGCGTTGAGTATTCGGTGGGCACTAAGTTCGCAGTGGCCGAATGTGTCCGCGGTGGGGAGGTCGTGCTTGCAGCCGGCACCATCGGTTCTGCGCAGTTGCTGCTGCTGTCCGGGATCGGCTCCGCCGCCCATCTGCGCGATCACGACCTCACAGTAATTGCGGACCTGCCCGGCGTGGGCCGGAATCTGCACGACCATCCCATGTGCGGTGTGGTTTACGAAGCCGCCCAACCGGTTCCGCCTGGTGTTAACAATCATGGCGAAGCGCAGGGCTTAATCCGCACGGGGATCCTGGACGGGTTCGACGGACCGGATGTGCAGATCATGTTTGTCGACGTACCACTGCGCCAGACAACTGTGCCAGGTCCACCGATAGGCCACGGTTATACGGTCATCTCGGCAGTGATGACACCCCAAAGCCGCGGCACCGTGCGGCTTGCCAGTGGTACACCAGGGGCGCCTCCTCGCATCGATCCCCGTTATTACACCGAATGCCGCGACCTTGCGACAATGGCAGCCGGGTTATGCATCGCCAGGGGGATCGGTTACTCAAAGGCACTGCGACCGTGGCGTCATAGAGAGGTTTGGCCCGGCACCATGATCACCGATAAAGCCTTGGCTCAGCGTGTTCCGCACAACCTTCGCAGCTACTCCCACTACGCCGGAAGCTGTCGGATGGGCAGTGATCCACTCGCCGTCGTCGACCCCGCATTGCGAGTCCACGGAATAACCGGTCTACGCGTCGCGGACGCTTCGATCATGCCTACGCCGGTTTCAGCGAATATCAACGCCACCGTCTACGCCATCGCCGAACGCGCGGCCGAGCTGTTTCGCTGAGAGTCTCACATTTCCACTCGAATTCGAGTTGTTGCCTACTTCAAGCGGGCAGGCATTCAGGGTCTGCGGATCAGACGGGTTAAAGATTGTTACCGTGCTGGCTGCGGTAGCAGCCAAAGTCAGTCCGCGCCGATACGGTTGCTGGCCAAAAGGATCCAGCAGAACCGGCAAGCGCCGGATCAACTGTGTACCCACCGGCCGGGCCTATACGTTGGAGGTCCTGGCCCCTCACCTCCCGCAGGCCGCTACACATGTACCACGGATCCGATCGGCCGTAGGCCGCACGTTGGCATGCCCGAACATATTCGGCCTCAATATTCGGCCTGGGTGTACCACAGCCAGGAAATGCACGTCCTGGATAGATGCGATCTGGCCGTGCAGCATTCGAGATGTGAGTAAGAACGAGTTGGGTACTCAAGAGCTTGCGCCGATGGCAAATACGCCCCGGCTTGGGCGGGGATTCATCCAAGACCCGCATTCCCTTTACCGGCGGCTACGCCTGGAGGCTCCCGTCCATCGCGTCAGGGTGTGGGGCGGGAACTATGCGTGGCTGGTAACTCGCTACACCGAAGCACGGGCATTGCTGGCTGACGCGCGGCTGAGTAAAAACTGGGATGAGTTGGTGAAGTTCGGTAATAGTGGCGCACACAACTCAGTGCTCAACAGTCATATGTTGCAGCAGGATCCGCCGGACCATACGCGGCTGCGCAGGCTTGTCACGACGGCGTTTACCGCTGGCAGCGTGCAAAAGATGCGACCCGACATCTGCAGAATCGCTGACAAGTTACTTGACCGCGTGGCGGAATCGGGTGCTGCCGGAGTGGTCGACCTCATGCAGTCGTACGCAGTTCAACTCCCGCTCCGGGTTATTAGCGAATTATTGGGCGTACCTGCCCGTGATCGCGACAACTTCCGAACACGCGTTGAAACACTGCTTACCAGTATCGACCCTAATGAATTACGCGCCACGGAGAGCGCACTGATCGACCTGCTAGCAGAATGGATCGAACAGAAGCGCGGACATCCCGCGGACGACTTGCTAAGTGCTTTAGTCCACGCATCCGACGTCGCCGACCGACTTTCTACGGACGAGCTTCTGGCGACAGCCTTCCTACTAGTTCTGGCTGGATACGAGACCACGGTAAATCTGATCGGTAACGGCGTCTTGGCACTGCTGCGCAACCCATCTCAACTCGCTACGTTGCGTGCCGACCTATCGCTGATGCCAACCGCTGTGGAGGAATTCTTGCGGTTCGAGAGCCCGCTCAACACCGCCACCACGAGGTTCACCACCAAGTCAGTACGAGTCGGCGAAGTCGAGATTCCCGCGGGTCAGCTTGTTGTGGTGTCCCTGCTCGCCGCCAACCATGACGACCGCCGCTACGACAACCCGGATCGACTTGATGTAACCAGGCGACCCAATCCACATCTTGCATTCGGGCACGGTATTCACCACTGCCTCGGAGCACCACTGGCACGGCTTGAGGGCGAAATTGCGATCGGGCGTCTGCTCACCCGATTCGAGCGGATCACGCTGGACAGCGGAGCGTCCCTCCAATACCGAAACAGCACCTTGATGCGTGGGCTGACCGCACTGCCCGTTTGGATCTCCTAACATGCGCATAAAGAGAGCCGCAAGAATCTCCGCCGCACTGAAAGTGGCTGGCGCAGTGATGGTTTTATCTCTCGGGCCGGGCGTAACGCCGTTCCTAGTATGGATCGCCCTCGCCGCGAACCTTCCGCTCGTGACGGTGATCTTGCTGTTGATCAGCATGACGGTTATCTCAAATTGCTTGGCAAACATAACCCTTCGTATGTGCTCGAGTCACGGCCGTGGCCCTATCGACAAGCAACGAAACCCATTGGAACACATCGAGAACCGGAGGGGATGAGTGACCATTGAGACTCCGCCCGATACTCGCGGTGCCATGGCAAGCCGCCGGCGTCAACTGACCCAGACCACTAGGAGGAAAGACTGATGACAAAGATCGCGTGCGAAGTCCCCTGGCAGAACCGACGCTTCAGCGTCCCACTGGAGCGCATCAAGCGCTGCGAGCAATTGGGATTCGACGCAGTCTTCACCGCGGAGGGCGCGGGTTCGGACGCGCTGACGCCACTCGCTTACATCGCTGCCCACACGTCGAGGATCAGGCTCGGCACCCATATCGCGACGCTGACCGCGCGCCCCGCGACCGCGCTCGCACAGGGTTTGGCAACTATCGACGCGATGGCCGGTGGTGGCCGTGTCATCGCCGGCGTAGGCAGTGGATTCCCCAGCATCGCCGAGGGCTGGCATGGGCGGCCATGGGGCAAACCGGTGCGCCGGCTGCGTGACTACGTCGGCGTGCTGCGCCAGTCGTTCGCCAGCCAGGGCGCTCGCGACACCGGCGGCGACCCGATCGAGAGCACCGAGCTGTACTGGGAGCATTCCCGCGCACGGCTCGCCAACCCGGTTCGCTGCCAGAGCGTGGAGACGAGTATTCCGTTCCGCGGCGAGGGCGCGCTCGGCGTCGAGCCATGGTCGATGTCCGTCGAGACTGGTTTCGAGCCAGAGGTCCACGTCGCAGCCGTCGGCCCGCAAATGCTCGAGTTAACCGCGGAAATCGCCGACGGCTGGTTCCCGTGGGGCTTTGCACCCGGGATGATGCCGGCCTTCCAGCCACAGCTCGACGCCGGTTTCGCGCGCCGTACAGACGGAAAGAAACGAAAGGACTTCGACGTGTGGGCGATCGTCGACCTCGTTGTCTGCGACGACGTCGCGGCTGGCATGGACCTCTTCCGCCCGTACGTCGTGGAGTGGTCGACGAACATGCGGCTGCAGACTGAGGCGCTCGGGTTCACCGGCCTGTGTGACCGGCTCGCCGAGCTCGTCGCTGCCGGCCGTCGCGAGGAAGCGCTCGCCGCCGTCCCCGACGACTACGTCGACGCGGCTTTCCTTATCGGCCCGCACAAGCGGATCGCCGAGCGGTTACAGCCGTGGATCGACTCCGGCGCCACTGGCCTGATCTTCCGTTACGGCCCGCAGGTCCAGGTCGGCGCCCAAAGGGTCGTCGAGGACATGGACGTCTGGAAAACCATCGCCAAGGCGGCGCGCTAGGGCACGCGGCGTGGCCTGGTTGATACATCAACTCGCTCGACTAGCATCGGGTACATGGCTGAAGGACCATGGCTCAGCGCCACGGAGCAGGAGACGTGGCGAGCTTTCACGGAGATGCGGCACACGCTGGAGCGGCATCTGGAGTGGCACTTGCAACGCGAGTTCGGCCTGTCTGACCCTGATTTCGAGATCCTGGTTAACCTGTCCGAAGCGCCTAAGGGACGGATGCGCACATTCGAACTAGCAGAGGCGACACAGTGGGAGAAGAGCCGGATGTCGCATCACCTGAGCCGTATGGAAAAACGCGGCCTAATCCGGCGGAGGTCCTCTGGCGCCCGATATCCGGATATCCTTTTGACCAAGGCCGGACGGAACGCCATCGAGGCTAGCGCACCGGGCAACGCAGCCCTTGTGCGAAAGTTGTTCATCGATGTACTTGGTCCCGACCGTCTCGCCATGCTGCGCGAAGCCTCCGACGACGTGCTCGCCGCCATCGATGAGCATCAACTATTCGACTGCCCGCACCAAACCCGCAGTGGCTAAACATTATTCAGCGGTCGCGGGGTAGTTGGGTTCTCTCCGTAACGCGCCGCCAAGAAGATCGGCACGCTCAGCAACGAACTAAGCGGCTTAGCTACCTAGGCCGGCTTCAGACCCCGGTTCGGCCCAGTAAATACGCCAACGGCCGGCCCCTGGCAGCGGGGAACCGACCGGAAGTCCAGGATTTTAGAGCGGTGCAAAGACTCGAAGGCTTTCGTCGAGCCGGAGTTGTGGACTTCCCACCGCAATTGGCGAGGCTCACCAGCAACTTAGACGGGTCGACGATCCAGGGTGTGCGTCACAGCCAGGAATATCACGCCCTGGATACCTCGTATTCGCTACCGCAAGATCAGAGGGAAAGGCAGACCAACGATGACTTCTTGTTCCGCGGCGAATATCCAGTTGGCATATTAACCAGGATGCCGACGACGATGCATGCCTAATCGAACGGTCCACCGTACGAGGCGCTGATGCGGCGCCTAGAACGAGCAGTGATCGAGATGGTGAAGAAACGCAATGAAATTGCGGGACGACAAACTTTCTCAGCTGCAGGACGTCCTGCGTGGCCCCGTCTTTATCGCGGAAACCCCGGGATACGACAGGGAGTTGGTGGTGTTCAACGCGGCGGTGCGACACCAACCGGCCGCGGTGCGGTGGACGATTTGTGGCCGGAAGGTCGTTCGAATTTATCGGCAGACTTGAGGGAGACCGATGTATAGCGGACCAGCCCTACGCCCAACGTCTGTGCAGTGGATCATGAAGCGAAGCGGGTTCCGTAATCATCTGTTTCCACCGGACAAGCTGGATCACTGGGCGGCGCACCCGCGCGCACCTCATGCCAGCGCACCACCTGCTGTGGCGCGGCGCAAGGCCTACATCATCCGCACCGACCTGGATGGGCGCCCAGTTTACGAGGTGGTACCCAAGCGGATGGGCGATGGACCTCGGCGTGGGCACATGTTGTATTTGCACGGGGGCGCCTACGTGAGACCTCTTGTCCCGTTTGTGCATTGGCCCTTCATCGTGAGGTTGGCCAGCACGCTGGAGCGCACCGTTACAGTTCCGATCTACCCGCTGGCGCCGGAACACACCTACCGTGATGTTTTTCCGTTTCTACTGCGCATTTACGATCGTATCCTCGCCCGCCGTAGCGCCGACACGGTGATGTTCGCCGGCGATTCCGCGGGAGGATCCATGGCGCTGGCGCTGTGCCACGCTCTGCGGGACGCTGAGATGGTGCAGCCGAGTGCGGCGCTGTTGCTGTCGCCTTGGCTCGATGTGCGAATTTCTCACCCCGACGCGCAGGCCGTGGCCCGTCTCGACCCCGCGCTGAATATCGAGCATCTGCGCGAAGCGGGCAGGCGGTATGCCGGCGGCGCCCCGCCGGACACACCGTTGGTCAGCCCCGGTCTCGGCCCGCTTACCGGCCTGCCGCCGTTGACGATTTTCACCGGTACTCATGAAGTGCTCAACCCGGATATCCGCGCGTTCCGGCGGCGAGCGGCCGCCGAGGGAATCGATATGGGCTGGCACGAGCTCGACCGTGGTATGCACTGCTGGATGATGACGCCAGGGGTACACACTCGCGCCGCGTTTGATGCGATGCGCCGAGACTACGGTCTACCAGTGGTATCGCGCGAGAGTCGTGAGGAGCCGTAGTTTCGGCCAGAAGCTAGGACCCGACCTATCTCCCGCGTTCAAGGGCGGCAGTGCTCAGTCGACCGCTGCGACGAAGGCGGCGTGGTCGGGTTCCGTCTAGTCGGCATAGCCGAGCCCATCCATCCCGCAGCAGGAATTCCACGTCCTGGATAACCGGGTGGGCGCCGCAACATCAAACTCGGGCGATAGCTCCAGCCGCCAGCGATGGTTGCCCAAGGCGCTTGTTTCGATGCCAGTGGTTCTCATATCAGCTCCTGCCATTAACACCGTCTAGAACAGACTGGACGTCCAGGACTTTGGGAGCGGTGCAAAAACGGCGGGGGCTTTGTGTCGAGCCGGAGATGCGAACCTTCCAACGCAATCGACAGGGCCGACTACCAACTCAGATGGGGCCGAGAGGCAAAACCAGGGTGCCCCACAGCCAGGAAGATCACGCCCTGGATACCTCGTATCCGCTATCGCAAGATCAAACGGATGAAGCAGACAAACGGTAACTACTTGTTCCGCACGGATATGTTCGGTGCCGATGCGGAACGGGAGCGTGCTCGCCTTGCAGGCAACGAAGCCCTGTGGGATCCGGGTAGTCAATCCATATTCGCCGAACTCGGATTGGGCCCTGGTTGGCATTGCCTCGAGGTCGGTGCCGGCGGTGGTTCATTGGTCGAGTGGATGGCCGACCGGGGAGCTGCTGTGACAGCTGTCGACATCGACACTCGGTTCATCGAACATCTGGCGTCGGACAACGTCGATGTTCATTGCCTCGACATCCGCACCGACGCGCTTCCTCCGGGCGAGTTCGACCTCGTTCACGCACGTCTTGTCCTTCAGCACCTCAGAGATCGCGAGCAAATCCTGAACCAGTTGGCGACTACGCTGCGGCCCGGCGGTTCGATCGTCGTCGAGGAATTTGATTGGACCTATTTCGGCTGGGAGACAATGAATCCCGCGCTAAACGCAACCACCAG
This sequence comes from Mycobacterium sp. 1165178.9, assembly GCF_001673555.1. Classification (GTDB taxonomy): domain Bacteria; phylum Actinomycetota; class Actinomycetes; order Mycobacteriales; family Mycobacteriaceae; genus Mycobacterium. Next base: position 17,666 of record NZ_LZMB01000567.1, on the reverse strand, counting down.
AGCAGTCCTCGACTACGCGGAGCAGACCGGTATCGCCCTCAATTTCGGGCGTCGCATACTGCATGCGCTCCACCAAGCGGGTTTGGTGGTCGTCGGGGGCCAGGGCAGTGTCCAAATTATCGACAGCGCCTGCCCTGGCTTCGATTTTTTCGAGCTCACAATAAGGAGCATGCTGCAACCAGTCGTCGAAGTCGGTGCCGTATGCGAACTCGACGCGGACGCCGCTATTGCGCGCCTGGACCGTAAGGACTTACGCCTTCACACGCCGATGATGGTGACCGGAATTGGCCAGCGGAGATGACTGCGGACTAGCACAGGTTGACATATCAACCCAATTACGTGTAGATTTCTACCTCTCGAGTTGACATATCAACCCGAGTGTCATGGAGGAGGATGCCCTGCTCGATCTACGGTGGATCGCTTCGGAAACTGACGATGGTGCTGCACAAGACGATCCCTATGCGGCGGAGTATTTGCTCGTTCGCGCCAAACACGTAGCCGCGACATCAATCACGCTAACAGGGGTGGCCACAGCAACGAAGGCGTCAAGCTGACGCAGCTACACCAGCAGATACTAACCGCGCACATGTGAACCGCTCGATTGATCGCGGCTGGCGATCACAGTGATCCGACATTGGCTCTTTATCCGAGCGGTGCGACGTTGCAATCTATAACCAGTCCATTGACCCAACGACTTGGTGCTGCAACTCCACACGCAGCACATCACAAAGCAAGCGGCGAATGCGACTTCTCGCCTTTCCGCCTGCTAACTCTTTAATGATCAAGGGAGGGAATGGCGATGAACACAAGAATCCTGGCGATGGTGGGAAGTCTTCGTGCCGGTTCGTATAACCGCCAGCTCGCGGAGGCAGCTATCAAGCTCGCGCCAAAGGGTATCGAGGTTGGCCTCTATGAGGGCCTAGCCGACGTGCCCTTCTATAACGAAGACCTCGACGAGCCCAACACCGTCCCGTTGGTGGCACGTTCGCTGCGCCGAGCGGTACGATCCGCCGACGCGCTGCTAATGGTGACGCCGGAATACAACGGAACCGTCCCCCCGGCGCTCAAGAACGCTATCGACTGGACCTCACGCCCTTTCCCCCACGGGGCCATTCACCAGAAGCCGGTCGTTGTGATTGGCACGGCCGGCGGGCGCTCTGGTGGGGCATGGGCTCACGACGATACCCGAAAAACGGCCCGCATTGCGGGCGCGAACGTACTCGACGGTATCGCTTTGTCGGTTCCCCGCGCGGCCACGCGGTTCGCCGATGGCCCTCCCGTGTGCGACGCGGAAATCATCACAACAATGCCCTCGATCCTGGCTGCTCTTGCCTCGGCGGCCCCAACCTCCCTCTAGCTGAAGGAATCTGCGATGACAACTTCTTTGTCGACTAACCGTCGCGACATTGACGAGATCCGGCCCTTTCAACCTTCCGCCGGACTGTTCACGAACCTGCAATCCGTACTCGTAGACCTAATCGAGTTGAATTTACAAGGCAAACAGGCGCATTGGAATCTCGTTGGAACGAACTTCCGGGACTTGCACCTGCAGCTCGACAGCATGGTCGATACCGCACGGGAAGCCACTGACACGATTGCCGAACGCATGCGCGCCTTAGACGTCGTTCCTGACGGGCGGTCGGATACGGTCGTGGCAACGACAACCGTTCCCGCCATACCGCCCGGTCTCCTCAGCTCAACGGAAACGGTCGAGATCATTACCACACGGATCTACGCCGTCGTAGGCACCATCCGCGCCGTACACGATGACGTCGACGCTGCCGATCCCTCGACCGCAGACCTACTCCATGCCATCATCAACGACCTGGAGAAACATGCTTGGCTGCTCAAGTCGGAAAACGGCACAGCCTAAGCGAGTTCACGGTCGTACGACGGGCTCTTGCGTTGGTGCCCGGCCGTCCGGTACCACTCGATGCGTCGACGCTTGCTCGCATCAGCGACGCCTAACCGAATGCAACCACTAGGGTGCTGACTGCTATTGCCATGACCGCAACACCGCGAGTAACCACCAGGGCGGACGCTGACACAATGCGCGATCGGCAGGCAGATGATGGACAGCTGCCCGGCGGGATCAGTCTGGCGCAGTTCTTGCGTGCTCGTCGAAACCTGGTTCGGCCTGCTGATGTCGGTCTGCCCGCAGGAGGGCGCCGCAGGGTGGCGGGGCTTCGAAGGGAGGAAGTCGCGGTGCTGGCTGGTATCAGCACCGATTACTACCGACGACTGGAGCAAGGCCAAGAAGACAACCCATCGGATCAAGTGCTTGATGCCATCGGTAAAGCGCTGCAACTTGATGACGATGCCGTGACATACATGCGAAACCTGTTGCGCCACAACTTTCAGGGCGGACAGGTGGACCCGCTGCAGAGACCCCATTCTAAAATTGGGGTTCTGCTGGACACTTGGCCACTGACGATCGCCCTCGTGGTTGATCCGGGCATGACCGTGGTCCGTGCGAACAAGCTTGCCGAGGCGCTGTCCCCTCATTACGGGGTCGGGGCGAACACCGTGCGCGCCATTTTCCTCGAGCCAGAGATGCGGCGCTTCTACCGCGACTGGGAACGGGTGACAGCATGGTCAGTCTCGTTCATCCGCGCCATGCTTGGCCAACGTCCCGATCCAGCCCTGATCGGACTAGTCGATGAGCTGACAGAACGAAGCCGGTGGTTCCAACAGCTTTGGGCTCGACATGACGTCACCCATGACTCTGTCAGGCGGATGCTCATCGATCATCCCCAGGTAGGTCCACTGGATCTGAACTATCAGCAGATGCTGCTACCAGGGACCGGCCATTGGCTAGTTGTTTACTGGGCCGAACCGGGGTCCGCATCTGACGCCGGCCTTCGGCATCTAGCTAGCGGATAACCCGGGCTGTCGCACAGCCAGGAAGTACACGTCCTGGATAACTCGGATAGGCCGCTTCACTATCGGATTATGTGCCTCAACGATTCTGCAGGCCGTTTTGAAATGCCTGGGTCAGCAGCGAATTCGCCCAGGCTCGATCCATCGTTCATCCGGCACCCCCGCGACCTGTATCACCAGCTTCGCGCGCAGGTGCCAGCGCGTCGCGTGACGATGTGGGATGGCCAGCACGCATGGCCGGTGACTCGACCAGCTGAGGCGAAAGAAGCATTAAGCGATCCCCGGCTGAGCATGAACTGGCATCAACTAAGGGATCTGTTGCCTTGGAGCAGCTTTGGACCTCGATGGTCGATGGTGAACAGCTATATGTTGCAACAGGCCTCGCCAGAGCATGCGCGACTACGCGAACTGGTTCCCGCCGCGCTTGCGGTCCGCAGTGTCAAGAAAATCCAGCCCGACATCGAGTCGATCGCGGACGAGTTGCTCGATCACATTGCGGTTGCTGCCGCAGCTGGCGACATTGTGGATTTGATGCGGTCATACGCAATTCCATTACCGCTCCGGGTGATCAGCAGGCTATTAGGTGTGCCGTCGGGCGAGTTCGAGCATCTTCGGATGCACATCGAACCTCTACTGGTTAGCACCGATGCCATCATTCTGGCCGCCATCGAGTATGCGCTGTCCGACGACCCCTTGGACGAGTTGATAGCTCAGAAGCGCGCGCAACCGCAGGACGACTTGCTCAGCGAGTTAGTGCACGCGACTGACGGGGGAGAACGCCTGTCTCACGATGAGCTGGTCTCGGCGGCATTGATGCTGATCTTGGCGGGCTACGACACCAGCGTCCACCTGATCCATCACGGCGTTCTTACTCTGCTCGGCAACCCATCTCAGCTATTGAAGGTGCGCGCCGACCCGTCACTACTGTGCCTAGCAGTTGAGGAATTCTTAAGGTTTGAAAATCCACTCAATGTCGCCACCACGCGGTTAACCATCGAAACCGCGTGTATCGGCGGAGTCGAGATCCCACGTGGCCAACTTGTTTTCGTGAGCCTGCCCTGCGGCATCGGTGTCGCCCGCTGGTGTGAGATCGGAGTTGGAGCCAGGCCGAAGCGATCAGGTCCTGTCCGGTCAGTGGTTCATAAGTGCATCGGAGTACGGGTCGCGAGGCTTGAGGGCGAGATTGCTATCGGCCGCTTGCTCGAGCGATTTCAACGAATCACGTTAGCCGACAGATGTGTCGTGCGGTCCGCCAATAACGTCGCGATGCCTGGACTGATCACCCTACCGGTTCACGTCAGTGCCTGAACCAGATAAAGGAGCTGTTCGACATGAGGCGAAAACCAATTCTTCCAAGATCCCTCCCAAACAGGACGATGGGCGATGTTGTGGCTTGCATGCTTGCACCCTTCGCAACAGGGGCCCTCATACGGGCGAGCATCGACACGTCTCCCCTCTTAGGGTTCGAGATGCTTGCGTCCACATTCAGCATACTGACACCAATCTGGCTGTGGCATGCCATTATTAGAATTCCCCGGCGAGAGAACGACTGCGGTAATAAAGATCGTGGGGAGCAGTAGTGCGCCACGACTGCAATCAAAATCAGAGCACATGGGTGCCCACCGCCAGGGAGTCATCACCGCATCGGCCAGGGGCGCCCCCATGATCAAGCAGAAGATCTACTGCCTGATTACGCTGCGCAACAGGACAATTAACCAATAAGGAAACTAAAAATGGGATTGCTTGAGAACAAGGTGGCGTTTGTCACCGGGGCTGCGCGAGGACAGGGGCGTAGTCACGCTATTCGGCTGGCGGAGGAGGGCGCGGATATCGTCGCTATCGATGTGTGCGAGCAAATCGATTGCGTCCCTTATCAGATGGGCACCGCCGATGAATTGGAGCATACAGCCAAAGCGGTCGAATCGTTAGGGCGCAGAATCTTCACGAGTGCGGTTGATGTTCGCGATCTATCGGCATTGCAGCGCGTCGTGTCCGAAGCAACGGATGACCTCGGGCCGATTAGCATTGTTGTAGCCAATGCGGGAATATCCGCCGTGGGTACCCAAGAGTCTGATCTCGATAAGGTGTTCCGGACTGTCATCGATGTCAACCTCGTGGGCATATGGAATACGGTTATGGCTGCCGCTCCGAGTATGCGTGAAGCGGGCAACGGCGGAGCGATCGTGCTCACCAGTTCCACGCAAGGTTTAAAGGGCACCGGCGGGGATGGCACCGCGGCGGCCAGCGGCTACGCCGCGGCCAAACATGGTGTTGTCGGCCTCATGCGATCGTTTGCGCACTGGCTGGCCAGGGACAATATTCGTGTCAATACCGTGCATCCGACGGGGGTCGAAACGCCCATGATCATGAACGAAGCGGTCGGCACATACTTAGCCGAGAACCCGCAAGTGGCACAAGCGACGGTGAATCTTCTGGACGTGTCGTTCGTTCAGCCGGCAGACGTAAGCCACGCGGTCGTGTGGCTGGTCAGTGATCACGCCAAATACGTTACCGGAGTGACCCTTCCGGTGGACGCAGGGTTCTGTGCTCGATAAGGCTGCTGGCAGTCCGGGCAGTGCGACAACACCACTGTGAGAGAAACCGCGACAAGCTCGCCCATTAATCCCACACCGTCTGCTGAAAAAACTGACACCAACTAAGTAAACAAGAGATGCCAGCATGGGGATGCTCGAGAGCAAGGTGGCGTTTGTGACTGGGGCTGCGCGAGGACAGGGGCGTAGTCACGCTATTCGGCTGGCGGAGGAGGGCGCGGATATCGTCGCTATCGATGTGTGCGAGCAAATCGACTGCGTCCCTTATTCAGATGGGCACCGTCGATGACTTGGAGCATACAACCAAGGCCATCGAATCCTTGGGTCGCAAGGTCGTTGCCCGAAAGGCCGATGTGCGCGATATGTCGGCGCTACAGCGTGTCGTGTCAGAAGCAACGCAAGGCCTCGGTCCGATCAGCATCGTGATAGCCAATGCAGGGATATTTGCGCCGGGTACAAAAGAGCCAAGTGCCGAAACCGTTTTCCGGAATGTACTCGATGTCAACCTCATTGGCGTGTGGAACACGGTTATGGCTGCCGCTCCGAGTATGCGTGAAACGGGCAACGGCGGAGCGATCGTGCTCACCAGCTCCACGGCGGGACTCAGAGGCGCCGGCAGTGATGGCACCTGCCGCGGCCAGCGCCTATGTCGCGGCCAAACATGCGTGGTCGGCCTCATGCGGTCCTTCGCACATTGGCTGGCCAAGGACAATATTCGCGTCAATACCGTCCATCCGACAGGGGTTGAAACGCCAGTGATCATCAATGAGACGGTTAGCGCATATCTAGCCAACAACCCGGAAATAACACAAGCAACGGTGAATCTTCTCGAGGTGCCGTTCGTTCAGACTGCAGATATCAGCGACGCGGTCGTGTGGCTGGTTAGCGACTACGCCAAATATGTTACCGACGTCGCCCTTCCGGTCGACGCAGGATCATGCGCTCGATAGATGCTTGGCAATACTGCAAACGCGAGAACCAACCGCGAGAGTCGGGTCGCGACTCACCGTCTGACGGAGTCTGCGGCACAAACGGCAAAGTTTGACTAAAACCAACGACGAGCAAGCTTAGGAACCGACATGACGAATCCACAGTCCATCTTCGCCCGAATCGACGAGGGGGACGCTGATGCGTTCGCGAAGCTTTTCGCGCGGGACGCCACCATGACGTTCGGAAATGGCGAACCTATGAGAGGCCGCAACGCCATCGCGAGGGGCAGCGCCGCCTTCTTAACGAGCATTGCCGGGCTACGCCACCGTATCGTCAACCAATGGGTCGTCGGTGAGGACACCATTGCTGAGGCAGAAGTGACTTATACGCGTCACGATGCCAGGGAGGTGACGGTCCCTACAGTGTCGATTTGGCGGTCCGCAGGGGACGGCTCGATTACTAACTACCGCGTTTTTCTCGATCTGACTCCGGTCTTCACGTCGTAGCCGTCGAGGCTTTCAGTCGATGTCAAACGAAAAGCATGGCTGTCGGATTGGGTCACGATAGACCGATCTACTCGCGGATCGCTAGTGATATGTGTCTTGTGTCTTCAACACAGATCGTCCTCGCTCACGTTAGGGGCCCGTATACGCGGACGCACTGTTCAACCCGACTGAGTAACGGCAAGCGTCCCCTACCCGATCGGTTGACAATCCACAAGGAGGATTTCGTGCCTGATGCCAGCGGCCCAGCGACCAAGTCGAAGGTTGCTACGGTTCGGTTGAAGTTTCGCGCCACGGCTGCTTTGGACAAGGCGCCGATCGAACGGCTGGTAACTTCATTGGCCGACAAAGTCGGCTCTAAACGTTGCTATGACCCTCACTGCGAGAAACCAATTCGGTGAGCTCTGGAAACATGCTGGGTCAGCCAGCATCCGATGGGCATCCACTCAACCAGACCACCCTGGCGCAGTTTCTGCGTGCCCGCCGAAGTCGGGTCCAGCCCGCTGATGTCGGTATGCCCGCTGGCGGGCGCCGCAGGGTGGTAGGACTTCGAAGGGAGGAAGTAGCGGTGCTGGCTGGTATCAGCACCGATTACTACCGACGGCTGGAGCAAGGCCAAGAAGACAACCCATCGGATCAAGTGCTTGACGCTATCGGTAAAGCGCTGCAACTCGACAACGACGGCGTTGCGCACATGCGAAACCTAGTGCGCCAAAACCTGATCGCCGGACAGATAGACCCAGTGCAGATGCCACATCCCGCAATCGGCGATCTGCTTGAAGGTTGGCCATTGACCGCAGCGCACGTATTTGACCCCGGAATGAGGGTAGTCAGCGCGAACAAACTCGCCGAAGCACTGTCCCCACATCATGGGATCGGAGCGAATACGGTGCGAGCAGTGTTTCTCGCACCGGAGATGCGGCCCTTCTTTCGCAACTGGGAGAAACTGACAGCATGGACGGTCTCCTTCCTCCGCGCCATGCTTGGCCAAAGACCCGACCCGGCTCTGATCAACCTCGTGGACGATTTGAATACTTACAGCACGCGGTTCCGTCAGTTGTGGGCCCAGCACGACGTCACCCAGGAGACACCTGGATTGATGCTCATTGATCATCCGCAGGTAGGACCCCTGGACCTGAACTATCAGCAGATGCTGCTGTCGGGCACCGCCCATTGGCTGATCATTTACTGGGCCGAGCCTGGATCCGCGTCGGAAGCCGGCCTTCGGCGCCTGGTCAGTAGATAACCCTAGCTGCCGCGCAACCGGGAATTACACGTCCTGGATAACTCCGATCGACGGCTGCACTATCGGAATATGAGTCAGTGCGCGGTCTTGAAATGCCTGCACCCGTGGCGGATTCGTGGACGCCTGGCCGTCGTTCGTTCCACACCTGCGCGATCTGTATCCGCGTCTACCGAGCAATCGCCAACTCAAAACGTCCTGGACTTAGACGACGCGCTCCAACTGATACAGCGATACCCAACTCCAGGCGACGCAGCCATCGGATACACGCTTCACAAGCGGTGAACACAGGCTAGGCCTCGCCAAACACCCTCTCTCGAAAGACAATCAAAATGAAACGCTTTTGTCGCGAACCTAAGCCAAACGTCGATCTGATCGACGGCAAATTTTACGCCGACGGATCGGCACGCGAGGCGTATCGGTGGATGCGAGCCAACCAACCGGTTTTCCGCGACCGCAACGGGCTAGCGGCGGCGACGACACATCGGACCATTATGGATGCCGAACGAAATCCGGCGGTATTTTCGAGCGCGGGAGGGATCCGACCGGAGTACCCAGGAATGTTTTACATGCTCGATCTGGATGATCCCGCGCACTTGTTACGCCGCAGACTCGTCAGCACCGGCTTTTCCCGCAAGGGTGTGCTCAGTAAGGCGCCTTCAATCAATCGGTTGTGCGACAACCTCATCAACGCAATTTGCGAGCGCGGGGCATCCGATTTCGTCCGCGATATCGCCGCACCGTTACCGATGGCGGTGATAGGAGAAATGCTTGGGGTGTTGCCTGAGGACCACGGCATGTTGTTGAGATGGTCAGAGGATCTGATGACCGGACTGAGCTCAGCTGCAGACGACCAGAGAATGCAGGCGATGTTGGGAGCGTTCGGCGCGTATACGTCGTACACCATGGATATCATCGCCAAACGTCGTGACGACCCGACCGATGACCTGTTTAGCGTTCTCGTCAATGCCGAAGTCAACGGGCAGCGACTGACCGATGACGAAATCGTCTACGAGACATTGTTGATCCTAATCGCCGGGGACGAGACAACTCGGCATACATTGTCAGGCGGCTTTGAACAACTTCTCCAGCACCGCGACCAGTGGGGTCGGCTGAAATCCGATCCGGACCTGCTTCCCGGCGCGATCGAGGAAATGCTGCGGTGGACTTCACCGGTGAAGAACATGTGTCGCACACTGACAGCCGACATCGACTTTCACGGAGTACGTCTGTGGAAGGGTGAGAAGATCATGTTGATGTTCGAGTCGGCCAACTTCGACGAAACTATATTCGGCGACCCAGACAACTTCCGCATCGAGCGAACACCCAACAACCACTTGGCATTTGGATTTGGGACTCATTTTTGTCTCGGCAACCAGCTTGCGCGGCTGGAGTTGTCAATTATGACGAAACGCCTCCTGCAGCGACTGCCAGACCTCCACCTGGCTTACAGCCCTGAAGCACCTTTGCGCGCCGCCAACTTCGTCACCGGGCCGCAATCGATGCCGGTGGCCTTCACACCAACCCCGGCCGTCTCCACAGCGCAAAACTATGCACATGAGGGGATTTGATGAGGACTGGCTTGGCTTCTCAGCAGCAAGAAGAGCGTCCGTCACATCGTGAGCTTGTCGCCCGAGCCCATGCCTTGCAACCGCTGTTGGATGCGCATGTCGCAAATGGTGAGCTATTGCGCCGACTGCCGGACCCCGTGAGCGATGCGCTGACCGAGGCGGGCATGTTTCGGCTCCTCACGCCGCGGCACTTTGGCGGCTACGCCGTCGATCTGCGCACGGTGATCGAAGTGACGGAAACGATAGGCATGACGGACGGGTCAGCGTCGTGGCTGGTATCGGTCGGTTCGGCTGCGGCCTGGATGATCGGGCAGCTGTGCTCCCCACAACTTCAGCAGGAGATTTTCGGTCGCTGTCCCGACGTTCGGTTGGCTGGGGTGAGCTCTCCCGGGTCGGCCCGGCGTGTACATGGCGGTCTATGCATCAGTGGACGGTGGTCGTATGCGTCGGGTGCCTACCACGCAGACTGGGCATTGTTGGCCGTTGTCGTCACTGACGGACCGGACGAACCGATAGATGCGATGTTCTGTGTCGTCCCGGCGGAACAGCTGCGTCTGGAGAAGAGCTGGAACACCGTTGGCATGCGTGGAACGGGCAGCGATACCTGGATTGCCGACGAGGTGTTCGTTCCCGGTTACCGAACGATTCCGATGAGCACGGTAGCCGACGAGACACCGCGGGTGGCAGGCGACCAATCGATGTTCCGGCTGCCGTTCGCACCGTTAGCGACACTGTTGGTGGTTGGGCCGTTGCTGGGACTAGGGAAGGCCGCCCTGGAACTCGTTATCGGCAAGGCGCCGACCAAGGCAATCCATGACACATTTATCTCTCGGCAAAGCGAGTCGGCTGGCGTACAGATCCAGATCGCTGAAGCAGCATTGAGATTGCGTACTGCCCAGCTGCACGCCTACGACATCGCCGCTACCCTGGATGCCGCCGCCGCGGCAGGAGAACTCGTGACATACGTTGTGCGTGCGGAGGTACGGGCGCGAGCCGGATACCTGGCCCAGCAAGTCCTTGATGCCACATCCGTTTTGGTAAATGTGCACGGTGCAGGGAGCTTCGGAGAATCAAACCGCATGCAACAGTATTGGCGTGATGCGAACACCGCGGCTCGGCATTCGGGTCTTCAGCCCGTTGTTGGCTACGAAGTCTATGGCAAGGCGCTACTGGGCATCGAAGAGCGGATCAGCCCCAGTGTCTGACGCCAAGGGAAAATGTTGTGATTCAGTACGGCGCAGCCCTTTCGTCGCGTGAATTCGTGTTCCGCTTCCGAGACCAAATGGAACGCCTCGACCATGACGCCTCAGCCCGCAGATATAAGCGACGTGGCCGTTTGGCTCCTCACCGCCAAGCATGTTATCGACGTGATGCTTGCGAATGGTTCTTGCAGGCGTCGCGAAGCTGTTCGCGGCGAAGGCCATGGCCAATGCGATCCTCGCGGTTTGACCGGGCGGGAACGGCGATCGAGCGGGAAGTCACACGCGATGTCTGAGCGGGTGGTGATTATCGGTGCTGGCCCCGCGGGGATTTCTGCCGCGCTTAGCCTGAAGGACAAGGGAGTTCGGCCGTTGCTCGTCGATCGAGCCGATGCGGTGGCGGCGTCGTGGCGCGGTCGGTATGACCGGCTCAGGCTCAACACCGGCCGGCAATTTTCCCACCTACCCGGGCGGCGGTACCCGAAGGGCACTCCGGTCTATCCGACGCGTGACCAAGTCGTTGAACACCTGGACCGGCACGCGCGCGAGGATGGCATCGAACTACACCTCAACACCGCGGTTGAGCGCATCGACCAACACCGCGCGGGGTGGCGGTTGACAACCTCGAACGGCGACCTCGACGCCCGACATGTCGTGGTCGCGACGGGTTACCTGCACACGCCCTTCATCCCGAACTGGCCGGGCGTCTTCAGCGGTGAGCTGTTGCATTCAGCGAGTTATCGAGACCCGGTGCCGTACGCACACAAGCGTGTGTTGGTTGTGGGGTCGGGATCGTCGGGCATGGAAATCGCCCATGACCTGACTACAGGCGCAGCCACCAAAGTGTGGCTCTCAGTGCGAACTCCACCAAACATATTGCCGCGTAAGGGGCCCGCCGGACTGCCCAACGATGTGCTATCCATTCCGTTGTTCCATCTGCCCTCGCGGATGTCGGACGTGATCTCTGCGGCCGCGCGCGGTCGGGCGTTCGGCGATCTCAAAGAATTCGGTCTGCCCCTTCCGCAGGAGGGCCCGTTCGCGAGAGCCCACCGGCTACACGCCGCACCGACAGTCATTGACCCCGAAGTCATCGACGCCGTGCGCGATGGATCTATCGAGGTTGTCGGGGCGGTCAGCGCGCTAGAGGGTGCACAGGTGGAGCTGGTCGGCGGTGCACGGATTCAGCCCGACGTGATGATCTGCGCAACGGGGTATGGGCCGGGCCTCGATCCGTTGGTCGGACACTTGGGCGTGCTCACACCCGATGGCGTACCGGTCATGCTGGCGCCGTCGGCTGCCGCCGAGGGCCTGTACTTCCATGGTCTGCTGAGCCGCCCGGCGTTAATCGGCTACCTAGCCAAACAATCCCGAATGCTGGCCAAGCGCATCTCGCAAGACCGCCGACCTACTGCACACGAGCTGACGGCGCGATTTTAAGCGGCCTGGCTCCGGTTGAAGCCACACGGGCTACATCCATGTCACAGTGTCATCGTTCGTCCCGACTAAAATTGGCTGCTCTGAATGAGATTCAGCCGGCGATCGGCGCTGCCAAGGACGCGCGGACGAAGTCGATTCCGCGGGTTATGGCGCTGCGTCGCGGGGTTACACCCCGCGATCGCCAAGTGCAACAGCACGAATAGCAAGACCGCGGACCGGCATAGCACTCCGACGATGCCCGTAACATTCGGCAGCGGCGACCGGGAGGCCGACCGGTAGGCCATCGCGACGGACAGCGGAGAGTTGTTGACGAATACCGCATGCCCCGCTGTGGGCACTTGCGAAACCGCCTCACCATCGATCGATACCACTCACGCGTGAATCGTCCACTCAGAAGCGGGCCGAGCCGCAACGCTTCAGCCATTACGAAACGGTCCTGGCCTGGATCAGGCCGTCACGTAGGCCTGAATCAAGTTGATATACAGGGGCGTTGGAGGCTGTTTCGAAGCTAGGACTAACACGTCCTGGATATCCCCAATTTACTGCTCCAATATCGGAAGCAGGAATCAACATCCATTCGTCAGACACCCGTGGGGTCTGCGGTAGGGCACAAATCACCACGGCATGGCCAAGCAATAATCATCAACCACATGATCGTGAACCACGATAGATAACTGAAGGCCCCGCTCATGCTCAATGCAACTGAGTATTCAAGCAGCTCTGTAGATCTGGTCCGACCTGTCGGCGCCTTCGAACGTCTATTCTTCCGCTACGGCATGCGAAATCCGGTGCATTTTACAGTCATCGCAGAGTTCGGTACGCGCTTGGACATCGATCTCGTACAGCAGTCGCTGCTCGCGGCGCAGCGGCGGCACCCGCTGTTGTCTGTACATGTCGAGGATCGACCAGGGACTCGGCTAGGGTTTTATCGCCCGAAATGCGTTGCGCCCGTTGATCTCGTGGTCAGAAGATGCGAGGACAGCAACTGGGCACCTTTGGTGAGTTCGGAGCTCACCCGGCCCTTCGATTGCGCCCGCGCGCCGCTTATCCGGGCCGTGGTTGCAATCAACCCAATGGTGTCCGCCTTGCTCTTGACATTCGACCATACGGTGGCAGACGGCATTTCGTCGATGGTAGTCCTCCGCGACGTTGTCGATGGACTGAGCGGCTCACCGATGACGCACTTGCCGGTTCCGGCTTCGCAAGAGCAGCTGATCGACCTAATGTTGCCCCGCATCGACGAGTTCGACGACTCGAAGATCGCATCTGATGGCCAATCACCGTGTCCGAAGTCGCTGCGCCTTTTCGACGAGGTACCGACGCAAGTTCAGGCGTTGGAGATGAGTGCGTCTGAAACTGCCTGTCTGGTGCATCGGTGCCATGTTGAAGAGACGACCGTGCATGGGGCTATCGTGACTGCGGCGTGTCGCGTGCGCAGCTTGGATCATGGCGAATACTTTCCCGTTCGGGTTGAATCACCTATCAATTTTCGATCACATATCAATGTTGTGGATGACTGCGCAAACTACTTCATGGCGAGCCTGACGGAGGTGCTCCCCTGGGAGAATCTCTTTTGGGACGTTGCACGTATTGTCTCCGAGCGGTTAGCCGTATTGCGATCACCCCGCGCAATCGTACTGAGCTCCCAGCAGATTCGTCAGGCCATGCCTGTCGACGCAGGCGCCGGCGATGCTGAAAGGCTCTTCGCCAGCGTCATGCCCCACGATCTATTGATCACTAACCTTGGCGTACTTCAGATCCCCGAACAAGCAAATATTCGGCCCACGGCTATTTGGGGTCCGTTCACTCAAGGACACATAGAGGGCGAACATGTCGTAGGTGTGGTCACCTACGACGGCAAGTTACGAATGACTGCATGTGGCTATAACCTGAAACCCGGCTTCCTCCAGCGTGTTTCAGATTATATGACTCTCTTCGCGGGGCGGTAATGAAAAGATCAGCTCGCTCCGGAGTGCACATTAAAGCGAAAAGCACTGCGGCAGGCAGGCGTAGGCGCCTGGGCCGAAACTAAGACCTCGGCAGGGTTACAGAAATCTGATTTGCAGGGAGTTGCGCGTGATTGGTTCAATGAGACGTCGCCCGGTTCGTGCCCAAAAATGGACTGCCGCACGCATACCAGACCAGAGCGGACGTGTCGCTATTGTGACGGGGAGCAATAGCGGCCTGGGCTACGCAACCGCAAAAGCCCTGGCCGACCACGGCGCTCACGTAGTCCTAGCAGTGCGCGACGTCGAGAAGGGTCGAGCTGCCGTACGAAGTATGTCTCGGGACAATCCCTTGGCTGACTGCAGTGTGCAGAGAGTCGATTTGGCCGACCTAAACTCGGTGCGGACAGCAGCTGACGAACTTAAGAGCCAGTATCCGGACATCGGTCTGTTAATCAATAATGCGGGCGTCTGCTGGACTCCCTATATGACTACCGCGGACGGATTTGAACTCCAGTTCGGGACGAATCATCTTGGACACTTTGCACTCACCGGTCTGCTGTTGGCTCACATGCTTCCGGTACATGGTTCCCGAGTGGTCACAGTCAGCAGCAAAGGCCACACTTATCTCGCACCCATGCACTTCGAGGATCCGCAGTGGAAACGCCACCGTTACAACAGATTCAAGGCATACGGACAATCAAAGCTCGCCAACCTGCTGTTCACTTATGAGCTCAATCGCAGGCTAACAGCTTCCCGATCGCCCACTATCTCCGTGGCTGCCCACCCGGGGGTCTCGGGCGGCACTGATCTCGGTCGCTTCATTCCTTTCGTGTCAACCGCCTCTGCGGTGCTCGCGCCGTATCTGTTCCCGACCGGCGCCGAGTTCGGCGCGCGACCGACGCTACGAGCAGCGACCGATACCGCTGTGCGCGGCGGCGAGTACTACGGTCCCGACGGGTTCGCGGGTCTTCGCGGGAACGCGGCCATTGCTGAATCAAGCCGTCGATCACACGATGAAGTAGCGCAGCGGCGCCTATGGTCTGTGTCGTCGGAGCTCACTGGCGTCGTATATCCGATATGACCGCGCGGTCAGTACACATGAATTGGCCTGCAGCAAGTCAGTTTCTACAGCAGCACCCGCGGTTGCCGCTGCGGTGTGTGCAGCACCAATACCAACGCAATCGCTACCCTCGCCAGCGCGGGCTTACGGCCCACTCACCTGCCCCTTGGAAGCCAAGTGTCGTTAATTCTCCGCCTGTTTCGCCACCTGACGGTTTGAGTAGTCGAAGCCGTGCGCCGAACTGGCCTACCGCGCCCGACGCTGTCGAACGTCCCGCTTGACGACAGGGGGACCGCTTGTGCCGAAATCCTCGACGAGCCGAGGCATGTAGCGAGCACGCCGGGACCACCGGAAAAGACTGACAGAAAGAGGCCCGTGCTAGTTCGCTTCCCCTTAGCGTGAGACTCATGACAACAGCTGACCGGGCCGACGAAATCGGCCAAGCCTCATCCATGCCCATTTCCCGCAAAGTCCTCTGCGGCGTCTATGGCGTTATCGCTATCGCTGCGCTCATTGCGACGTGGAGTCAAATCGGCCCGTACCTGCACTCACCCGCCGACTTCTTGGGCACGTTCTGGCGCGACGTGAAGGTCAACTCGGCCTCTAGATTTATCGCTGCCGATGCCCTGATGTTGGCTTTGAGCGCCACCATCCTGATGGTTATCGAAGCCAGGAAACACAACGTGCGATTCGTATGGCTTTACGTCGTTGGGTCGTTCTTCATTGCCGTCAGCGTCATGTTTCCGCTTTTTCTGATTGCGCGCGAACTACGCATCGGCGCCTCTGAGGCGCCACCCCTCCGCTCAGTTGACACCATCCTGCTAGCTGTAGTTGCCGTTGCCGCAGCGGGCTTGACGACCTATATAGAACTTGGGTGAGCCTTTGAAAGGCATTCTCATCAGGGGGTATGCAAATCTCGGTAAGCGGCCCTCCGGACGAGCGTTATGGCTACGGCAGTCTTTCGCCCACGAAAATGCTGTCTCACATGTGAGACTCAAAAATCGGTTGGCGAAATCTGGGGCGGGCCCTCGACTCCGTATAGGCGCCCTCGCTCCCAAGATGTTTGACCCGCTGCAAAGTTAAGAGCAACAAATGACCCTGGAACACCGACGCACCCGGTACTCCCGCGGGTGCCGCTGCGCGGTGTGCAAGGCCGCCGAGCGCGACTATCAGCCCAATCGCTACCGACGTCAGCGCGGGCTTCCGGTCGACCCGCCGTACCTCCCGAGGCTTCCGAGCGGCACGGCGAGCAGCCACCGCCCGCTGACTAACCGTTTAGTCTCCGGTCATGGATCGCATCTGGCAGTGGGCGTGGGATCGGTACGGGCCAAGGTATTCCTGGGTGATGTACGTGGTGGGGTTCGTTATGCAGCTGACGGTTTGGCTGATTTCGTCGTCCGTCGTTGTTGCGTTCGAGAAGTCCGACCGCTACGCCGTGGCCGCCGCTATCACTGTTGTCGCCGTGGCCGTCGAGGTGTATGTGCTGATCTTGCCTGGCTTGGGGCACATTCGTCATGTGGAGCGGTGGGCCGCCGGCCGTAACGTTGATCCCGAAAGCACGTTGGACGCTACCTACACCTTTGGTCGGCGGGCGGTCTCTCGATTTGTGGCGGTGACCGCTGTTTGGCCTGCCGCCCTGTTGGTCGTCGTCGGCGCAATTGCTGGCGGGACCTGGTCGCGGCTGGTCCAGTACGCGATCCTGGCCGCCGCGCTCGGAATTGGCACCGCCATGACCGGTACGCACAGCGTCTTAGAAGGAGCGCTGCGACCGGCCCGGGCCGCCATTGCGGGTGACACGGGAATCGGCGACGCTTTGCCCCGGTCCCGTCCGACGTTTGCAACCTGGTCGAACCTGTCCATGGTCGCGGCCGCGTTCACGTTCGCAGTCGCCGGTGCGACGTGGGCCACCGTGCTTAATCAGGCCAGTGAGAACCCGGTGCTTTGTGTCGTGATCGGATGTGCATTGACAATCTTCATTGCGGTGCCGTTCACGGTCGGCTCCCTTTTCTCGCCATCCTTGCTTCCGATTCGCGACCTCGCCCAAGCCACCGACCGTGTTGCGGCGGGCGACTACAGCCAGCGTGTTCCGGTGGTTCAAGACGACGATCTCGGCGCACTGGCGGCATCGTTCAATCGCATGCAGGCGGGTTTGGCTGAACGACAACGGCTTCAGGCCGCGTTCGGCACCTACGTCGACCCCACCCTCGCCTCACGGCTACTCGAACAAGGCGTTAAGCCGGGTGACTGTGTCTTCGGCGGAGTTCGCCTCGGCGAACGGGGTGAAATCCCTTACGTCGACGAACATCACGGTCACCTCGCGGCGCTCGCCCGTGAATATGTCG
>NZ_LZMB01000566.1 GCF_001673555.1 Mycobacterium sp. 1165178.9 | reverse complement strand
CGCTATCACCGGCGCTAGCTTCTTTCTGACTCACCTACGCCGTGCCGGAAGCGACCGCCCGCCCGCGCCGCCGCGACCGGACCTTGCCCAGCGCCTGCTCCCAGGCGAGCAAGGTCGTGGCCTTCACGTTGGCGGGTTTCACGCTGTCGCGGGAGAGCAGCGCCGTCGCGGCGGCCTTCGTGGTCGCGGACGCCTTCGACGTGTGACCCGAGTCGAACGGTGGCTGCGGGTCGTATTCGAGCGCGAGTTGAATCGCCTTCGCGCGGGATTCGCCGCCGATCCGTCCGGCCAACCACAGCGCGAGGTCGAGCCCTGCGGACACGCCCGCACAGGTGACGATGTCGTCCTGATGCACGATTCGTTCGTCGGCCACGGGGACCGCGCCGAATGCCTTCAGTGCGGGAACGGTCAGCCAATGCGACGTCGCGCGTCGACCGTCGAGCAGGCCGGCGGCCGCCAGAATCACCGACCCCGAGCACACTGACGTCGTCCAGCCCGCGCTCTGGTGGGCCCGGCGCAACCAGCCGAGCAGCGCCTCGTCACGCGCGTGAACCGGCGTCGACGGCCCCCCGGGAACGAGAATCACGTCAGGGGAGTGGGTTTCGGCGAGCGAGTGGGTGGCGCCGATGACCAGCACACCGGAGTCGGCGGTGATCGGCCCGGCTTCGTGCCACACGAAACGCACCTCGGCGCCGGGCAAGTTGCGCAGCACCTCGTACGGACCGATCATGTCCAGCGCGGTGAATCCCGGATAGGCCACGATGGCGATTTGGGTCATTGAGAGTCCTTTCGGTGTCAGGCGAAGGCCTTGCGGTATTGATCGGGCGAAATACCCACGCGGCGAAGGAAATTGCGTCGCATGGTTTCCGCCGTGCCGAAGCCACACCGTGCGGCGATCGCGACGACGGTGTCGTCGGTCTCCTCTAGCTGCCGGCGCGCGGCTTCGGTGCGGATGCGTTCGACGTATTGGCCGGGCGCCTCACCGATTTCGGCGGTGAACACCCGGGTGAAGTGGCGTGGGCTCATGGCGGCCCGGCGAGCCAGATCCTCGATGCTGTGCGGGCCGCCCGGTTGGGCCTCGATCGTCTCCTGTACCTCGCGGATCGAGTCCCTTCTGGCCCGCGGCATCCACACGGGCGCCGCAAACTGTGTCTGCCCGCCCGGACGGCGCAGATACAGCACAAGCCAGCGCGCCACCGTCTGCGCGAGCTCGGTGCCGTGGTCGTCCTCGATCAGGGCGAGCGTCAGGTCGATGCCCGCGGTGACGCCCGCCGCGGTCCATACGGTCTCCGAGCTCCGCACGAAGATCGGGTCGGCATCGACGTCGATGGCGGGGAATTCATTGGCCAACCGCTCGGCGAAAGCCCAGTGGGTGGTCACCCGTTGCCCGTCCAGCAGGCCGGCCTCGGCCGCGAGGAAGGCTCCGGTGCACACCGTCACCAGGCGCCGGGCATGTGCGGCGACGGCCTTGATCCAAGCGACCAGCTCGCAGTCGGCGCGGGCGGCCCCAACACCGGCGCCGCCGGGCAGCACGACGGTGTCGATCGGGTCGTCCGGGTCCGGTAACGGGGACGCCACGAAGGCCAGCCCGGTGGCCGTCCGCACCGGCTGCCCGGCAACCGAGGCCATCACGACCTCGTAGCCGCCGCCCGTTAACAGCGATGCGCCGGTGAACACGTCATACGGGCCCACCACATCGAGCGCCTGCACGCCGGGGAAGCCGACGATCACCACCTTGCGAGGCATGGATCAAGTGTTGGTCACGTCGGGGTGCGTCGTCTACGCCATGTATCCCACGAATCAGGACATGGGACCTGCCCCGCGGCGGCCACGGCGGCCTTGGCAGACTGTTGCGCATGGCACAGATAACGTTGCGTGGAAACCCGATCAACACTGTCGGCGAGCTGCCTGCCGTCGGATCCCAAGCCCCGGCCTTCCGTCTGGTCGGCGGCGATCTAGCCCCGGTGAGCAGCGAGCAATTCGGCGGTAAGCCCGTGGTGCTCAACATCTTTCCGTCCATCGACACACCGGTGTGCGCCGCCAGCGTGCGGACCTTCAACGAGCGCGCCGCTGGCGGTGGGGCGACCGTGGTGAACGTCTCGAAGGACCTGCCGTTCGCGCAGGCGCGCTTCTGCGGCGCCGAGGGCATCGAGAACGTCACGAGCGGCTCGGCGTTCCGCGACAGCTTCGGTGAGGACTACGGGGTCACCATCACGGACGGCCCGATGGCCGGACTGCTCGCCCGGGCCATCGTGGTGATCGGCGCCGACGGCAATGTCGCCTACACCGAACTGGTGCCCGAGATCGCGCAGGAGCCTGACTACGATGCGGCGCTGGCGGCGGCGGGCTGATCTTCGTCCGCCGGGCGGCGGGGTGCGTGCGTTTGCAGCGCACCCAGCTTCGCCGCCCTTGAGCTCGGGTTTCGACACCGTGTCGTGTTAGCCTTTCGACCCCAGCCTGGTTGCCTGGCCTGGCGGACAAAAGGAGAAACCGCGCGATGATGCGTACCACCGACTCCCTGGCAATGGGCCTGATCCTCTTGGTAACCATCGCGCCGACCGCCTGCAGCAGCAAGACGACCGTCAAGGCGGACGGCGCGGCGCAGTCGGTAGTCGACGTCGTCTCCAACCAGACCGGCTTTCGACCCACCGATGTGCACTGCCCGTCCGGGGTGGAAGCCAAGGTCGGCGGGCAGTTCGACTGTCATTTCACCGGCCCGGAGGGCAAGCAGTACACCGCCAACATGCGGATCACCAAGGTCGACGGCCAGCGGGTGGACTTCGCGGTCAACACGCACCCGAGCTAGGGCTCGCCCACTCGATGGGCAGTGGCCGCCAGCACCTCGCGGCAGCCTCTCCACATCTCCTCGATGATGTCGGCGGCCGGCGGCAGGTCCTGAATGCGTCCGGCCACCTGACCCGTGTTGGCGACGCTGGCGTCCAGGTCACCGTCGAAGTAGAGCCGCTGCACTCGCTGCAGTGCCGCGACGCCCGCTTCAGCGGATGTCGCGGTGTCGAGCCGCTCGGCGGCGGGCGTACGGATGACTCGCATCATTCGGGTGCCGTCCAGGGGGAGCATCACCGTGCCGGTCTCGTCGGCGTCGACGACCGCTTGCTTGAGGTTGCCGTGCACCGGCGAATCCGCCGACGCGAGCAGTCGGGTGCCCATCTGCACCGCTTCGGCGCCGAGAACAAACGCGGCCGCCATGGACCGCGCGTCGCAGATCCCTCCTGCGGCCACGATCGGGAGGTCGACGTGTGCCGCCACCAACGGCAGCAGCACCATGGTGGACGCGCCGAAGCGGTTCTTGAATCCGCCTCCTTCGACGCCCTCGACCACCAGCCCGTCCACGCCGGCGTCGACGGCTTTCTTGGCCGCCGAAAGAGTGCCCACCACGTGGAACACCGTGATGCCGGCGTCGTGGAGCCGTTCGGTGAACACCGACGGGCTCCCGGCCGAGGTGGTCACGAACCGAATGTCGTTGGCGACAAGCAATTCCAGCATCGCCGGGTCACGGTTGAACAGCAACGCGATGTTCGCGCCGACCGCCCCGCCGGTCAGCTCGCGCACCCGTCGCAGGTCGGCACGACCCTGGTGCGAGGTGGTCTCGATGATTCCCAGCGCACCGGCGTTCGATACCGCGGCGGCAAGCTGGGCGCCGGCGATATACGTCATCGGCGCCTGGATGATCGGGATGCCGATGTGCGCAAGAGCGCAGACCCGATTGGGGGCGCCGCCCGGGTTGCCGGTGGTCATCGGTGCCGCGGATCGATTAGGTCGCGGAAGCTCTCCGACGGGTGGACGGATGCGCCGAGACTTCGCACGCGCTCGGTCAACGCCCGGTCGGATGTCACGACGCGAATGTCGTGCGGCGCAGCGTCGGACGCGACAAGGCGGACGATTTCGTCGTCGGCCGAATTCGCGGCCGCCCTGGGCGCGTGCGCGATCTCGACCACCGATGACGTGATGGCCGTCGACGGCGGTCGTTCAAAAACCACCGTCACCGTTTCTCCTTGGCCCGACGCCCAGCGATCCAGTCTTTCCACCAATGTGACCATGGCACCGTTGCGGTCCTTCCACCAGCCATCCGGACGACTTCCGATCACATTCATGCCGTCGACAATCCACCGCACAACCACACCGTAAACGACGTGGCGCGGCGGGCGATTTCATCCTTCAAAGCCGTCGGTGGTTGATACCGTCACCCTCATGACCTCGATCGCCGACACCACAGACCGGGTTGTCGCGCTGGCCCGCGGTGTGCGGGACCTGGTGCGCGCCGAAGCCGCCGAATCCGAGCGGATGCGCACCCTCACCCCGGCGATCGTCGATGCGATGTGGGCCAGCGGCCTGATGTCGGCGTTCAACCCGGTCGCGGCCGGCGGTGTCGAGCCATCGTTTACCGAGATGATCGAAACGTGGATCGAAATGGCTTGGCAGGATGGGTCATTCGGCTGGATAGGGATCGCAAATCTGCCGTCGTCCTTCGCCGCGGCGGCGTACTTGCCCGATGAGGGTTTCGCTGAAGTTTTTACCGCGCACGACAACCGGGTCACCATGGGCGGCCAGTTCTTTCCCAACGGACAAGGCGCCGCGGTCGACGGCGGCTACCTGGTCACCGGCGCGTGGAACTTCGGTTCGGGCGTCGGTCACTCGGCATACGTTGCGGCCGGCTTCCTGCCGATGGACGACGGCCAGATGCGCTGGATCAGTGAGGGTTTCCCCGAGATGCGGGTCGCCGTCATTCCGCGGGCCGAGATCAGTTTCAACGACGGATGGTTTGTCCAAGGGCTGAAGGGAACCGGTTCCTATGACTACAGCGCTCAGGAGGTGTTCGTTCCCGAGAGGCGCACGTTCGAACTGTTCGTTCGTCAGCCCTACCGTGGGACGTCGCCGGCTACCCGGATGGGACTGATGCCAGTGACGGCCGCCGGGCACGCGTCTTGGGCGCTGGGCGTGGCCAAAAGCATGCTCGACGATGTCCAAGAGCTGGCCGCGACGAAGTTCCGGATGAGCGACATGGCGTCGCTGGCCAGCCGCCCCACCTTCCAGAGGGGCCTGGCGCATCACCGCGCGGCCTGGCGTGCGGCCCGCCTCTTGGTCCTCGACGCGTTCACCACCGCCGAGGCGGCGGTCGCGTCGGGCGAGGACCTGACACCGGCGCTGCGCGCCGACATGCGGGTAGCGGCCGTCTATGCCACCGACACGGCCCGCGGCTGCGCCGAATGGGCGCATCTGGCCGCCGGGACCAGCTCGATCCGTGAAGGCAGCCGGCTGGAACGCGCCTTCCGGGATATCTACACCGGAACCCAGCACGCCTTCATCAGCGAGAAAGTCGCCATCGACGTCGCGCAGATCTGGCTGGGCATCATCGAAGACCAGCCCGGGTTGTAACTCTCCGGGCGGTCGTCCGGTCACCTGATCCGGCCGCTCCAAGCGCCATTGATGCGGCATTGGTAGTGCGCCGGGACCTCGCTACCATTGCGCGCATGCGCGGCTCAAAAATCCTGATCACCGGCCCGACCGGTCAAATCGCCACCCCCATCGCCCGGGCGCTCGCCGCCGACAACGAGGTCTGGGGAATCGCCCGTTTCACCGACCCCGCCGCGCGACAAGGCCTCGAAAAGGCTGGGATCCGTTGCGAGAAGGTAAATCTCGCGGCCGGCGACTTCACCTCTCTGCCAACGGATTTCGATTATGTCCTCAACCTGGCGGTGGCCAAGAGCGGAAGCTGGGATAAGGACCTGGCAGCCAACGCCGAGTCGGTCGGCCTGCTGATGGCCCACTGCCGCAACGCAAAGGCCTTCCTGCATTGCTCGTCGGCCGCCGTGTACGACCCGCCGGACGACGACCCTCGCAGCGAGCGGTCCGCCCTCGGCGACAACCACAAGCCGCTGTTTCCCACCTACTCGATCTCCAAGATCGCCGGGGAGGTGGTCGCGCGATCGGTGGCGCGCATCGTCGGCGTGCCCACCACGATCGCAAGGCTCAACGTCCCCTACGGCGACAACGGCGGATGGCCGTTCTATCACATGGAGATGATGCTGGGCGGCATCCCGATTCCCGTCCCGCCCGGTGACCCCGCCCGCTACAACCCGATTCACGAGGACGACATCATCGCGACCATTCCCAAGTTGCTCGAGGTCGCGTCCGTTCCGGCGACCACAGTCAATTGGTGCGGCGACCAGACGGTCAGCCTGCAGGAGTGGTGCGACTACCTCGGCTCACTCGTCGGCAGGGAGCCGATCTTCGAGGCGAGCGAACAAGCGCTGCGCGGCAACCCCACCACGATCGACCGGATGCACGAACTCATCGGCGGCACCTCGGTCGACTGGCGCGACGGAATCCGCCGCATGGCGGCCAAATTCCACCCCGAGCTCGTCGGCGTATAGGGGTGGTGGCCGAGGTGACCAGCACATCCGACGCGACGCGGCAGCGCCTGCGCATGCTGGCACTGCTGCGGCGCGTGCGGGACCGCATCGACCGGGACTACACCCAGCCATTGGACGTCGAAGCGCTCGCGCGCGGCGTGCACATGTCGGCCGGCCACCTCAGCCGCGAATTCCGGCGCGCCTACGGCGAATCGCCGTACTCGTATCTGATGACGCGACGCATCGAGCGCGCGATGGCGCTGCTGCGCCGCGGCGACCTGAGCGTCACCGAGGTGTGCTTCGCGGTCGGTTGCTCGTCGCTGGGAACCTTCAGCACCCGGTTCACCGAACTGGTTGGCGTGCCGCCCAGCACCTACCGGCGCCGAGCGGCCGGCGCACTGGCGGGCATGGCGCCGTGCGTGGCAAAGCAGGTGACGAGACCGATCAGGAATCGAGAAGCACCCGCCGTCGGGCCGCACCTAGCCTGACCGCATGAACATCACCATTCACTCGAGCTTCCTTCCCCACGAGGACCCGGAGGCATCGCTCGCCTTCTATCGCGACGTCCTCGGGTTCGAGGTTCGCCTCGACGTCGGGAGGGGCACGATGCGCTGGATCACGGTCGGACCGCCGAATCAGCCGGACACGTCGATCGTCTTGAACCCGCCGGCCGCCAACCCGGGCATCACCGACGACGAGCGCCGCACCATCGCCGAAATGATGGCCAAGGGCAGCTACGCGACGCTGCTGCTGGCCACCAAGGACCTCGACGGGACCTTCGAACGGCTGCAGGGCAGCGATGTCGACATCGTCCAGGAGCCCACCGACCAGCCATACGGGTTGCGTGATTGCGCGGTCCGCGACCCCGCGGGAAATCTCATTCGCATCCAAGAACTGCGCTGAGCCGATCGTGCTTGACCAGCCGTGTGCACAATGCTAAGCAAGTGCTCAGCACTGAGCGCATGAGGCGCCGGGGCGCCACGACTGGCAATACGAAAGGGATCAGATGACGGTGCAGGCGGTATTGGACGACATTCGCAAGCGCCCCGGAACGGGTGACGTCATCTCGGTCATCGATCCCGCGACCGAGGAGACGATCACCGAATTCACCGACTGCGGGCAAGAGGCGGTCGACGAGGCCGTGGCGCGGGCGAAGGCGACGTTCGAGTCGGGGATCTGGTCAGAGCTTCCGGGGCGCGAGCGGGCCAAGATTCTGTGGCGGATCGGGGAGTTGATCGACGAACACGCCGAGGAGTTCGCTCAACTCGACTCCCTCAATACCGGCATGCCATTGCTGCAGGCGCAGTTGCAGATGTCGACGTGTTCGGAGTTCTTCCGCTACTACGCCGGTTGGTGTTCGAAGATCAACGGTGTCGCGTACGACGTGAAGACCGACGGCATCGCGACCGACAACTACGTCAATATGCACGCCTACACGCTCAAAGAGCCGTACAGCGTCGTGGGCCTGATCTTCCCGTGGAACGGCCCGATCTTCAACGCCAGCGCGAAGCTTGCCCCGGCCCTGGCGGCGGGCGGCAGCCTGCTCGTCAAGCCGGCCGAGGAGACGCCACTCTCAGCGCTGCTGTTGGACAGGCTCGTCCATGAGGCCGGCGTGCCCGAGGGGGTCGTCAACCTGCTGACCGGCTATGGCCACACCGCGGGCGCCGCGATCACCGCACACCCCGATGTGCAGAAGGTCGCCTTCACCGGCTCGACCGAGGTCGGCAAGGAGATCGTGCGGGCCTCGGCGGACAACCTGAAGAAGGTCACGCTCGAACTCGGCGGGAAATCGCCGGTGCTGATCTTCGACGACGCGAACCTGGACAACGCCATCATGATGGCCTCGCTGGGCATCTTCGTGCACTCCGGTCAGGGCTGCGTGTGCGGGTCGCGAATCTTCGCTCAGCGCGGCGTCTACGACCGGGTCGTGGAAGGCATTGCGATGATGGCGAATTCGTTCAAATTGGGCGCCCCGAGCGAGGAGGGCTGCGTCAGCGGCCCCCTGATCAGTCAGAAGCAGCTGACGCGCGTCATGGGCTTCATCGACGAGGGCAAGAAGGACGGTGTCGAGGTGGTCACCGGCGGCCACCGGCTGGACCGCAAGGGCTACTTCGTCCACCCAACGGTGCTCACCAACGTCGACCCGGGCATGCGGCTGTACCAGCAGGAGATCTTCGGGCCGGTGGTCACCATCCTGCCGTTCGACGACGAGGACGAAGCCGTGGCCTTGGCCAATGACACCACCTACGGCCTGGCGGCGACCGCCTGGACGGAAAACCTCGGCCGGGCCCACCGGATCATGAGACGACTGCAGGCCGGCAGCGTCCAGGTCAACTGTCAACTGGTCTTCGACCACGATGTGCCGTTCGGCGGGTACAAGCAGTCCGGCTGGGGTCACGAGTTCGGTAAAGAGGGTCTCGAGATCTACCTGAAGACGAAGTCGGTCTGGGCCCAGCTCTAGACCTGTTGCGGCACAACGGAAAGTCCCGAACCCTCACCGGGTCCGGGACTTTTCCTACGGCCGTTGACGCGTCAAGATCCCTTGTTGTAGCGAGTGAGGAATCCGACGGAGGCCACCGCGGCGGCGGTTCCGATCACACCCCACAGCACCAACTGGAAGGCCATCGCGCCGAAAAACCAGCCGAAAGTCATTCCGATATAAAGCATCCAGATCACCCGGTAAAAGCTCCAGATCGCCAGCAGGCCGGTGCTGATCCCGATGTACAGGCTCCGTTGGCGATCAACACGGTTGATCTGCTCTTGGATGCTGGTCGGCACGATGTTCATTTGCGGGTCTTCCTTTCCTGGGGCGCCACCTTGAGTGGCGGCGTCGTTGCGGTAAGTACAGACCCGCCCCGCGGCTACCGATCCCAATCGGATGCCGCGGACCGGCGCGCCCATTTCGGGCCGCCGGCCTCGCGTGCGCTCTACGCTGCACAAGGGGGGCCTGGAGAAGGGTTGCCTCGATGAACATGCCCCGCGTGGCCCTGGCCTGGATCGCCTTGCTGACTGCTCTGATTGCGACCTCGTCGGCCGGACCCGCGGGCGCCGATTCGCCGTCCACCGAGGTGATCACCGTGATGGCAGTCGGGCCCGGCGGCGAAGCGATCAACGGCTATAAGGTGGCATCCGGGCCGGGCAACGTGGGGCAGGCCGGCAACTGCTCGGAAGCGTCGCCGTCGGCGGTTGCCGACAACGTCTACTACTGCTCGCCGAGCGCGGCCGGAGCCGGCACCTGCTGGCCCTCGACGCCGGGATCTCTTCTGTGCGTGGACAATCCGTGGGACCTGCAGATGCACCGGGTGATGTTCGACGGCCAGCTTCCGCCCGTGCATCCGACCGCCAACCCGGACCCGTTCGCGCTCGCCCTCGACGACGGGACGCATTGCCTATTGCGCAACGGCGGCGCGTGGGGTGGGCGTGCCGACGGCTACGTCGGCGTCTACGGATGCGGCGGCAGCGGCGGGAGCGACCCCGCGGTGTTGTGGCTCCCCAGCCAGGGCGCGGGAACGTGCATCGACCGCTCGTCACCGGTGTGGACCGTCAAAGTGGGCCGCCTCGGCGCGCCGGACGCGGTCCTTCCACCGCCTGCGACCCGCGGGGTGACCGCCGCCTGGTTCGCCGGAGGCAGGGCCGGTCAGTAAGACGGCAGCGATACTGCTATAACGCACCTATGTCAGATCCCGGGCACACGATCACCCATGTTTCCGATACGGCCCGGTGGACGGCGTTACACAGGGCCACCGAATCGGCCCGTCCCGATGCGCTGTTCAACGATCCCCTCGCCGAACGCCTGGCCGGTGAACACGGCCGCGCGATCGTCGCAGGAGTTCCATGGACGAATCGCAGTGGTTATTGGCTGGTCGCACGCACCAAGCTCATCGACGATGCCATCGCCGACGCACTCGCGCACGGCTGTGACCGCGTTCTGAATCTGGCCGCCGGCCTGGATGCCCGGCCCTACCGCTTGGACCTCCCGTCCGATCTCACCTGGGTCGAGGCCGACCTGCCCGGGCTCCTTGCGGAAAAGACGCAAGTACTTGTTGATCAGACCCCGCGCTGCCGGCTGACTCGCATAGCGGCCGACCTCGCCGACCCAAACGCCCGCGATGAATTCTTCAGCGAAGCGCTGGACGGCGCGACGAAGGCCTTCGTGCTGACCGAGGGGCTGTCGATGTACCTGGAGGCCTCCGACGTCGCGGCGCTTTCGGGTGCGATCAAGCGACCCGAGGTCGCTTGGTGGATGCTCGATTTCGCCTTTCCCGGCCTGAAGAAGCGGATCAACAAGAACGTCGCCGGAATTTCCGAAAACGCACCGTTCAAATTCGCACCCGAGAACGGCCTGGCCTTTTTCGAAGACCTCGGGTGGCGGACCCTCGAGGCGGAATCGCTGCTGGTGGCCGCGAGCCGGCTCCGCCGCTTGCCCATATGGATGCGCCCACTTACCTGGCGACGATCGGATTTGCGCCGTCCGGGTGACAAACCCACGTCTGCGGTTGCGCTGCTGACCCACTAGACGCTCGGGCCCTTACCCCGCAGGGGCACTACCAGACGCGTATCCAGTCAATGAGCATGTCGGCGGGGTAGCTGCCCGACCCGGGATCGCCGCCGCCGGAACCGGCCACCGCCAGGTTGAACACCGGGTATACCGTGTAGCCCGCTCCGTTGAACGGCCAATCCGGCAGCGAGCTCGCCGGCACGTCGAAGTAGGGCGCCGCACCGTCGACATAGTCTTTCCAGAAGCGGATGCCGGCCTCATCCCATTGGCAGCGCCAGGTGTGCCAGGCGCTGTCCACCGCGATGTTGTGGGTCTTCCACTCGCCGCCGTTGGCTTTGGCGTGCACGGTGGTGGCCGACGGCCAACTCCCGTTGCCGTACCACTCCATGACGTCGATCTCGCCCTGATCGTCGTTGCCCAGCCAATAGGCCGGCCACGCGCCAGCGGTGAGGCAGTTCAGCCTGACCCGGGTTTCCCAGGTGTGGCCGACGCCGCCGCGCCACAGACTCTGCACCTTGCCGCTGAAGTAGGTGGGGCCATCCTTGGCGGCGCGCAGGACGAGGTTGGAATTGCCATCGAGGAACACATTGCGGCGATCGTCGCGGTACTGCCCGATGTGCTCGGGCAGTTCCCAATAGGTGGGGTCCTTGATCGTCTCGCGGGCTTTGGCCACCGCCCACTTGGAAGCATCGGGCGCCGAGCCGGCCGCACCGTCGAATTCGTCGGAAAAGATGTAGGACCCGGACTGGCCACTCGGCGCGGCGGGCGGCGGTATCCGCCCGGCAGGCTCATCCTGTCGGGACGGGTAGCCCCAGGCCTTCGGGGCCGGCAGCGCGGCTGCCAGCACGCCGATCCCGGTTGTCAACATCATGCGGCGGCGATCGATCTCCGGCATAAGCAAGGAACCCTAGCAGCCAACCGGGCAGAGGTTAAAACGGCCAATTGTCGGCGGCTGCCGCTATCGTTCGGATCGCTGTCGGACAGGGATGGACGGCAGCAGGGCAGTGGCAACGGATTATGCTCGCAAATTCACGGCCAATTCTCATCTTGACAGATGGTTTGGTCTCAGGATTCGGGGGGCATTCTGGAATCACGATCCGATAACCACTGTTTTAGCTATTGCGGGTGGTCTGAGAGGAGTTGACGATCGTGGCGAATAAGTCAGAAGGCACGGTTATTTTCCTTCAGTCCCACCCGCTATGGGTCGCAGCTCAGCGGCGTGAACGCGAACGCGGTGACGCGATGCGTCGCCATCCCTCCTCCCGCGCCCGCCAGCGCGTCGCCGCCACAGGCAGCCGGGTCACGCCGATGATCCGCGACTTCAAGCTCTACTCCGGCACCAACACTCCGGCCTGAATCCGCGCCGAATTCGTGGTGATCCCAATCACCCCTAGCATCGCTAAAGCCCAAACACGAGCAATCCATTGATCGACCGCTGCGGCCGGATAGTCTTCGACTCTCGGTTGATTATTTGCATGACGGGCCGGCATTCTTAGCGAGCGTAGTAGGCGTTTATTGCAGACCCCCGCTCGAAAGCCAAGTCAGCTCAGAGTGGCCGCCAACTCGCGACGTCAGTCACGTCCCGGACGTCGCGGCACCGATGTCGAGGACACCGCCGCCGTCTGGGTCGTCAACCTCGACGATCGGGTCGTCGACGTCGTCGAATTCCAGCCGTAATGCCCGGGACATGATGGCGTGCATTACGTACATGGTGGTGATGTAGGTGAATTCGAGGATCTCGGTGTCGGTGAAGACTTCCCGTAACTGAGTGAACAACTGCTCGGGTACCCGACCATGTTGGCCCGCCAGGCAATCCGCGTAGGCCAGCAACAACCGCTCGGTGGGATCGAAACAGTCGGCGGTCTCCCAGGACGGTATGGCCGCGATTTTGTCCTCGGACAATCCCGCCGACCGGCACGCCTTGCAGTGCTGCGAGAAGACGAATTGGCTGCCGACCACCCAGCCCGCCCGGATCTGGCCCAACTCGCGGCGATCGGCCCGGATGGAAACCTCTTCGCGATAGAGCCGGAAGCCGCGCACGGCATGGCGCAGGGCGGCGGGGGACTGCGCCATCACCGTCCACCAGTTGCCGGGCGTGCCACCGATCGCGCCCGGCTCGGCCACCGGATCACGATCGCCGAACATGAGGTCGTACATCTTCAGCGTGAATTCATCGCTGACTTCATCCCGCGGGATCGGCTTCAGACGCGGCATTGCGCCTCCTCTTGGCTAGCGGCACGGATTTGGCAAAACGCAGATTGCATTCGATCGTAGGTTCTGCCAGCTGGGGCACCGTGGTTTCCCGCAGGTACGGCGCTGCTGATCACTGACGGACGCGGCGAATCCGCTAGCGCTAGCGGATTCGCAGTCTTACGTATTGGCAGACATCCGGCGCCGGCGAGGCGGTCAGAGCTTGCTGGCGACGAAGTCCGCGGCCTGGTTGGCCATGCCCGCGTCGATATAGGCGCCCGCGAGGTGTTGTGGCCAGTTTTCCTTCCAGGTGTTCGGGTCGGCCGGGTTGCAGATGGGGTCGGCGCCGTGGCACAGCTCGATGGTCCGGTCGTTGTAGGTCGGGTTGAAGTTGGTGATCGGACCCACCCATTGACTTCCGTTGCCGAACAGCGCGACCGCGGCGATGTGCTGATCGGCGCCGGGCGGCAGCGGGCTGTCGAACCCGAACGCCCCGATGGGTGCCGCCAGCACGACATCGGTGACCGCCGCGCCCAGCGAGTAGCCGCCCAGCACCAGCCGGGTGTCGGGGCAGTTGTTGATCATGTCCTGGACGTGGTGGCTCATATTGTTGGCGCCCTGGGCGACCTCGGTGTCCGCCGGATACTGCACGGCGTACACGCCGACCGTCCGGTTCACCTTGTTGCGCACGCCGCTGATGAACGCGTTGCCCAGCACACCAGGGCCGGGTGATTCGTTACGGCCGCGGGCGAACACGATCTGGACGGGCGGGCAGTTCGCGGCCGCAGCCGTCGGTGCCGACCCCGGTGTCCCGGGGGGAAGCGCCGCGGCGGGCAGCAGCAGGGCGGCTGCGGCCGTGACCGCGGCGACGGCAACACCAGCCAATTTGCGGATAAGCAAGGCACGCACGCAGATGATGGTAGAGCGAACCCGCTTCGCGCGCTGGACAGCCGGTATACAGACCGAGGGTGATCGCTCAGCGCGAACAGCGACCACGGTGCCGGCGGTGTCACGCGAGACGATAGGTTCAGCTGATGAGCGACGTCGACGTGAATGCGCCCGAGCGCTTGTTCGCGCTGGCCGAACAGGTGCAAGGTTTCATGCCGGCCGACGAGGGGCGTGCGCTGTACGACGCAGCGCTGCGGTATTTCGGCGCCGGAATCGGCGTCGAGATCGGCACGTATTGTGGCAAATCCACTCTTTTGCTGGGTGCGGCAGCGCAACAAACCGGCAGTGTGCTCTACACGGTCGACCACCATCACGGTTCCGAGGAGCACCAGGCCGGGTGGGAATATCACGACGCGTCCATGGTGGATGACGTCACCGGTTTGTTCGACACACTGCCGACGTTTCGTCGTGCGCTCGATACCGCCCAACTGGACGACCATGTCGTCGCCATCGTCGGCAAGTCACCGCTGGTGGCGCGGGCGTGGCGCGCACCGCTGCAGTTTCTGTTCATTGATGGCGGCCACAGCGAGGCGGCCGCGAACCAGGACTTCGACGGCTGGGCCAAGTGGGTCGACACCGGCGGGGCGCTGGCCATCCACGACGTGTTTCCCGACCCGAAGGACGGCGGGCGGCCGCCGTATCACATCTATTGTCGCGCACTCGATTCCGGACAGTTCCGGGAAGTTTCAGCGACCGGATCGCTGAGGCTGCTCGAACGAGTCAGCGGCGACCCGGGCGGACAGGTTTAGCGGTCACCGGCCCGGGCCGGTACCGACGCATTCGCAATCGAAGTCTGTCTGCAGGCCCAACGGCAGCTCGTCGCCGCGGAAGATTCCCGCGCCGCCAGTCGTGTTGGTCAGGGCGTCCGCCGCCAGGATCATCGCCGCGCCCGTCCAGGTGGTGCGCTCCTCGGGCCAGCGCTTGCCGTCCGCGAAAACCAGTCCGGTCCAGTATGATCCGTCGTCCTCGCGGAGATGTTGCATCGCGGCGAACTGCCGGTGCGCATCCGCGTGGTGCCCGATCGCGTCCAGCGCCATCACCAGCTCGCAGGTTTCGGCACCCGTCACCCACGGGCGATCGCCGACACACCGGATGCCCAGTCCGTCGACCACGAACGCATCCCAGCGCTGCCTGATGCGCGCGGCCGCCGTCGGCTAGCGCAGCGCGCTACCGAGAATGGGGTAGTACCAGTCCATCGAGTAGCGGTCCTTTTCGGTGAACGCCTCGGGGTGCGCGGAGATGGCGTGGCCCAGACGGCCCAGTGCCAATTCCCACTCCGGCTGCGGGTCTCCGAGCACAGCGGCCAGGGCAAGCGCGCAACGGATGCTGTGAAAAATGCTCGAGCACCCGGTCAGTAGTGCTTCCGGCAGCACACCGGCTTCGCTTCGCGCCCAACCGATCTCGCCATAGCCGACTTGCATGTCGATGACGAAGTCGATCGCTTTGTGCACCACCGGCCACATCTCGGCCCCGAACGACTCATCACCGGTAACCAGCACGTGATGCCAGACACCGGCGCCGATGTACGCGCAGAAGTTGCTGTCGCTGTTGGCATCCTCGACGACGCCCGCGCGAAACTGGATGGGCCATGAGCCGTCGGGGCGCTGCGTGTGGCGGCTCCAATCGAAGGCCGCCCGCGCCGGCTCCAGCAGTCCCGCGGTGGTGAGCGCCATCGCGCACTCGATGTGGTCCCACGGATCGGTGTGCCCGCCCTCGAACCACGGGATGGCACCCGATGGTTCCTGTGCGGCGGCGATGGAGAGCGCGGTCTGACGGCATTGCTCGGGGGTCAGGACCCCCGGAACTGCGGGCGGGTTAGACCGATGCAACTGAATACCCTTCAGTCGCTTGGCTTTTCGCCTCCTGCGATTTGACGAAGTACATGGCTACGCTCTTGCCCATCAACGGATTGAGCAGCGACTCCGCCAGCTGGGTGACTTTGGGCCGCTGCATCAGGTCCCACACCAGCAGCTTGTGGTACATGGTCACCGCACGGTGCTCGGTGTTCTGCACGCCTACAGCGCATTTGAGCCACCAGAAGGGGGAGTGCAGCGCGTGGGCGTGGTGGGTATGGGTCAATTCCATTCCACCGCCGGAGATCTTGCCGCGCAATTCACTGGCCCGGTAGATGCGAATGTGGCCACCCTCGTTGCTGTGGTACTCGTCGGACAGCAACCAGCACACCTGCTCGGGCAGCCACCGCGGCACGCTGACGGCCAGCGTGCCACCGACTTTGAGCACCCTGATGAGCTCGCCGATCGCCGCGTCGTCCTGGGGAATGTGCTCCAGGATCTCCGACGCGATGACGCAGTCGAACGTCTGGTCGGCGTAGGGCAACTTCAGCGCGTCACCCACGACCACCCTCGCCGACGCGGCGGCTGGTGCCTCACCGGTTTCGGCCATCGCGCGCAAGATGGTGTCCACTGAGCGCAATTCGGCCTCGT
>NZ_LZMB01000565.1 GCF_001673555.1 Mycobacterium sp. 1165178.9 | reverse complement strand
CCGCAACGTAGCGGGCACCGGTGACAATCAGCTTTCGGCGGGTGCCGGGGCGTCCCCGGCGGCCTCGGTGGGAATCTCGCGGCCGAAGAAGAAGCCCGCCGTGATCAAGATCTGGGCCGCCGCGTAGGACCACCAGATCGGCACCGCGAGGGCTTCGTTGCCGAGGATGAAGCGCCCAATGGCGATCATCGAGTCTGAGGCCGCAAAACACAGCGCTCCCACCGCCGTCCAGATCGTCGGCAGTTTCGCCAGCAGGGCCGTGCACACCATCGCGGTCAGCACCACGATGTACACCGTCACCGGGAGCGTCAGCTTTTCCGCGCCCAGGTGGGGCCAGAACCAGGCCAGCAACGCGAGCGACGTCCCACACATCAGGGCCACCGCGACGATGCGCACCATCGACGGGCGGTCATCCTCCGACGCGCCGGTGAACGCCGGAACCAGCGGCAGCAGGGCGCCAATGAAACACAAGTGCGCCAACAGGAATGCCCCAAGACCCACCTCGAAAGACAGCGGCCACCACGGGATCGCCAGCACCCAGTCGCCGATGGCGGAGAGCAGCAGCGCCAGCATCAGCCACCGCCGCTCGCGGACCTTCGCGTGGGCCGCCGCGGCGAGCGAGAGCAGAAACGCCATCGACGCCTTGAACGCCGGCTGCAACACCCAGTGACCGGTCAGCTCGATTCCCGGCGGCGAGCGCAGCGCCAGCACGGTCAGGTAGATGCCGTAGCCGAGGGCCACCCAGCCGGCCACCACCCAGGCGCCGGCCACCAGACGAGGTGCGTACGGTACGTCCATGCCCAGCTTGGATAACACAGCCGACGAGAAACCCGCTATCGACCCCATCCTGCAGAAGGTACTGGATGCGGTTCCCTTCCGGCTATCCACTGAGGACGGAATCCGCGCAGCACGCCAGCGGTTCCGTGACCTGCCGCGCCGGCCGCTGCATCCCGAGCTGCGGGTCCAGAACCGCACGATTCCCGGCCCCTCGGGCTCCATCGCGCTCCGGATCTATTGGCCGCCAACCTATCCCGACGATGATCAGCAGGGGGCCGCCGCCCCGGTCGTGCTGTTTTTTCACGGCGGCGGCTTCGTCATCGGCGACCTCGAAACTCACGACGGCACCGCGCGCCAGCACGCGGTGGGCGCCGACGCGATCGTGGTAGCCGTCGACTATCGGCTCGCTCCCCAGCACCCCTATCCCGCGGCTGTCGAAGACGCTTGGGCCGCAACGCTTTGGGTCGCCGAGAATGCGGCCGAATTGCACGCCGATCCGAACCGCATCGCCGTGTCCGGGGATTCGGCCGGCGGCACCATCTGCGCCGCGGTGGCGCAGCGGGCGCGCGACAACGGCACTCCTCCGATCGTGTTCCAACTGTTGTGGTATCCGTCGACCATGTGGGACGCGTCGCTGCCGTCGTTCACCGAAAACTTCGCCGCGCCGATCCTGGACGCCCACGCCATCGCGGCGTTCTCTCGTTGGTACGCGGGCGAAGTCGACATGTCCGATCCGCCGTCGGACATGGCGCCGGGCCGCGCGAAGGACCTGAGCGATCTGCCGCCGGCCTACATCGCCGTCGCCGGCTACGACCCCCTGCGCGACGACGGTATCCGGTACGCCGGGTTGCTGACCGCCGCCGGCGTCGCCGCCGAGGTGCACAACGCCGAGACGTTGGTGCACGGCTACCTGGGCTATGCCGGCGTGGTGCCCGCCGCCACCGCGGCGCTCGAGGGCGGACTGACCGCGCTGCGTGCGGCCCTGCACCGGTGGCCCCGCGGCGTACGGTAAACGCATGAGCGAGCCAATCCCCGCCCGCCCCCGTATCGATCCCACATTCAAGGCGTTGCTCGACGCCTATCCGATGACCTTCCGCGAGGCCGACGGCGTCGAGGTCGCCCGCAAGCGGCTGCGGCTGCTCAAGGTGCCGACCGAAATGCTGCCCGACCTGCGGATCGAGGACCGCACGATCTCCCACGGGGAGCTCACCGACATCCCGGTCCGCATCTACTGGCCCGACAGCGAGCTCACGCCGTTGCCCGTCGTCGTCTTCTACCACGGCGGCGGGTTTTGCCTCGGCGACCTGGACACCCACGACCCGGTCGCCCGCGCGCACGCCGTGGGCGCCGAGGCCATCGTGGTGTCCGTCGGCTACCGGCTGGCCCCCGAGCATCCGTTCCCGGCGGGCGTGGACGATTGCTGGGCGGCGCTGCAGTGGGTCGCCGAGAACGCCGCCGAGTTCGGCGGCGACCCGAACAACATCGCTGTGGCCGGTGACTCGGCGGGCGGCAACCTCGCCGCGGTGACGGCGCTGTTGGCCCGCGAGAACCGCGGGCCCGAGCTGCGCTTCCAGTTACTGTGGTACCCAACGGTCATAGCGGATCTGTCTCTGCCGTCGTATGCCGACAACGCGGATGCGCCGATCCTGAACCGTGAAGTCATCGACGCGTTTCTGTCCTGGTACGTGCCCGGCCTCGATATCACCGACCCGAAGGCGCTGCCCACCACCATGGCTCCGGCGAACGCCGAGGACCTGTCCGGGCTGGCGCCCGCCTACATCGCCACCGCCGAACACGATCCCCTGCGCGACGAGGGGACCCGTTACGCCGAGCTCCTCGAGGCCGCGGGCGTGCCGGTGGAGCTGAGCAACGAGCCCACCCTGGTACACGGGTTCGTCAGTTTCGCGCTGGCGATACCCGCCGCCGCCGAGGCCGCCGAGCGCGGCCTGGCGGCGCTCCATAAGGCGCTGCACCCCTAGGCAGGCAACGATGATCCCCGACGAAAAAGAAGCCCCCGACTATCACACGCTGATCATCGGCGCCGGGTTCTCCGGCATCGGTGCGGCCATCAACCTCGACAGGGCGGGCCTGTCAGATTATCTGGTGATCGAAGCCGGCGACGGGGTAGGCGGCACCTGGCACTGGAACACGTATCCCGGTATCGCCGTAGACATTCCGTCGTTCTCGTACCAATTCTCCTTCGAACAGAGCCGGCACTGGTCGCGCACCTACGCGCCGGGCCGAGAGCTCAAGGCCTACGCCGAACACTGCGCCGACAAATACGGCATCCGATCGCGAATCCGGCTCAACACCAAGGTGCAGGCCGCCGAGTTCGACGACGAGCGCGGCCTGTGGCGGGTGCAGACCGACCCTTCGGGCGAAATCACGGCGCGGTTCTTGATCAGTGCCTGCGGCGTTCTGACGGTGCGCAACCTGCCCGACATCGACGGCGCGGATTCGTTCGGCGGCATCACCATGCACACCGCGCGGTGGGATCATGGCCAGGATTTACGCGGCAAGCGCGTCGCGGTGATCGGGACCGGCGCGTCGGCCGTGCAGGTGATTCCCGAAATCGCGCCGATCGTGTCCTCGCTCACCGTATTTCAGCGCACCCCGATCTGGTGTTTCCCGAAGTTCGACGTCCCACTGCCCGCGCCGGCGCGCTGGGCGATGCGAATCCCCGGCGGCAAGTTGCTGCAGCGCCTGCTCAGCCAGGCCTACGTGGAGCTCACCTTCCCCATCTCGGCGCACTACTTCACGGTCATCCCGCTGGCCAAGAGGATGGCAGCGCTGGGCAAATCCTATCTGCGGCAACAGGTTCGGGATCCGGCCGTGCGCGAGCAGCTCACGCCGAAGTATGCCGTCGGCTGCAAACGCCCCGGCTTCCACAACGGTTACCTGGCCACCTTCAACCGCGACAACGTGCGGCTGGTCACCGAACCGATCGACAAGATCACGCCCGACGCGGTGGCCACCACCGACGGCGAGAATCACGAGATCGACGTCCTGATCCTGGCGACCGGCTTCAAGGTGATGGACCCCGACAACGTGCCCACGTTCGCGGTGACCGGAAGCGGCGGAAAGTCCTTGAGCCGCTTCTGGGACGAGCACCGGCTGCAGGCCTACGAGGGCGTCACCGTGCCCGGCTTCCCCAATCTGTTCACCGTGTTCGGCCCGTACGGATACGTCGGCTCTTCGTATTTCGCGCTCATCGAGGCGCAGACGCATCACATCGTGCGCTGCCTCAAGCGGGCCAATCGCGT
This sequence comes from Mycobacterium sp. 1165178.9, assembly GCF_001673555.1. Taxonomy (GTDB): domain Bacteria; phylum Actinomycetota; class Actinomycetes; order Mycobacteriales; family Mycobacteriaceae; genus Mycobacterium. The sequence goes on along the minus strand of NZ_LZMB01000565.1, from coordinate 1,966 downwards.
CGGTGCGACCCGGGTCGAGGTCAGCCAGGAAGCCAACGACCGCTACTTCGCCGAAATGATGAGCCGACGGCACCGCCAGATCTTCTGGCAAGACAGCTGCAAGCTGGCCAACAGCTACTACTTCGACAAGAACGGCGACGTGCCATTGCGCCCGGGCACCACACCCGAGGTGTACTGGCGCAGCCGACGGTTCAATCTGGACGACTACCGGTTCACCGGTTAGCCGGCCCCGGCCCTTAGATCGCGCGCTTGAGGTCGTCGACCTTGTTGAGCTGCTCCCAGGGGAGTTCGACGTCGGTGCGGCCGAAGTGCCCGTACGCGGCGGTCTGCGCGTAGATCGGGCGCAGCAGGTCCAAGTCGCGGATGATCGCGCCGGGGCGCAGGTCGAACACCTCGGGAACGATCTTCTCGATCTTGACCGGGTCGACCGTCGCGGTGCCGAACGTCTCGATGAACAGCCCGACCGGGGCCGCCTTGCCGATGGCATAGGCCACCTGCACCTCGACTCGCTCCGCCAGCCCCGCGGCGACGATGTTCTTGGCCACCCAGCGCATCGCGTAGGCCGCCGAACGGTCCACCTTGGACGGATCCTTGCCGGAGAAGGCGCCGCCGCCGTGTCGGGCCCAGCCGCCGTAGGTGTCGACGATGATCTTGCGGCCGGTCAGGCCGGCGTCGCCCATCGGCCCGCCGAGAACGAACTTGCCGGTCGGGTTGACCAGCACCCGCGTCGCCGACGAGTCCAGGGTGTCGTGGGCCAGCTCGTCCAGCACGGTCTTGAGCACGTGCTGGCGGATGTCGGGGTCCAGCGTCTTCTCCAGGTCGATGCCGTCGGCGTGCTGGGTGGACACGACCACGGTGTCCAGCCGGACCGGAACGTCGTCCTCGTACTCGATGGTGACCTGCGTCTTGCCGTCCGGCCGCAGGTAGGGCAGCGTGCCGTTCTTGCGAACCTCGGTGAGCTTGCGCGACAGCCGGTGGGCCAGCGCGATCGGCAGCGGCATCCGCTCGGGGGTGTCATTGATCGCGTAGCCGAACATCAGGCCCTGGTCGCCGGCGCCCTGGGCATCCAGCGGGTCGGCGGCGCCCTCCACGCGGGCCTCGTGGGCGCTGTCGACGCCCTGGGCGATGTCGGGCGACTGCGCGCCGATACCGATGTTCACGCCGCAGGTCGCCCCGTCGAAGCCCTTGTCCGACGAGTCGTAGCCGATGTCGAGGATGCGCGCGCGAACCGTGTTGGTGATGTCCGCGAACGCCTCTTTGGCCGTCGTCGTCACCTCCCCGACCACGTGCACCTGTCCGGTGGTGACCAGCGTCTCGACCGCGACACGTGAGCTCGGGTCCTCTGCCAGCAGGGCGTCGAGGACCGAGTCGCTGATCGCGTCACAGATCTTGTCGGGGTGTCCCTCAGTCACCGACTCACTGGTAAACAGGCGACCCTTTTCGCTCACAATGCCGATCCTTCCAATTAGTTAGTTAGCCGAATTATATCGACTGGCGTCGGCCCGCCAGCACCTGGTCCGGTGCCGAGAAGAACTCGACCGTTCTACCCGCTGTCCCCGTGCAGGAACGCGGCGATCGCATCCACGATACGACTGGCCATCAATGTCTTGGAGCCGTGTTGCAGCGCCGACTCGGTACCGTCGGCCGCCAGCAGCCAGCCGTCGTTGCTGTCCACCTCGAAAGCCCTGCCGTCGCCCACCGCGTTGACGACCAACAGATCACAACCCTTGTTGCGCAGCTTCGTCCGGGCGTGAAACAGCACGTCCCCGTTGGCATCGCCGGTTTCGGCGGCGAAGCCCACGATGGCGCGCATGTTGGGCAGTTCGCCGTTGGCGCGTGCCCGCACCGCGCCGGCCAGCACGTCGTCGTTGCGGACCAACTCGATCGTGGGCGGCTGGTCTTGTTCCTTCGGACCCTTTTTGATCTTGGCGGCCGCAACCCGGGCCGGCCGGAAGTCGGCAACCGC
>NZ_LZMB01000564.1 GCF_001673555.1 Mycobacterium sp. 1165178.9 | reverse complement strand
TCTGCGCGCAGGACGAATGCGTCGAAGTAACCCCGGAGATCGTGCGGGTGCGCAAGGTCGAGCTGGACGCCACCTCACGAGCCCGCAGCCGGTCGCGCGCCAAGGCCCGGGGTTAACACCGCGTGGCCGGACGGGCTGCTGTGCGGCTGCTCGATACCCTGAGCAGCGTGCCGAGACGAGTCCGCCGTTTGTTGATGGTGCTCGCCGGCCTGATCTCGCTGGTCGGACTCGTTCTCTCGGCCTGCACCGTCAACCCGCCGCCGGCGCCGCAGAGCACCGATACGCCGCACAACTCGGTGCCGCCGCCGCCCCGGGTCAGCGAGATCATCATGGGCATCGACTCGATCGGGGCCGGCTTCAATCCGCATCTGCTGTCCGATCTGTCCCCGGTGAACGCGGCCATCAGCGCGCTGGTGCTGCCGAGCGCGTTTCGGCCGGTCCCCGATACCAACACGCCGACCGGCTCGCGCTGGGAGATGGACCCGACCCTATTGGTGTCGGCCGAGGTGACCAGTCAGAACCCGTTCACGGTGACCTACAAGATCCGGCCCGAGGCGCAGTGGACCGACAACGCGCCGATTGCCGCCGACGACTTCTGGTACCTGTGGCACCAGATGGTCAGCCAGCCCGGGGTCGTCGACCCCGCCGGCTATGACCTCATCACTGGCGTGCAGTCCCTGGAGGGCGGCAAGCAGGCAGTGGTGACCTTCGCCGAACCCTATCCGGCGTGGAGAGAGTTGTTCAGCAACATCCTTCCGGCGCACATCGTCAAGGACGTGCCCGGGGGTTTCGCCGCCGGCCTGGCCCGGGCGCTCCCGGTCACCGGCGGGCAGTTCCGCGTGGAGAGCATCGACCCGCAGCGCGACGAGATCTTGGTGGCGCGCAACGACCGCTATTGGGGGCCACCGGCCAAACCCGCGCTCATTCTCTTCCGGCGAGCGGGGGCGCCCGCCGCGCTGGCCGATTCGGTGCGCAACGGCGACACCCAGGTGGCGCAGGTGCATGGCGGCTCGGCGGCCTTCGCGCAGCTGTCCGCCATTCCCGATGTCCGGACCGCCCGGATCGTGACGCCGCGGGTCATGCAGCTCACGCTGCGGGCCAACGAGCCCAAACTGGCTGACACACAAGTCCGTAAGGCGATTTTGGGGCTGCTGGACGTCGACCTGCTCGCGGCCGTGGGCGCGGGCAGCGACAACACCGTCACCCTGGACCAGGCCCAGATCCGCGCGCCGAGCGACCCCGGATACGAGCCGACCGCGCCACCGGCGATGTCGACGCCCGCGGCGCTGGCGCTGCTGGAGGGGGCGGGCTACAAGGTGGAACCCAACTCCTCGGCATCGCCCGCTCCCGCCCCCCCGAATACCGGTCCGCCCGAAGTCATCCGCGGGCGGATCAGCAAGGACGGCCAAGAGCTCTCACTGGTCATCGGGGTCGCGGCGAATGACCCGACCTCGGTCGCGGTGGCCAACACGGCCGCCGACCGGTTACGCAACGTCGGCATCGCCGCGACGGTGCTGGCGCTGGACCCGGCCACCCTCTACCACGACGCGCTGAACGACAACCGCGTGGACGCGATCGTCGGCTGGCATCAGGCGGGCGGAAACCTGGCCGCCCGGCTCGCCTCCCGGTACGGCTGTCGCGCACTGGAATCGACTCAGGTGCCCGTCTCCAATGGGCCGGCGCCCTCGTCGTCGCCACCCGCCGGTCCCACGCCATCCAGGGGTCCGGCCGCCACGTCGACGACGCCGACCACGACGCCGCCGCCCAGCCGCCCGGCCGATCCCGGCGCCTTGGTGCAGGCACCGTCGAACCTGACCGGGATCTGCGATCGCAGCATCCAGTCCAACATCGACGCCGCCCTCAACGGCACCAAGAACATCAACGACGTGATCACCGCGGTCGAGCCGCGATTGTGGAACATGTCCACCGTGCTGCCGATCCTGCAGGACACCACCATCGTCGGGGCCGGTCCGAGCGTGCAGAACGTCAGCTTGTCCGGTGCGGTTCCGGTCGGCATCGTCGGCGACGCCGGCCAGTGGGTCAAGACCGGGCCGTGAGCCGGATCAGCCCGCTGCCCGCGGCGGGATCACGGTGTCCACGATCAGCGCCAGCTCACGCCGGTTCGGTGGCGCTCCGTTCAGCAGGAAGTGCTGGTTGATCAGAGCCGACCCGATGCGGGCGGTGAGCGGCGTGACGACCTTCGGATCAAGATCGCCGTCTTCTATGGCGGCCTGCAGAATCGATTCCACGATTTTCATCCGCGGCCGCACCACCGCATCGGCGAAGATGGCCCGCATCTCAGGTTCGTGTAACAGCTGATGGATGACGTCCAGACTGGGGAAGCCGGTCTTCCCGGCCAGCAGGTCACGCTGGGCGGTGAACATCGCCAGCAGGTTGTCTCTGGCCGAACGACCGGAACGCAGTTCGGGCAGCGGCGGCAGCGCAAAAACCAAAGCGGCATGCACCAGCTCGCACTTGGTGTCCCAGCGCCGGTAGAGCGCGGCCTTGCCGGTCTGGGCGCGCGCCGCGATTCCCTCCATGGTCAGGCCCCCATAGCCGACTTCGGTCAGCTCGGCCAGGGTGGCCTCGTACAGGGCGCGTTCGAGGACCTCACCTCGCCGGCGGCTTCGATTGCCGGTCCGGTCTGCGTCCGTGAGCTGGGGCACTCCTTGATAGTAGCCGTGCGCGTTCCTATCCGCTGAGGTCCCAGCGACACAGCCACCCCGAGGCCAGCATAGGAGACGACGTCGGTCACTAAACCCGATTGCCGATTTTCCCCGCCGCTGACGGTAGGGTGCCGTCCATGCCTGAGACGCCGCGGCTGCTGTTCGTTCACGCGCACCCCGACGACGAGAGCCTCGGCACCGGTGCGACCATCGCCCACTACGCCGCCCGCGGGGCGGATGTCCGCGTCATCACCTGCACTCTGGGCGAGGAGGGCGAGGTGATCGGCGATCGCTGGGCCGGACTCGCCGTCGATCGCGCGGACCAACTCGGCGGCTACCGGATCGGCGAACTGACCGCCGCGCTGCGGGCGCTGGGCGTCAGCGAGCCCCGCTATCTCGGCGGCGCCGGCCGGTGGCGCGATTCGGGCATGCGTGGCACTCCCCAGCGGCACCGGCAACGATTCATCGATGCCGACGAGCGCGAAGCCGTCGGCGCACTGGTGGCGGTCATTCGCGAGCAGCGCCCGCATGTCGTCGTGACGTATGACCCCAACGGGGGCTACGGCCATCCCGATCACGTGCACGCGCACCGGGTTACGGTGGCCGCCGTGGCCGCGGCCGGCCCGGGACCCGGCGCCGCCGACTTCCCCGGCGAGCCCTGGGCCGCACCGAAGTTGTACTGGTCGGTCTTCGCGGGGCGCGCATTCGAGGCGGCCATGGACGCGCTGACGCCCGAGGATCTGCGGCCTGAATGGTCGATCCCGCCGAAAGAGGAGTTCACCTTCGGCTACGCCGACGACGACATCGACGCCGTCGTCGAGACCGGACCGGAGGCTCTGGCGGCCAAGCGGGCCGCGCTGGCCGCGCACGCCACCCAGGTGGTGGTCGGCCCGACCGGCCGGGCCTGCGCGCTGTCGAACAACGCGGCGATACCGATATCGGGGGACGAGCACTACGTGCTGGCCGCGGGCGCCGCGGGCGCACGTGACGAGCGCGGTTGGGAGACGGACCTGCTCGCGGGGCTTGGTTTCCCCGCTGCCTCGACACGGTAAGCTGCCAAACAGGCAGCCACGGAAGGAATTCGCATGGACCCCGACCTGGACCCTAATCTGCAGCACTGGCAGGACCGGCTGGACAGCTTTCAGTGGGTTCTCGGTTCCATCTTGTCCAACATCGACAGCGTCCCGACCTGACCGAAACCAAGCCACGCGTCGCGTCCGTTGACGACAGCGGTGCCACCGACCCCGCGATCCGTTTCGTCGTGTTGGCCCTCTTGGCGGTCGACGGGGTGCTCTCCGCGCTCGCCGGAGCTCTGCTGCTGCCGCTCTACATCGGGACGATTCCCTTCCCCATCAGCGGGCTGAGTTCTGGACTCGTCAACGCGGCGCTGGTGTGGGCCGCCGGTCGCTGGACCGGCTCACCCCGCCTGGCGGCGTTGCCGTTATGGACGTGGCTGCTGACGGTGGCGGTGATCAGCATGGGCGGCCCGGCCGACGACGTCATCCTGGGAGGCCGCGGTTTGATGGCCTACGGGGCTTTGTTGCTGCTGGTCCTGGGCGTTGTACCGCCCGTATGGGTGTTATGGCGGCGCAGTCCGCGCGCCTGACATTCGGCCGGGATGTCGCCCGCGCGCTCGCGCGGGCCTGCCGCTACTGTTGACTGTTGCCCAGACGGGACCCGCCAGCGGGTGCCACGATTTCACATGTTGGGACGCACGGATGAAATTCGATCGTGGGGAAGTTACACGAAGGTGCTGTTGACTCCGGGCGAGGAGCCTACCGCTCTGCCCAACCCGGTGGTTCCGGGTAAGGCCTCCGTTGAGGTCAGCGCCTCGGCGCTGCGACGGGTATTGCGACGGGCTCGGGATGGCGTTGCGCTGAACATCGACGAGGCCGCGGTCGCGATGACCGCGCGCGGCGCCGATCTGGCGGACCTGTGCACCAGCGCGGCGCGGGTGCGCGATGCCGGTCTGGAGTCGGCCGGCCGGCGCGGCCCGGGCGGCGGGCTGCCGATCACCTACTCACGCAAGGTTTTCATCCCGGTCACCCACCTGTGCCGGGACAGCTGTCACTACTGCACCTTCGTCACTGTCCCGGGCAAGCTGCGCGCCCAAGGGACCGGAATGTATCTCGAGCCCGACGAGATTCTCGACATCGCCCGGCGCGGTGCCGAACTCGGGTGCAAGGAAGCGCTTTTCACCCTCGGCGATCGGCCCGAGGATCGCTGGCCGGAGGCGCGCGAGTGGCTGGAGGCGCGTGGGTACGACTCAACGCTGTCCTACGTGCGGGCGATGGCGATCCGGGTGCTCGAGGAGACCGGGCTGTTGCCGCACTTGAATCCGGGTGTGATGAGTTGGTCTGAGATGGCGCGGCTCAAGCCGGTCGCGCCGTCGATGGGCATGATGCTCGAGACGACGTCGCGCCGGCTGTTTGAGACGAAAGGGCTTGCGCACTATGGCAGTCCGGACAAGGACCCGGCTGTCCGCCTGCGCACGCTGACCGACGCGGGCCGGTTGTCGATTCCGTTCACCACCGGCCTGCTGGTCGGTATCGGCGAGACCCTCACCGAGCGTGCCGACACCTTGCACGCGATCCGCAAGTCGCACAAGGAGTTCGGCCACGTGCAGGAAGTTATCGTGCAGAACTTCCGGGCCAAGGAACACACCGCGATGGCCGCCGTACCCGATGCCGGCATCGAGGATTACCTGGCGACCGTGGCGGTAGCGCGGTTGGTGCTCGGGCCGGCAATGCGCATCCAGGCGCCGCCGAACCTGGTGTCGCGCGACGAGTGCCTGGCGCTGATCGGCGCCGGCGTCGACGACTGGGGCGGGGTTTCGCCACTGACGCCCGACCACGTCAACCCCGAGCGGCCCTGGCCGGCCCTGGACGACCTGGCCGCCGTCACCGCCGCGGCCGGCTACGAGCTGGTTCAACGGCTGACCGCACAGCCCAAATACGTGCAGGCGGGCTCGGCCTGGATCGACCCGCGCGTACAGGGACACGTGACGGCGTTGGCCGATCCGGCGACCGGGCTGGCTCGCGACGTCAACCCGGTAGGGATGCCCTGGCAGGAGCCTGACGACGTCGGTTCGTCGGGCCGGGTCGACCTCAACGCGGCGATCGACAGCGAGGGCCGCAACACCGAGACCCGTAGCGACATCGACAGCGCCTTCGGCGACTGGGAATCGATTCGTGCCCACGTTCACGAACTGGCCGCCCAAGGCGCCAAAGCACCAGAACGCCTAGACACCGACGTGCTTGCCGCGCTGCGCTCCGCCGAGCGCGACCCCGCCGGGTGCTCCGACGACGAATATCTGTCACTGGCGACCGCCGACGGTCCGGCCCTGGAAGCGGTTGCCGCCCTGGCGGATACGTTGCGCCGCGAGACCGTCGGCGATGACGTGACGTTCGTGGTGAACCGCAACATCAACTTCACCAACATCTGCTACACCGGGTGCCGGTTCTGTGCGTTCGCCCAGCGCAAGGGCGACGCCGACGCGTACTCGCTGTCCACCGACGAGGTCGCCGATCGCGCATGGGAAGCGCACGTCGAAGGCGCCACCGAGGTGTGCATGCAGGGCGGCATCGACCCCGAGCTCCCGGTGACCGGCTACGCCGACCTGGTCCGCGCCGTCAAAGCGAGGGTTCCCTCGATGCATGTGCACGCGTTCTCTCCCATGGAGATCGCCAACGGTGTCACCAAGAGCGGGTTGAGCATTCGTGAGTGGCTGATCAGCCTGCGTGAAGCGGGCCTGGACACCATCCCCGGCACCGCCGCCGAGATCTTGGACGACGAAGTGCGCTGGGTGCTGACCAAGGGCAAGTTGCCGACGTCGCTGTGGATCGAAATCGTCAGCACCGCACACGAAGTGGGGCTGCGGTCGTCGTCGACCATGATGTACGGCCACGTCGACAGCCCGCGGCACTGGGTCGGCCACCTCAACGTGTTGCGTGACATCCAGGACCGCACCGGCGGTTTCACCGAGTTCGTGCCGTTGCCGTTCGTGCACCAGAGCTCACCGCTGTATCTGGCGGGCGCGTCGCGCCCCGGACCCACCCATCGCGACAACCGAGCGGTGCATGCGCTGGCGCGAATCATGTTGCACGGTCGTATTTCTCAAATCCAGACCAGCTGGGTCAAGCTCGGTGTCGAGCGCACGCAGGTGATGCTCAACGGCGGCGCCAACGACCTGGGCGGCACCCTGATGGAGGAGACCATCTCGCGGATGGCCGGTTCGGAACACGGCTCGTCCAAGACGGTGGCGGAGCTGACCGCGATCGCCGCGGGCATCGGTCGTCCGGCGCGGCAGCGCACTACCGACTACACACCGATGGCCGCGTAGTTCGCTTTTTTGTCACAGGCGGCGGGTATACCCGAAGCCGTGAAGCGACGAATAGACGACGATCGATTTCCCGAGTGGGCACCGTTCGTGGATGCGGTGCGCAGGCACGGACCCGACGCCGGCACCTGGTGTGAGGCCTGGACGGTACGCGACATCGTCGTGCATCAGGCCGGAAACGCCGAAGAACTCGCGCGGGTGCTCGGCGGTCACCTGGACGGTCAGCCCGTGGCCACCCGCAGCTTCGAGGAGCGCGAGGCTCCGTTGCGCGCCTTGAACGACGCGGACCTCTGGGACGCGCTGACCGACCGGATGGCCACCCTCAACGACGTCGCGGTCGCGGCCGAGGGAGTGCCCGCCGACACCGATGTCGCCTGGACCGGACGCACCATGAAAGTGCCCTGGTTCGCCGAGCACATGCGCGAAGAACTCGTCCTGCACAGCTGGGACATCACCGGCGACGTGCCGACCGCCCGGGCCCGGCTGGCCGAGCCGTGGATGACCACCCACAGCGTCGTCGCCGTGGGCAAGCCGTTGCTGGCGAAAGGGGCCAAGCTGATGAGCCCGGGTGAACGCATCGAGGCTCGCCTGCGAGCCGACGGCACCGACGACGTCGTCCTGGCCGCCGATTCCGATCAGGTCACCATCGGCCTTGCCGAACCGGAAGGCCCCGCCACCCTGGAAACCGATGCCGCCGCGCGCGTGCTGCTGCTGTGGGGCCGTAGGCCCGCCGATCCATCACGCATTCGCAGCCGCGCCGGCGCAGAAACTCTAGGTCGGGTACGCGGACTGCTCAGCGGCTACTGAACAGTCCGCGCGGGTCGACCTAGTAGTTGTTACAGACGGTGGCGACCTGCTGAATGGTCCCCATGAACGCCGCAGCCTGCGGCATCGCCTGGATCTCCTGCTCCATCTGCACGCGCTTCGCCGGCGGTGCGGCGAGGAACTTGCGCAGGTAGCTCTGGGCGACCGGTGATTGGTTGAACTGCGCGGCAGTGCCCGGGTCCGTCGCGTTAAGCGCGGCCATGACCTGCCCGTAGTTGCAGGTGGTGTCGGTGACCGGGTCGGCCGATGCGATCCCGGCCGCGGCGGTCAACGCCACTGCTGCGCTGCCAACCGCAACGCCCAATTTGCTCAACGACAGCCTCATGTGTGGAACCCTTCCCCAATTAATGCACCACGCTACGGCGGTGACATCTGCCAAGCGGTTGCCGGCTCTCGCCCGAGATTACCAGGCCCCGCGAGGGTGCTTGTGACGCAACGGATATCGGAGGTAACCGTGGGGCCGTTACTCTATGCAGGTCAGCCGCTTGTTCACGGCGTTCGCGCTCAGCGAAACGGGGTCGCCTCGCAGGGCCCGAGACTGACGGTCTTAAATCGGTGAAACCGACAGGCGCGCCAAATGGTTGACCTGTATCTGCAACGTCTAGTATCAGTAACCGAAAGCTTCACTGGAGCGGTAATACGCGCCGGTGCGAGCTGAACAGCAGCCCACATTGCAGCCGGAGTACATGGAGGAGACGTCTGTGACGTACACGATCGCCGAACCCTGTGTCGACATCAAGGACAAAGCCTGTATCGAGGAGTGCCCGGTCGACTGCATCTATGAAGGCGCTCGGATGCTCTACATCCACCCCGACGAGTGCGTCGACTGCGGGGCGTGCGAGCCGGTCTGTCCCGTCGAAGCGATCTACTACGAAGACGATGTGCCGGACCAGTGGAGCCAGTACACGCAGATCAACGCGGACTTCTTCGCCGAGTTGGGGTCGCCCGGTGGCGCGGCCAAGGTGGGTTTGACCGAGAACGACCCGCAAGTGGTCAAAGATCTGCCGCCGCAGGGCGAAGGCGACTGAGCGGCGGCCGGGTGCCCCACCAGCTCAAAAAGCGCCGACCGGCGGTGTCTGCGTCCCTGCCGGAGTTCCCCTGGGACACCCTGGCCGATGCGAAAGCGCAGGCCAGTGCTCATCGCGACGGGATCGTCGACCTCTCGGTGGGCACCCCCGTCGACCCGGTCGCCCCGGTGATCCAGGAGGCGCTGGCCGCCGCCGCTTCGGCGTCGGGGTATCCGGCCACCGCCGGCACGGCCCGGCTGCGCGAATCGGCGGTCGCCGCCCTGGACCGCCGGTTCGGCATCACCGGGCTGACCGAAGCGGCCGTGCTCCCGGTGGTCGGCAGCAAGGAGCTGATCGCGTGGCTGCCCACGC
>NZ_LZMB01000563.1 GCF_001673555.1 Mycobacterium sp. 1165178.9 | reverse complement strand
CGGCATCGACCAGATCATCGATGCGACCTTCGATGGTGCGCCGCAGTTCGGCGCGCCTGTCGACGTCCTCGGGAGGCAGTCGATCAAGCAGGTCCATATCCTGCCTGATCGCCTCCCGGTAATCCGGGCCTTTGAATTGCCCGGCCGCAACCGCGAGCAACGCGCCACCGAAGATGGGTGCGCTGTTCAGGGCGACCTGTCCCAAACCCACCACGCCGAGCCTCCATTCATTCGGTGGACAATGCCGGCCCGTTGAGGATCGCCGAACGGGGGAAACGAATCAACCGCTCGATAGGCCGGGGATGGTGGGCCGCCGCCAAGACATTTCCGCAAATAAGTATGGTCAGGGTCGCCCACCCTAGTCAGGAGGCTTTCGAAGTGCGCCGGCGTGCCCTCGGCGGCTCCGGGGCGCCCAGTGCGTCCATGGCCCGGACCATTTGCGGGTAGGCGATCGCCGGCCCGATCCAGCGGGTGAGGTAGCGGCGCAGATCGGCACCGCTGCGCGGCGGACGGCCCGGGTCGGACAGGAAGGAATGCAGAACACGCAGCGAGAATTCGTTCAGCTCGTCCAGGCCGGCTTCATCGAAACCGTAATGCTCCCAATCGATATCGTAGCGATGGAGCATCGAACGACCGAATGCCAGCGCGGTATCGGAGACGATCGAGACCTTCTGGCCGCCGCGGTGGCGCTGGTTGAGCACGAATTCGACCTGGTTGTCCGAGGCCAGCTCTTCGACGGCGAATGCCATTCCCTCGGTGATGGCTACCACGGGGTCGGTGACTCCCTGGAGGTGGGCCGCCATGCGATCAAGGAAGCCGTCCGCCGAGCGCATCGCGGAGGCCACCAAAAGCGCCTGCGTCCCGGGGAAGTAGCGATAGACGGTCTGCCGGGTCACCCCCAGGGCCCGCGCCACGTCCGCGATCCGCATCGCCGAGCCGCGTTCGTCGATGATCTTGTCGGCGGCGTCGAGGATGCGCTCGATCGCCTCCGTATCGGACGACGGCGTATTTCCCGCCCAGCCGTGACTGCGCATGATTAACGGGCGGCAAACCCGTAGCCGGTGAACCCCACTGCCGGATCATATCGTCTTCGCGGCGCCAGCCCGGCGCGAAAGCTGGCCCCCGCACCGGTTAGCCGTGCCTATTAGCTTGAGGCGCCGCAACTTTCACGCAACCGATGCGCCCAAAATGAGGTTGACCGCCTCGTCGAGCTGCCCGGAGATCTCGGCGAAGCTGATGAACCGAGCGGTCATCAGCGCGCCGGAAAAGGTCATCTGCAGCGTGGATTTCACCGCTCGGGGCCAGCCCGGCCCGAGCGCGGCACCGATCCGCTTGGCCACTTCGTCGCCGATTTGTTCCCGCAGCGGTGCGACCGCCGGATCTTCAGCCATCAGCGCGGCGCCACAGGCGGCGGTCAGCTCCGGCTCATCGGCGACGACGACCGCCATGTCCCGCAGCGTTGCGCTGACCCGGGTCTTTGTCGTGTCGTTGACGTCGGTGTGGAGCGGCAGGTCGCGCAGGAAGCGCAGGTACACCGCCGCGACGAGCGCACTTTTCGAGGGAAAGTAGGTGTAGGCGCTGGCCGGCGACACCCCGGCGCGAGTCGCGACCGCGCGCATCGTCAGGTTCGCGTACGAGGATTCCCGCAGCTCCGCCAGTCCGGCATCGAGGACCTTACGAATGGTCTGCCCGGGCCGACGATCTGACCTGCGAGCCGCGTTCGCGGGGACCGCTTTCCCGGCAACCACCGGGGACGACGCATCTCTAGACACTCGTCCAGTGTAAGAAGCGGGCTCGCCGCCAACAACATCCACTCAGCGCGGCCAGCCTGGCTCGTTGCTGGCCGTTTGGGGCGCGGACGCCCGTTTACCCGCCAACGCCGTGCGAGCAGAGCACCAGTTTGCAGACAGATGTCCAGAACCGGAGTCACTGCCATCGCCCAAAGGTGGTTCTAGAGTGGCGCCAATGGGCGAAGCGGACCGGCATCGCTGGGACGAACGGTATGCGGCCCAGGGGCCGCCACCGTTGAGTTCAATTGCGCCGCCCTCGGTTTTTGCGGCCCACGCGGATCTGTTTCCCACCGCAGGCAGGGCTCTCGACCTCGCCTGTGGACAGGGCACCGGCTCCGTCTGGCTGGCCACACGCGGCCTGCGGGTGGTGGGGTTGGACGTCTCCCCGGTGGCCATCGACCAAGCGCGGGAGTTGGCCCAGCGCGCCGGGGTGAGCAGCCGGTGTCGTTTCGACGTCGTCGACCTCGATGGTGGTCTGCCGGCAGGGGCGCCGGTCGACGTCATCGTCTGTTGCAAGTTCCGGGACCCTCGCCTCGACCGGACGATCGTCGAACGGCTGTCGCCGGGCGGGCTGCTGGCGATCGCCGCTCTGAGTGAGGTCGGAGCCAGTCCCGGTCCCTTCCGCGTCTTGGCCGGCGAGCTGCCCGCAGCGTTTGCGAGCCTGGACTTGATCGGCGCTGACGAAGGCGACGGTCAGGCGTGGCTGCTTGCCCGGCGCTGACCCAGTCTGTCGAGGCTAGCCGGCGCTTCCTTGCGCCCGGCTCGCGCGGCGGCGATCCGGCCGGCGCGCAGGGGTACCGCCGCGGTGAGACATGGCCGATTCGCCGGGTGCGGAATTGGTCCTCGGCGACCTGCCGGACCGGCGGCGGCGCTGCCCGCTGGAATTGGTCCGATGCTGCACAGGCGCGGGTGAAGGCACCCGGACGGGTGCGGGCGCCTGGTACGGCGCGAGCTCGCCCACGAGCGCTTGCACCGCCTCGGATGCGGCGGTCACCTGCACAGCGGCGACGGTGATACCGGCCTTGCGCATCAGCACCTGGGTGTCGCGGCGCTGCTCGGGCAGCACCACGGTCACGACATCGCCGGCGCTTCCCGCCCGGGCCGTGCGCCCGGACCGGTGCAGATAGGACTTGTGTTCGGCGGGCGGGTCGATGTGCACGACGAGCTCGACCTCGTCGACGTGAACGCCCCGCGCGGCGATGTCGGTTGCCACCAGCACCCGGGCGCCACCCGAGGCGAACGCCGCGAGGTTGCGCTCGCGTGCGGGTTGAGACAGGTTGCCGTGCAAGTCGACCGATGGAACACCCGACTCGGTGAGCTGCCTGGCGAGCTTGCGCGCCTGATGTTTGGTACGCATGAAGAGAATCCGGCGTCCGGTGCCGGATGCGAGCCGGTGCACAACCTCTTTCTTGGCCTCGGCATTGGCGACGTGGAACACGTGATGGGTCATCTCGGATACCGGTGAGTTGGCCTCATCGACCGAGTGCAGCACCTCGTTTCGGAGGAATCGCTTGACGAGTTTGTCGACGCCGTTGTCCAGCGTCGCCGAAAAGAGCAGCCGCTGACCACCATTGGGAGTAGCGGCCAGGATCCGGGTGACGCCCGGCAGGAAGCCCAGATCGGCCATGTGGTCGGCTTCGTCGATCACGGTGATCTCGACCGCCTCGAGGCTGATCAGCCGCTGCTTCATCAGGTCCTCGAGCCGGCCCGGGCAGGCGACCACGATGTCGACGCCGGACTTGAGGGCAGCGACCTGGCGGCTTTGGGAAACGCCGCCGAAGATCGTGGTGATCCGCAGGCCGCAGGCCGCCGCCAGCGGTTCGAGCGTCGCTGTGATCTGCGTCGCTAACTCCCGGGTCGGCGCGAGGACCAACCCAGATGGCCGTGAGGGGCGCCGATCTGCGTCCGATAGGCGGCTGACGAGCGGGATCGAGAAGGCCAGGGTCTTGCCGCTGCCGGTCTTTCCGCGACCGAGGACGTCCCGGCCGGCGAGCGTGTCGGGCAGAGTCTCGATCTGAATCGGAAACGGGTGGGTGATGCCACGCTCGGCGAGCGCATCGACCAGGTGGTTGCGCACGCCGAGGTCGGCGAAAGTCTTGCTGATAGTCACTTTTCGGTGCCTTTCAGGCATCGGTGGTGCCGTGCTGGAGGCGAAAACGCCGCGCGGCATCGGCACGAGGTGGCGAGATTGCCGGATGGCAAAATCGATCGCCGCGAGACAGGCTAGTGCGTTGTGCACGGATCATCTAGGTGACGAGCGCGAGCTTTGGGCTGGCACCAATGGGATGAGGAAGCGTTCCACGACGGTGTTGGCATGCGATGTCATGAAGCCAACGTTGCTGCCAGCGTAGCCTATCGGAACCCAATCCTCTAACCGGCCCCCAAACCGGCGAGCGCCGGCGGACTGGCCGACTTCGCTCAACCCTGCAGCCGCGCACGCACCGCGGCCAGTCTGTCTTCGAGCTCCGACTCGTCGATGACGCCGCGCATTAGCAGCGAGTGGGCCAACGCCACCAGCCTGTTCTCCGGGTAGGGCAGGTTCGAGTAGACGGTCGCCGACAGCGCATCCTCGTCGCCGCGCCGGTCGGCGAAACCGAGTACCTGCGCGCCGCGTTCGCTGTGGTCGAGCGCATCGCAGATCCCGTCCAGGCTCGTCTTCCAGGGTGGTACCGGGTTGCCGACGCCGTACTTGGCCGACATGCGGCTCCAGACCTGGTTGCGCTCAACGATTTTCGCCAGCGGTGCAACGGCTGCGTCTTTGGCGGGACGCGGGTTGTGCGCGGTGCTCATCTCATCGCTCGCATCAGTCGTCGACCGGGTGGACGGCCGGACGCGTCTGGGTGATGACGTTCGTCGTCACCCCAGGCTTGGGCAGCGCAACGCCGATGAGGCAATCGCGCGTGATGATTTCGACGAGTTGGTCCTCGGTCCAACCCTGCGTTCCGTCCGGACGGACGGGCATCACCATGAACCGATGCTTCTGGTTGGAATCCTCCACGCGGATCTCCACGTCTTCCGGAAGGATCAGGCCGAATTCCGCGAGTACCTGGCGCGGCCAGCGCACGATGCGACGGCGGTAGTTGGGTGTGCGGTACCACTCGGGCGAATTGCCCAGGATCGGGCGCGGGTAGCACGAGCACAGCGTGCAGACGATCACGTGATGCAGCGTCGGGGTGTCCTCGAGCACGTGCAGGGCGGTGAAGTCGCTAGGCGTTCCGAATCCGGTCGGTTCCAGCCAGTCGACGCCGACCTCCTTGCTGGCGGCGAGCGCGTCCGAGCGCACCAACTCCTTGAAGTCGGGATCGAGCCAGGCCCTGGCCACTAGGCGCGCCGCCGGGGTGGGGCCGATTTGTTCGGCGAACTCGGTGAAGCGCCGATGATCCTCGGCGGTGAAAATGCCCTTCTCGATGCATAATTCGCGAAGCGCGATCTCCAGGACCTCGAAGTCGGTGATCTCGTCCACCATGGGCGCGGCGGTGCGCTCGTGGTCGTGCTCGTGGGCGGTCATGCGAAATCCTTTCCGGCGCTATTCGGCCGATTCGAGCCAGCGCTCCGGAAGCTCCGTCTGCAGCGTGTCATTGCCCGGCCCGGTGTAGCCATGCCACAACTCGGACAGGTTGAACCGAACGATGTAGAACCATTCGGGCTGTTGGTCTGGCCCGTCCCAGGTTTCGTCCTCGGCGGCGGGGCTTTCGTAGGACACGACCGCGATCTCACCCGTCGCGCCGCGCACGTACTCCTGGGTGCGGGTGTAGAGCAGCACGGGCAGATTTCGCACCACGACCTTGTCGCCGACGTTGAACTTGGGCGCCCCGGCCCGTCCGGCGAACACCTGTGGGTCACCCTTGCCGACGGCGTGACGGTGGTGCCGATTGCGGGTGACCGCGGTGGGGTCGCCTGCGGACTTCGGCTCGGCCTCCAAGGGTTTTCCGCGCAGGCCGTCCGCATAGCGGGTCTTGACCTCGGCCATGCGTTCGGCCAATTCGCTGAGACCGATGTGGTGCTTTTCGGCGAGCACGCGTGCGACCGCCAGCAGCCAGCGCCCGTAGTAGGGGAGGCCGAGATAGATGGTGCGGCCCAGGTCGACATTGCCCATCCGGCGTCGTTCCTCCGACAGCCAGATCCCGCGCCAGCCCAGCACCTCACACATCACATAGGTGTTGTGCTCCCAGATCTCGTACTGCTTGTTCTCGTATTCGATGGGAGCGTCCGGTTCGCCACCGACGTCGTGGGGAGTCTTGACATACGCGCTGAAGCGTTCGTGGTCAATGAGATCCGGCGTGGGCGCGTCGGGAAGTTCGGGATAGGAGGACTGCAGCCGCGCTATCAGGTCGAGCTGTGCCGCTCGGTCCGACGGAGTCGTCATCCCAGCTCCATTCGTCACGGACTAGTCCAGCGCCTGCATACACTTCACTCCTCCCGCGAACATTGCGCAACCGCAAAGCCAATTCGGACAATGACGCTCTCCGGTAGTGTCACCAGGATGCAGCGCCGTGTCCTCGAAGCGGTCATTTATGAGCGCGAACCGCCGATTGCACGGATCATTCTGAACCGGGTGGACAAGGCCAACACCAAAGACGCCGTCCTGGTCGGCGAGGTCGACGAGTGCCTGCACGAGGCCGACCGCGACAAGGACATCAAGGTCGTCATTCTCAAGGCGAACGGCAAGGGGTTCTGCGGCGGCCATGTGGCGCGCTGGGGCCCGGACGAAAACCCGTATCCCGATTTCGGAGACACGTTCGAGGACCTCTACAAAGGCACCGCCGATCTGTTTTTATGGCCGACGCTGTATCTGTGGGAATTCCCCAAGCCGACCATCTCGCAGATCCATGGTTATTGCATGGGCGGCGGGATCTATCTGGGCTTACTGACCGACTTCTGCGTCGCCTCCGAGGACGCTTATTTCCAGATGCCACTTGCCCAAAGCCTCGGCGAGCCCGGCGGGCATACGATGATCGAGCCGTGGCTGTTGATGAATTGGCATCGCACCATGGACTGGCTGCTGCTGGCTCCGACGTTGTCCGCGCAGCAGGCCCTCGACTGGGGGCTGCTCAATCGGGTGGTTCCACGCGACGACCTCGAGGACACCGTGGAGGAGATGGCGCGCAAGATCGCCCAAATCCCGCTGACGACACTGATGGCGGTCAAGAACAACGTGAAGCGCGCGTGGGAATTGATGGGCATGCGGGTGCATCTTCAGGTCAGCCACATCCTGACCAACATGGTGGGTGCCGCGTCCGACGTACAGGCGCGGCGGGCCGAGCTGATGCAATCGGGCATGACACCGCGCGATTTCGTCGATCGCGACGAGTCCTAGCGAGTCCGCTCGCCGGCGACTTTTCGGCCGGCGGCGTGCCGCGCCGCGACGTAGCCGAACACCATGGTGTAGGCGATGCTTCCGCCCGCGCCCAGATAGTTTCGGCCCATTACCGTCGCGGTGATGTTGCCCGTCGCGTACAACCCGTCGATCACGCAGTCGTCGGAGTCGAGGACCTGCGCGTGTTCGTTGGTGATCACGCCTCCGCATGTCCCGACGTCGGCGGGCAACACCCGGGTGGCGTAGTACGGTGGCCGCTCGAGCGGCCCTAACGCGGCGTTCGGGCGGTAGCCGGGATCGCCCAGGCAGTCGTTGTACGCCGACTGGCCGCGGCCGAAATCGGGGTCGAGGCCCTTGACCGCAAACCCGTTGAACCGCTTGACCGTCTGCTCGAGCGCGTCGGCGGGGACATCGATCTGTCGCGCGAGCTCGGCGACGGTCGGACCGCGCAGCACCGCGCCCCGCTCTATCAGTTCCTCGGGCAGGCTGCGCTTCTTGAACGGGTTGGCGCCCGAGACGTATCGGCGGATGTAGCCCTCGTCGAAAACCATCCAGCACGGCACCGCCTTGTTGGCGTACATGGCCTTGCCGACTTCCACGTAGGAGTTCGACTCGTTGCAGAATCTCTTGCCGGACCCGTCGACGTAGATGGCACCGGGCCGTTGCCGCCCGCTGCCGAGCGCCCTGGCGGCATCACCGCCATCGGCGATGAAAATGGATGGCAGCCACCAGGCCTCGTCCAGCAGGTCGGTCTTCGCACCCAGCCGCATCGCGGTCTGGAGCACCTCTCCGGTGTCGCCGGCATTGGCGATCGACCAGCGCGCCTCGTTGGGCTGGTCGCCGCTGTAGCGACGGCGCATGTCCGCATTGCGGCTGAAGCCGCCCGCCGCAAGCAGTACGCCCTTGCGCGCCTCGACATTCAGTGTGGCCCCGCCGCGGGAGACGCGCGCGCCGACGACACGCCCGTCCTCGACGATCAGATCGGCCATGGCCGCGTCAGTCCAGATCGGCGGGTCGCCGCGCAGGTCGATCAGCACCTTCAGCATCTGGCCGATGAGTGAGGCTCCGTTGGTGAGCATCTCGCGACGGCGCAGCCGCGCCACCCTGGTCCGCGTGAACACCCGCATGGCCACGGCGAAGGCGCGCGGCGACCGGTTGAAGTACTGCACCGAGCGCAACTCGTTCGTCTTGAGGACGAACCCTCCGTAACTCTTGGCCATGGACGGCTGGACTTTGTCGCGCCAGTTTCCCAGCGCCGCCGCATCATAGGGAACGCATTCGATGGCACGGCCGGACTCGTTGCCGCCCTTGTGGTTCGGGTAGTAGTCGCTCCAGCCGGGGCACCGCACGAACCGGACGCCCTTGCGGGTCAGGAAGTTGATCATCTCGTAACCCGCGGTCAGGAAAGTCTCGCGCCGCGCCGGTGATGAGGCGGCCCCGATGTCACCGACGACGTCGTCGAAGTACGCCAGGCCGTCCTCATGCGAGTCCGCGATGCCGTCGGCGCGCATCAACGGATTGTTCGGCAGCCACACCATGCCACCCGAAAGCCCGGTGGAACCGCCCACCAGCGCTTGCTTTTCGAGCACCAGCGGCTCGATGCCGGAGTCGAGCGCCGCCAGCGCCGCGGCCATGCCGCCCCCGCCGCTGCCCGCGATGAGCAGATCGACGGAGTGGTCCCACTGCGTGCTCATCGTGCTGCCCTACCGATGGCCCCGACAGTCGAAGCGAAGCCGAGATCCACCATCGGCACGTCGATGGTGGTGTTCGTCTTCTGGATCGCGGGTACCAGCGTGTCGTACGGCAGTCCGGCGAGGAAGCCGTCGACGACGCGTTCGAAGTTCGAGATCAGTCCCTCGATTCGGCTGGACAACCTCATGTATTCAAAACTTCTGGAGTGCAATCCTTTCTGTTGCTTAGGCAGATTGGAGAAGTCCTGCGCGGGGATCGGCGGCCAGCGTGGGTCGTCGGGCGCCATCGGGACCGGAGGCGTCGGCTTGGGCGTGATCTGGTCGGGTGGCATGCGGGTGAGTGACCAGATCTCGAAGAGGGTCTCCTCCGGCCCCAGCGGACGGATCCGGTAGGACGA
>NZ_LZMB01000562.1 GCF_001673555.1 Mycobacterium sp. 1165178.9 | reverse complement strand
AATTTCTGGATCAGTCCGGACGCGCCGACGCACTCGAATACGACCGCCGGGCCGGGCAATCCGCGTTGCGCGCGCACCTCGTTGAGCGCGTCGAATGGGGATTTCTCTTTCGGGTCGACCAGCACGTGCGCGCCGAACCGGTCACCGGCCAGCTGGCGCCGGTCGGCCTTGTAGTCGGCGACGACGATGGGTTCGATGCCGCGACCGGCCAGGGCCGCGACGGCCGAGAGCCCGATCGCGCCCGCACCGATGACGACGGGGATCTCGCCGGGCTGCAGCTGCGCTGAGCGCACGTAGAACTCGCCGACGGCGAACGCGTCGGTCAATGCCGCAGCGTCGTTGGACACCTCGCCGGGGACGGGCTTGGCCGCCACCTCCGAAACCACCAGCAGCTCAGCGAAACTGCCCTGCGCCGCGGGATGCTGACCGATGATCCGCATCCCGCCGGCGCCGCCGTCGACCAATCGCACCGGCATTGCGGTCACGCGCGTACCGACGGCGAACTGGCCGGTGCAGCCGGGCCCATGCCCGACGACCTCGCCCACGAATTCGTGGCCGAGCACGATGTCACGCTCGGTGTCGTAGAGCGAGCGACCGGTCGGGTCATCGATGGCGAGCTCGGGATGATCCATGAAATGCACGTCGGACGCGCAGATCGCGGTGCTCAACGTGCGCAGCAGCAACTCACCCGGCCCGGCCTGCGGGTCCGCCGTCTCGCGGACCTGTAACCGACCGTCTCGTAGCACCACAGCGCGCAATTGGGTAACTTTCTCGAATAATCGATATAGGATCTCGAATGTTCGTACAACTGTAAAAACGCCGTCGTAAAGGAGTCAAGGGATTCGCGGTTCGACGTCAGCGCCGACCGCCCGCGTGCTCGACGTCGTCGAGCTGCTGGCGCGGTCTCCACACGCGCGGCTGCGCTTCTCCGACGTGGTGCGCGAGCTGGACCTCACCCAGGCAACCGCGCACGCGATCCTGAAGACGCTGTGCGACCGCGGGTGGGCGAGTCGCGATCCGGTCGCGAAGACGTTCGCGCTCGGCCCCGCACTGGCGGTGGTGGCCGCCCGCACGGACACCGCCCGACCGCTCGCCCATGCGGCGCGGTCCGCGGCCCTGCGGCTGTCCCGGGAAGTCGGCTACGCCTGTTCGGTGGTCGAGAAGTTCGGTGATTCCTTGGTTGTCACCGCCTTCGAAGGCGAACCGGCCACGCAGCCGTCGGGCATACCGGGTGATCGCATCCCGTACGCGCCCCCGTTCGGCGTGGCGATGGCGGCCTGGGACACCGAGGAGGAACAGCGCGGGTGGATCCGGCGGGGCGCCGGTGACAATGCCGACCGCACGCAGCGCCTGCGGCAGGTGCTGGCGCACACGCGCGAGCGGGGATACGACGTCGACTGGACGACGCCGGCGCTCGCGCAGGCTGTGCAGGTGGTCGGCACGCTGGACAGCAGCGAAATGCCGACCCCGGTGCGTCACATCATGGATCAGTTGCTGGTCGAGTTCACCACCATCGGATTTCTCTCCGACGACAACCCGGGACGACGCAAGCAACCCGTGGTGACCATCGCCGCGCCGGTTTTCGACGACCGCAGCCGCGTCGCCCTGATGGTGGCCGTGCACCCGCTGTGTGCGCTGAGCGCGCGACAGATCCGCGACATCGGGAAACACCTGACCGACGAGACGGCCGCACTCAGCGGACCGCCACCGCGACCGCCCGTGATCGAAGGGGTCGAACACCGCGGCGCCTGACGCAATGCACAAACGGCGCTTCGATCGGATCCCGTCTTTTCAGTGGCGGCTGCTTTGGCATCGTTGCGTGGCGGCAGATGCCCTACACATCATCGCGTCCGGGCACACCGGCATCGAACGCGTTGAGTGTCACGGCGACCATCGAAAAGCAGCCCACCAAGAACACGATCTCGGCCGCTCCGTGTGAGCCGAAGCGGTGTACGGCGGCGCGATAAGTGGTCTCGGCAAGAACTCCTCCCCGGTTGAGGGAGGCCGCCATGTCAAAGGCGACGCCTTCGTCGCCGCTCAGGTCCGCGGGGCGTTCACCCGCGGTGATGGTGGCGATTTTTGATTCCGACAGACCTGCGCGACGTGCGAAATACTCATGGCCGTAGATTTCGTAGCGCGCCCCAAATTTCGCCGCGGTGACCAGGATGACCAACTGATGAATATCGCCCGGAAGTTGGGCGTGTTCCCACATCGACTTGTTGAATGACCAAGCCGGCAAGCCAAATTGGGGAAAGTGCAGCCAACCGTTGAAGGGGCCGATGAGCGCGCCGTCGCGGCGGTATGCGACTAGGTCGCCGAACTCGCCGTCGATTACGTTGCGCATATCGTCGTACAGGTCGTGCTGCACCGCGGTCAAACTGGCCGGTGGCAAAAGGGGAAGTCGCATCGGGCCCACCTCATAGATTGCGGTCGTTCATTCCAGCGAATCGCGCGAGCCGGGGTGAGTCCATGACTCGCTTGTGATCACTGGTAAGTCGTGCTTCCAAGCGCAGGTGGAGCCACTTAAGCTCGACATATGGAACTGCGCCAGCTGCGCTATTTCGTCGCCGTCGCAGAAGAATTGCACTTCGGTCGCGCCGCCCATCGCCTGCACATTTCGGGACCGGCGCTGTCGCAACAGATCATCGCGTTGGAACGCGAAGTGGGCGCTGATTTGTTGGTGCGGGACCGGCGCAGCGTCCGGTTGAGCGAAGCCGGCCGTACGTTTCTTCCGGACGCGCGCCGGATCCTGTCACTGGCCGACGACGCCAAGCATCGGCTGCAGCGGACCGCCGCACGAAGTGCTCCGGTGCGGCTGGGTTACGTCAGCTGGTTACCCGACGACATCGACGCCATCGTGGGGCCCTATGTGGCCTTGCGCCTGGACGAGTGGGTGTTGCCGTCGCACGTGCAAGCGGACCGCGTGGCCGAGGGCACTCTCGACATTGCGTTGGCGTGGATCACGGATGCGCAGGCCAAGCAGCGGGAGTTGACTCCCCACCTGCTACGGTCCGAACCGCTGAACGCGGTCGTCCCCGGGACGACCTCTTCGGAACCGGTTGGCGCACAGCATGTCAGCGTTCTCATCGACGACGACGCGTCGGCATGGGCCTCATGGAATCGGTTCGCTGAAGAATTCGCCGCCGACAACGGTGCACGTATCGTCGGAATCAACGACGGGGGCATCACCGGCGACGCGTTCTACGCACACGTGCGCAAAATCAGAAGCGCTGTGCTGGCGTCACCGAAGCGCCACAACGCGACACTCCCGCCTCGGTTGGGCCAGCGGCCAGTCGCCGATCCGATACCGCTGTGGACGTGGTCGCTACTGCATCGCCAAGACGATGATCGGGCCAGTGTGCGCGGCGTCGTGACTTCGTTGCTGGCCGTTGCGCGCGGCCGTGAGTGGCCGACCCCTCCCCCCGGGCGGTGGTGGACTCCGTCCGACGATCCCCACCGGGGCATCCTTGATCGTGGCACCGGTGTGCGGTGAGAACTTCCGTCAACCACTCGTAAGGAATCGATTCTGGACGGTTCCGCATTGCTGGGCTTGAGTGGGAGTAGCAGAGCGGAAGGGCGAAAAGTGGTGGCACATAACTACGTTGTGGACCAGCTGGCCGATTTCGTCGTGAGCGCGCGGCCGGCCGATCTGAGCGGGCAGCCGCGCACGCTGTTGAAACGCAATGTCCTCGACAGCATTGCGTGCGCCGTCGGCTCGCTGGACGGGGCGCTCATCCCGACTATTCGCGACCACACCGCCCAGTTCGGTGGCGCGCCGACGGCCACCCTGGTCGGCGGCGGGCGAGCATCGGTGGACCAGGCCGCGTTCTTCAACGCGGTGCTGGTGCGCTACCCCGATCTGCTCGATACCTATCTGACCGTGGGCGGGCTCTGCCATCCCGCCGACAACGTCGGCGCCGTTCTGGCCGTGGCGGAACACACCGGCGCCAGCGGAGCCGACTTCCTGCTGGCGCTGGCGGTTGCCTACGAGATCCAATGCCGTTTCAGTGCACAGGTTCCCGTGATGGCGCGCGGACTCAACCACGCGCTGCAGCTGTCGATGTCGGTTGCGGCGGGCAGCGCGAAGCTGCTGGGGCTGAGCGCCGGGCAGACCGCCAACGCCATCGCCGCCGCGGCGGCCGACAACGTATCGGTGGCGGCCGTCCATGCCGAACCGGTGTCGAACTGGAAGGGCATCTCGCCGGCGATCACCGGCATGCGAGCCGTGTACACGACGATGCTGGCAGCGCGCGGCATCACCGGGCCCAAATCACTGTTCGAGGGCCCGCACGGGTTGGTGCAATTGTTCGATCAGCCCATCGATCTCCGCACCGCCGACCGGAGCCTCACCTGTGTCGAGCAGACCTACTTGAAGCAGTACTGCGCACTGATCCACGGCCAGGTCGTGATCGATGCGGTCCTGGCCGTTCGCAGCGAGAACGGTTTGCGCGGAGCGGATGTCGCCCGGGTGGTCCTCGAGGTCTTCCAAGGGGCGTACGACTTCGCCGGTGGGGGTGCGTATGGCGACAAAGAACACCCGGTCACCAAGGAGCAGGCCGACTACAACCTCAAGTACCTGACCGCGGCCGCCCTGCTCGACGGGGGCGTGGGCCCCGAACAGCTTGAGAACGACCGGGTTTCGCGGGCTGACGTCCAGGATCTGTTGTCGCGGGTGTACGTCGAGGCGGCCGACGATCTGACCGCCGATTATCCGCAACGCACCGCGGCGCGGGTGCGCGTGATTACGAGCGATGGGCGAGAATTCAGCCGCGAGCAGTCGGATTACGAGGGATCACCTACCCGCCCGATGTCCTGGGAACGCGTCGTGGACAAGTTCGGCTGGCTCGCCGAACCCTTCTGCGACGCGCCGCTGCGCGATGACATCGTCGCCGCGGTGGCTCGTCTCGACGAGATCGGAGTCACCGACCTCACCGCACTCCTCGGGTCGGTGCTTCCCAACGCTCGGTGCGCTCGCAGCAAGCCGCGCTTCTGACGTCCGTTGCGCGCCCCCTTGCGTGGCCGACCGTCGGCCATGAATGATCCGGCCATGGGCAAAGAACACCGCCACAATCGGTGGGAGCTGGTCACCTGCGCCGTAGCGGGACACGCCACCTACGCACCGGACGAGAAGTCACTCGCGGACCGGTTGAGCGGCAGCACCGGACTGGGCGAAGTATGGCGCTGTCTGCGGTGCGGCGAATTCACCGTGGGCGAGCCGCACGGACGCGGCCGCGCCGAAGACGCGCCGATGATCATGCGCGGCAAGGCCTTACGCCAGGCCATCATCATCCGCGCACTGGCGGTGGAACGGTTGTTGCGAGCGGTGGTGATCGCGCTGGCCGCCTACGCGGTGTGGAAGTTCCGCGGGGCGCGCGGCGCCATCCAGTCCACCCTCGATCGCGACCTGCCGATCTTCCGCGCCGCTGGATTCAAGGTCGATCAGATGACCATCGTGCACGAACTGGAGAAGGCGCTGGCCGCCAAGCCGTCCACCCTGGCCGTGCTGACCTTGGCGCTGGTGGGGTACGCGCTGATCGAGGTCGTCGAAGGGGTTGGCCTGTGGCTGCTGAAGCGCTGGGGCGAATACTTCGCGGTGATAGCCACCTCGGTCTTCTTGCCGCTCGAGATCCATGACCTGGCCAAGGGCATCACCATGACCCGGGTGGTGACCTTCGCCATCAACGTCGCCGCGGTGATCTACCTGCTGGTCTCGAAACGGCTGTTCGGGTTGCGGGGCGGGCGCAAGGCCTACGACGAAGAACGACGCGGCGAGCAGCTGCTCGACGTCGAGAAGGCCGCCGCGGCGAACTGACCCCCACACCCAAGGCCGCGCCCGCGGGAGCGACAGGCATACTGCCCGTCGGAACGGAGGAATCAATGGGGACCTATGCCGTTACCGGGTCGGCTTCCGGGATGGGCCGCGAGACCGCCGCGCGACTGCGAGACAACGGGCACAGCATCATCGGTGTCGACATCAAGGACGCCGATATCGTCGCCGACCTGTCGACGCCCGATGGACGCAAAGCGGCGGCCGATCGCGTCCTGGCGGCCTCGGGCGACAGACTCGACGGCGCCGTCCTCGCGGCCGGCCTGGGTCCCGGCCCCGGTCGCGACCGCATCCGCCAGATCGCCGCGGTCAATTACTTCGGAGTCGTCGAATTGCTCGCCGCCTGGCGTGCCGCGCTGGCCGCCGCCGAAGGCGCGAAGGTCGTTGTCGTCGCCAGCAATTCGACGACGACGATTCCCGCGGTGCCACGCCGGGCGGTCAAGGCACTGCTCGCCCACGATGCCGACAAAGCGGTGCGAGCGGTGCGGCTGTTGGGTCCGGCGGCACCGACGATGATGTACGGGGCATCCAAGATCGCGGTCAGCCGTTGGGTGCGACGACACGCGGTGCGTGCGGAGTGGGCCGGGTCGGGCGTGCGCCTGAACGCATTGTCTCCCGGCGCGATCATGACACCGCTTCTACAGGAACAGCTGTCGAACCCCAGGCAGGCCAAGGCCGTCCGCTCGTTCCCCGTCCCGCTGGGCGGCTTCGGAGACGCGGGACACATGGCGGACTGGATGTGCTTCATGCTCTCAGACGCCGCCGACTTTCTCTGCGGCAGTGTAGTATTCGTGGACGGCGGTACCGACGCGTATTTCCGCCCCGACGACTGGCCAAAGGCGGTACCGGCACACCGATTGCCGGGTTATCTGCGCCGGTTCAAGGGTTTTCACTAGACGCACTGTTGCGTGCCCTTCGTTGCGTCACGAATGTGCCGTACGCCACAAATGGGCTTTTCGTGACGTTTACCGCGGCGCGGCGCCGCCGTAAAACGGCTGCGGTGCAATTGACTGAGTCGGCGCACATGCCGAAAGAACAAAGGAACACATTGTGGCCACACTTCCGGCCTGGGTCAGCCAGGCTCCTGCCACTTTCGACGTGGTCGCGCCGCTGAAGACGCGCGCCTTCGACGTCGTGCATGCGATGCTGCGAAGCTCGCGGCGACCGGCGGCCTCGGGTCCGCGCCTGATGCGCAAGGGCGTCGAACGCTGCTGACGGGCCGGTCGGGCAGATAGCCGTCCTACCGGGTCTTTATCGCCGATACCGCCTAACCCGGCGGAACGGCTGACTGCGCCGCCCGATCGCGTTCGCGCCGCCGCGCCCGGGAGGCGCGCAGGTTGACGGCGTTGCCGCACGTTTTGACGTCGTGCCAGACCCCGCTGTTGTTTTTCGAGCGGTCGTAGAACGTCGACCCGCACCGGTGGTTATGGCATCGCTTGATCCGCCGCCAGGTGCCGGCTTGCTGGCTCAACAGGATCTCGCCCCACAGCGCCGAGGCCAGCCAGCGCCAACCGCTGCCGCTGGGATCCAGCCGCACCTCACCGGAATCGGACAGCGTGAACGATGCGGTGACGCCGCTAGGGCCCCGCCCAGCCGGCGGTTCGCCGGCCACCAGCTGTTCGACGGTGGCCCGCAGGCCGCGAAGTTTCGCCAAATCCGCGTCGCCGAGCCCGGGCGGCTGCAGATTCACGTCGCGTGCGGCCGACCACGCTCGCACCGCTGCGGCTGCCCAGTCGCCGGCGAGGTCGGGGTCGGCCAGCAGGTCCGGTCCATATCCGTCGATGGCCCTCGTGTTGAGGAAGTCCTGGACCAGGCCCAGGCCACCAGGAGCCGCGGCACACCCGTACCGCTGTGACGCAACCCACGGTGAAGACATAGCCAAATATTACTTGCCTATGTCACAGCGGTCAACTACTGTGACGTAATCAAAGCAGTTTTGGCTACGTCAAAGGAGCGAATCATGGTCAACGTCAAGGGGTCGACGGTGGTGGTCACCGGGGGACAGCGCGGGCTCGGCAAGGCCATCGTGGCGGAGTTGCTGGAACGAGGCGCGGCCAAGGTCTACGCCACGGCCCGGGCGCCCAAGCCCAGTCAGGATCCGCGCGTGATCAGCGTCGAATTGGACGTCACCAAGCCGGACTCGGTGGCCGCGCTGGCGGCCAAGGCGCCGGACGCCGACATCGTCATCAACAATGCCGGTGTGCTCGGCGCCCGAAACCTCCTCACCAGCAGCATCGACGAGGTGCGAGCGGTCTTCGAGACGAACTACTTCGGCGCGCTACGGGTGGCCCAGGCGTTCGCACCGATCCTGGCGCAGAACGGCGGCGGGGCACTGGTCGACGTCGCCTCGATCCTGTCCTGGATGCCCGGATCCGGCGGGTATGGCGATTCCAAGGCCGCGCTGTGGTCGACGACGAATTCGCTGCGCATCGAACTCGAGAAGCAGGGCACCCTGGTCGTTGCCGCGCACCTGAGCTTCACCGACACCGATATGACCTCCGGCTTCGACGCACCCAAGAACGACCCGCGCCAGGTGGCGCGCGCGATCGTCGACGGCATCGAGGGGGACGACGCCGAGGTGCTGGCCGACGACGACACCCGCTACGTCAAGGCGGCGCTGTCCGGGCCGATTGAGGCGCTGCCCCGGATGGGGTGAACCGCCTGGACGCCGGCAGGTCTGTCCGAAGGAAGAAACCGTGCCGGGGGTCAAGCAGGCGCTTGCGGTGGCCCACTTGTTCGGGCCCAATCTTGGCTCTCTGCACTTCGGACAGACCACCTGGTTATCCCGGCAGCACCACCGTCGCATGCGCGCGCCGGCGCTGGGACCGCCAAAGGTCCTCAACGCCCGGCTCAAAGTCACGAACGCGCCAACCGGCGCGACGTGTTTGGATAGCGACATGGAAGAGGAACGCATTGTGAGCGCCACCCGCGTCATCTCGGCCAGCGCCGCCCGTATTTTCGAACTTATCGCCGACCCGTCTCGCCAGCCGAGTTGGGACGGTAACAACAACCTGGCCTCGTCGGCTCCGGGGCAGCGCGTCCGTCAGGTCGGTGATGTGTTCACAACGACCCTGACCAACGGTGCGGTGCGCGAAAACCACGTCGTGGAATTCGTCGAATGCAGCAAAATCGCCTGGTGCCCAGCGGAACCCAGGAAGCAGCCGCCCGGCCACCTGTGGCGCTGGGAGGTCAGCCAGATCAATCCGACGCTGACCACGGTGACCCACACCTACGACTGGACGGCGCTGAACGACCCCACCCGCCTCGAGCGCGCCCGTGCTACGACGCCCGACATGCTGCGCGAGTCGATGGACAAGCTCGCCATCCTGGCGCAATCCCCGGAATAGGTCCTTCTCATGGCCGTCGGAAACGCCCGACGGATCAGCCTTTCTTACCCCGCACCCACTGGAACGTTCCCAGGTTCTTCACCCGGATGCTCGCAAAACCGTTGCCTTCCAAGACATCGCCGATTTCGTCGTCGTCGAACGCATGCGCCCCGACATTCGGCAGCATCTGCCAATAGCGGGCCAAGGGTCCCGCGGTCGGGACCATGACGGCCAGCCTGCCGCCGGGCCGCAGCACGCGCGCGATCTCGGCAAGGGCGGCCGCCGGATCCGGCACCAGTTGCAGCACCGCGGTCGACACGGCCACATCAACGGTGCTGTCCCGCAGCGGAAGTCGCTGTGCGTCGGCCTTGATGAAGCCGACCTGCGGCCCGGCCTCATTGCGCACGGCGCGGGCAAGCATCGGCTCGGAGATATCGATGCCAAGGGCCAGCCCGTCCG
>NZ_LZMB01000561.1 GCF_001673555.1 Mycobacterium sp. 1165178.9 | reverse complement strand
ACTCGCGCATCAGCCGGCCCGATTCGTCGAGGACCGCTTCTAGTCGCGCGATCGCGCTGCCCGGGCGGGCGGCCGCCTGACGCAGTCGCGGGACCGCGACATCGGTCCGCGCCGCCACCGCGGCCTTCAACAGTTCTGACTTGTTCGGGAAGTAGTTGTAGAGGCTTGCACTGGTCATCTCCGCGGTTCGGGCGATCTCCCGAATCGTCGCGCGGGTATAGCCCGCCTCACCGACACAGCGCATCGCCGCGGCGATGATTCGCGCCCGGGTCTGCTCGCCGTCGGCGCCCACCGGGCGGCCCAGTTGCGGCGGAGTGACAGTCATGGTGCCTCGGGGGTTTGTCGGTCACGCACCGGGCACCTCCGCGCCAACAACAAATCGATCGTCCGATTATATTCAATTCGTCGGCGCCATCGGTCGGCGGACGGGATGCGATCAGTGGAGGCAGCACCGTGATTCGGACGCAGCGCGGGCGGCCGGTCGGTGCCAGTGGCGAAAAGACTCGCCAGCGGATCATCGTCGCCACCATGCGGTGCGTGGCCGCGGCGGGGTACGCGCGGGCAACGATTCGTGAGATCGCCCGCACCGCGAATGTGACCAGTGCAAGCCTCTACAACTACTTCCCGAACAAGTC
>NZ_LZMB01000560.1 GCF_001673555.1 Mycobacterium sp. 1165178.9 | reverse complement strand
TGCGGGGTTTGAAATCAGGCGATTTGGTGTACTGATACCACTACTCGCACCCAGGAAGGCAAATGATGAAGTACATTGCGGCAGCCACGATCGCGATCTCCGTCTTGCTGTCCAGCGCGTGTTCGGCCTCACAGGTCATCAACACCGGTGGCGACACGAAGTGCAAAGATTTCACCACGCAGGACGAGAAGAAGCAGAACGACGAAGTCAGCAAGATGCTCAAGGACAAGAACGGAGCCGATCCGAGCAATGTGGAGATCTCGGCAACGCGGCTCTCGGCGATGACGTACTGCCAGACACTGGGCAAGCCCGACACCAAGATCTCCGAGGCGCCGCACGGCTGACGGCGCTGCGCGCAGCCGGTCTCGAAGGGGACCGGCTGTACGCAATCATCAACCGCGTGGCGGAATTTCGCGACGACCGGCGTGACCGTAGGCTCAGGTTCCTGCTCCTCGATAGTCAAAACACCGGCCGCACCGACGTGTTGCTGTTGGCCATCGTGCTGTTGGCCGGCTTGGGCAAGCTCACCGACGGGGCCTTGGGCGCAGTGGAGACCCGGATCCTGCGGCGCCGCGGCTAGTCCGCGTCATCAGACAAGCGGCGGTGAGTAGTTGCCAGGCAATGATCGTGTACACGCTTGCGCGTTCCCATGCGCCGTCGGGCAGCAGCACCGTCTTCATCGTCGTCGAATTGACCATCAGCATGGCGATGGAAGAAAAACCCAGGGCCGCAAGCGCTTTGGAGACCAGACGATACCAGCGCCACTCGGCGAGCGTCCGGATCGCATCGGGTCCCGTCAAGATGGCGGCGTTGCCCCCAAGAATCGCCAGCGCAGCGCCGTCGACGTGCACCGTGCCGCTGTGCACTGTACCGATCACGACGTTGCCGACCGCATTCCCGGCGACGGCACCCAAAAACACCCGGGCCCTTCGGTTGTCGGGCACACCCAGGATCAGCGACGCTCCGAGCAGAAACAGAATGCCCTGCAGGTAGAACGCCGCATGTATCAGGTACCCCCGTGGTGAGTAGACCGTCCGGCCGCGAACCGGCCTGCCGCTGGGGAGGCCGAGGTCGCTGATGTAGTCGCGGGCATAGCTGTAGGCGGGCTCGAAACCCGCCGCGGCAAACGCCTCGAGGACCAGGTAACCAACGGCTGCGACGACCCAGAGGGGCGCTGCGCGTGTGCTGGCCAAGTTGAGCCGCTCCTCCCCGCGGGGCCGGACAAAGGACCGGCCGCTGCTCGGTGTGGTTTCCGCCATGCTTTCACGCGGGGGCGGCTTACCCGCACAATAACGCGATGCGTGCAGAGCGGGAGATCTTGAAAATCGCGGGGTGTCCGTCGCGTGCCGCTGCGGGTGTTCGTCGGTGTCTGTCGGCTGTCGCGCTGTTGCTCGCGCTCGTGGGATGCGCCGGACCGGCGCACAACTCTGGCGCACCGGCCGCAGGCGGTGAGTTCGCGGGCCCGATCGACATCGGCAACGGCCGGCACCTGTATCTCAAATGCCTTGGAAAGGGCGGGCCCACAGTCATTTTGGAGTCTGGATATCACAACTCGTCGGATCCTTGGAACCAGTCCGACGCCGCCGCGCCGGCGACGGGCCCGGCCGTGCTGCCGTCGCTGGCCGCAGACCACCGCGTCTGCGCCTACGACCGCCCCGGCACCCTGCGCTATCCCGATCCACCCAGCATCACCGAGCGCAGTTCGC
The DNA here is from genome assembly GCF_001673555.1 of Mycobacterium sp. 1165178.9. Lineage (GTDB taxonomy): Bacteria > Actinomycetota > Actinomycetes > Mycobacteriales > Mycobacteriaceae > Mycobacterium. Next base: position 2,538 of record NZ_LZMB01000560.1, on the reverse strand, counting down.
CGGTGGCGATGCCGCGGAGCGCGCAAGAGGTTGTTCAGGATCTGCATGCGCTACTCGCCGCCGCCCGTCTTCCGGGCCCGTACGTGCTGGTCGGTCACTCGCTGGGCGGGTTGTTCATTCGGCTGTACGCCCAGACCTATCCCGACCAGGTGAGGGCGCTGGCGTTCGTCGATGCCTTTCCGGTCGAGATACCGGACTTGATGGGATCGGACTGGCCGACCTACCGCCAGGCGCTGGACCACCCGTTGCCCCAGTTCGCGGATGCGCCGTCGTTTGAGGAAATCGACATCGACAAGAGCGTCGCCCAGGTCGCCGCGGCCCCTGCATTACCGCCCGTCCCGACCGTCGTGCTCACCAGGACCGAACCGTTCGCGGTTCCCGGCACCGTCACGCCCGAGCAGAGCGGGAAACTGGAGCAGGCGTGGCGAGAGGCTTCCGCGGATCTGATCGCGCTGCGCCCGCAGACACCGCACCTGATCGCGACCGGCAGCGACCACTTCATCCAGATTCACCAGCCCGACTTGGTCGTCGCCGGTGTACGCCTGGTGATGCAAAGGTCGGAAACGACCCGGTGATCTCACAACGGAGCCGGGTGCCGGCTCCGTTCAGAAGAACGTCCCGGCATGCGGTGCTTGGGGCACCGCGAACAGTTCATCGGCCACGTCCAACGCCAGCGGATCGTCAGCGCGAGCCAGGCCTGCGGCGGCAAGGCTGCGCCAGCTCGTGCCGCCGAGCAGCGCGGCACCAAGCCCCTCGATTCCGACGCGGACGTCGGCGCGGCGGGTTGTCGGTTCGGCGCCGGCGCCGGTGATCGTGAAGTTCGCCGAATTGCGCGGCAGCAGTGGGTCATTCACTCCGAGCGTGACTCGTTCGCCGCCGCGATAGGATCGCGACGTCAGCGCACGCTTCGCATCGATGATGCGCAGCCACGTTTCGTCGTACACCGCAGTGACCTTCGCGGCCCGACGATCGACGAACAACCAGGGGAGTGCGTCGTCGATGGGCAGCATCCAAAAAACCACTCGGTGAACAAGATCCAGGCTGAGCAGGAAACGAAGCAACCCTAAATAGGCGGCAGCGGTCGGCGCGAACAAATCCTCGACCACGATGGTGCGCTGGTCGCTGACGAACCAATCCTCGGTGCCGATCGGCCGGTAGCGGGCGAAGCCCGTCTCGGCGCCCGGTTCACCATGCACGGCGACATACCACGCCCCCGAGGAGGATTCGGCTCGGCGCCGCGCGCCCTCCCACCACACCCCAGGGCGGTCAATGGTTCCGGGACGGGACGGGCGATTGGCGTCATAGACCCGGGGCAAAATGTCCCAGACTTCGACGGCGCCGAGCAACCGCACCGGTCCACCCTGGCCGACCTCGGGGCGAAACGCCGCCCGCGCCTTCGTAACCTCGATGCTCTGGGCGCAACTCGCTACCCCGTAGCCGTACCGCTCATAGATGGTGGCCTCCGACGCCCGCAGCGACGCGACGACCTCGCCACGCGCCGCGATGTCGCGGAGCTGGTAGTGGATCAATTCGGTGGCGACGCCCCGTCGGGTGAACGACGGCAACACTCCGATGTGGGTCACGGCGGCGTGGCCGACGGTGGCTCCGCCCGGAAGAGTCAGGGTGCTCGTCACGGCGTCCGCGGTGCCGACGAGTTGTCCGTCGACGAATGCCCCGGCGGTGCGGCCGGGCTCGAACAGCTTGGTGATCTGGCCGGGCGGCAGGTTCTGCATGGGCGGCAAACCCACCATCGCGGTGCGGAACAATTGAGCTGCGGCGACGAGGTCGTCGTCGGTGTCCAAGGCCCGGATCTCGGCGGTCATTCCGCCATCATGTCGTGCCCGGCTCGTGGGGTCACCCCATTGGCGCGCCCGCTAACGGATGGGCAGGCCGGTCACCGCTCGCGAAATCACCAACCGCTGGATCTCACTGGTGCCCTCGAAGATGGTGAAGATCTTCGCGTCGCGGTGCATACGCTCCACCGGGTAGTCGCGGGTATAGCCGTTGCCGCCCAGGATCTGGATGGCCTCGTCGGTGACGTAGACCGCGGCCTCGCTCGCGACCAGCTTGGCCATCGAGCCCTCCGCAGAGTCGAAGTTCTGGTTGTTGCGCGCCATCCAGCCGGCCCGCCACACCAGCAGGCGGGCCGCGTCGATGCGGCTCTTCATGTCTGCCAGCTTGAACGCCACCGCTTGGAATTCACCGATCTTGCGACCGAATTGCTCACGCTGGCAGGCATAGTCAAGCGCGTACTCGTAAGCGGCCCGCGCCACGCCGACCGCCATCGCCCCGACCGTGGGCCGGGTGCGCTCGAAGGTCTTCATGGCCGCCTGGCCACCCGTGGAGGCACCGGACTTCACCCGGGCGATCCGCGCCTCGAACTTCTCCCGGCCGCCGAGGATGGCGTCCTCGGGCAGGCGGACGTTGTCGAGCACCACCTCGGCGGTGTGCGACGCACGGATCCCGTGCTTCTTGAACTTCTGGCCCTGCGCCAGGCCTTTGGTGTCCGGCCCGATGACGAAGCTGGCCTGGCCGCGG
>NZ_LZMB01000559.1 GCF_001673555.1 Mycobacterium sp. 1165178.9 | reverse complement strand
TGCCCGACCTCGCCGAGCGCATCCAGGTGTCGATGCTCAACGTGATGGAGGAACGCGACATCCAGGTCCGCGGTTACACCCTGCGTCTGCCGCTGGACGTGTTGGTGGTCGCCAGCGCCAACCCCGAGGACTACACCAACCGCGGACGCATCATCACCCCGCTCAAAGACCGTTTCGGCGCGGAGATCCGGACCCATTACCCGCTCGAGCTCGAAGCGGAAGTCGGTGTCATCGCGCAGGAAGCGCACCTGTCCGCCCAGGTCCCCGACTACCTCATGCAGATACTCGCCCGATTCGCCCGCTACCTGCGGGAGTCCAACTCCGTCGATCAACGCTCGGGGGTGTCGGCGCGGTTCGCGATCGCCGCCGCCGAGACCGTCGCCGCCGCCGCACGACACCGCGGCGCGGTGCTGGGGGAGACGGACCCGGTGGCCCGGGTCGTCGATCTGGGCACGGTGATCGACGTGCTGCGCGGCAAGCTGGAATTCGAATCCGGTGAGGAGGGCCGCGAACAGGCCGTGCTCGAACACCTGCTGCGCCGGGCCACCGCGGACACCGCGTCGCGGGTGTTGGGGGGCATCGACGTCGGATCGCTGGTGTCCGCGGTCGAGGGCGGTTCGGCGGTGACGACGGGCGAGCGGGTCTCGGCCAAAGATGTGCTGGCCGCGGTCCCGAGCCTGCCGGTGGTGGACAAGATCGCGGCCAAG
>NZ_LZMB01000558.1 GCF_001673555.1 Mycobacterium sp. 1165178.9 | reverse complement strand
TCATGCTGATCGGCTGGGACTTCGATTCCCGGGTGACGTTCGAGCGGGGCGCGAAGACACTTCCGGGGCCAAACCAGCTGGGCGCGTTCCTCTACTGGATGCTGTGGAAACGGTCGGGTCTGGATATCCACCTGCTGAAGTCCAATCTGCGACTGCTGCCGGCCTTCGACGGCATCTGGTTTGGCCTCACCCCGGTATCGCTGCTGAACCAGATCAGCAGTAGGCGAATGCATCTCGCCATCGACGGCGCCCACCCGATCGGCTCGGTGCATCACCAGAAGATAGTGGTCGTCGACGATGCGGTGGCGTTCAGCAGCGATACCGGGGTGAGGCCAAACCAGATGCCGTCGAAGGCCGGCAGCAGTCGCAGATTGGACTTCAGCAGGTGGATATCCAGACCCGACCGTTTCCACAGCATCCAGTAGAGGAACGCGCCCAGCTGGTTTGGCCCCGGAAGTGTCTTCGCGCCCCGCTCGAACGTCACCCGGGAATCGAAGTCCCAGCCGATCAGCATGA
>NZ_LZMB01000557.1 GCF_001673555.1 Mycobacterium sp. 1165178.9 | reverse complement strand
ATCGTCGAGGTCGGCTGACGTCCGTGACCCACGCCGCCGATTCGCTGACCCATCCCGCATACGCCAAGCTGCGCGCGGTCACCGAGACCGCGTCGGTGCTGTTGGCCGAGAACCCCGGACTACTGACGCTGGAGGGCACCAACACCTGGGTGCTACGCGGCGCGCGCAGCGATGAGCTGGTCATAGTGGACCCCGGACCCGATGATGACGACCACATCGCACGGGTTGCCGCGCTTGGCCGTATCGCCCTCGTCCTGATCAGCCACCGGCACAGCGATCACACCGACGGCATCGACAAGCTGGTCGAGCGGACCGGGGCGACCGTGCGCTCGGCGGGCAGTGGTTTTCTGCGCGGCCTCGGCGGGGAGCTGACCGACGGCGAGGTGATCGATGCCGCCGGCCTCAAGATCAAGGTCATGGCGACCCCGGGTCACACCGCGGATTCACTGTCCTTCCTGCTCGACGATGCCGTGTTGACCGCCGACACCGTCCTGGGCCGCGGCACTGCCGTCCTCGACAAGGAGGACGGCAGCCTGACGGACTACCTGGAATCGCTGCGGCGGTTGCGTGGCCTGGGCCGACGAACGGTGCTGCCCGGACACGGCCCGGATCTGACCGATCTGGAAAGCGTCGCGCAAGGTTATCTCGAGCACCGGCGGGAGCGTCTGGACCAGGTGCGTTCGGCTTTGCGGGAGTTGGGGGAGGACGCCAGCGCGCGCCGGATAGTTGAACACGTCTACGTCGATGTCGACGAGAAACTGTGGGATGCCGCCGAATGGTCGGTGCAGGTGCAGCTGAATCACCTGCGCTCGGAGCCGTCGGCTTAACAGAGCTCGCGCGGGGGTCTATCCGAGGGGCCCCGGCTCCGGAAGCACATGGTGTTTTCGAAATGCGATAGCGCCGGCGCTAGCACGTTGTGAAATGCCTTAGGGTGCCGCGGCGGCGCCGATGTGACTGGAGTGGCGGGGTGATGACGTCGCGCCCGCGCTTACCTCGCTCGGCGGGCCAGTCGCTCGGAGTCCGAGATCAGCACGCTCTTACCCTCCAGACGGATCCAGCCGCGGTGGGCGAAGTCGGCCAGCGCCTTATTCACCGTCTCCCGCGATGCCCCGACCAGCTGGGCGATCTCTTCCTGCGTGAGGTCGTGGGTGACCCGCATGGCGCCGCCCTCTTGGGTGCCGAACCGCTGCGCGAGCTGCAGCAGCTGCTTGGCCACCCGGCCGGGCACGTCGGTGAAGATGAGGTCGGCCAAGTTGTTGTTGGTGCGGCGCAGGCGTCGGGCCAACACCCGCAACAACTGCTCGGCGATCTCGGGACGATCGGCGATCCACGCGCGCAGCGCGTCGCGGTCCATCGATACCGCGCGCACCTCGGTGATGGTGGTGGCGCTGGACGTCCGCGGCCCCGGGTCGAAGATCGACAATTCGCCGAACATGTCCGAAGGGCCCATGATCGTCAGCAGGTTCTCGCGTCCATCGGGCGAACGGCGACCGATCTTCACCTTCCCCGCGACGATGATGTACAGCCGGTCGCCGGGTTCCCCCTCGGCGAAGACCGTGTGTCCACGGGGGAAGTCGACGGGTTGCAGCTGCTTGGTCAGCGCTGTGACTGCGCCGGGTTCAACCCCTTGGAAGATTCCTGCCCTTGCCAGGATCTCGTCCACGTTGCCTCTTCAACTTTCCCAGAAAATTAGTGTTGCTACGGGCAGGCTAACCCCTTGCTCGCGTGACGAGTCTAGAGGTACGCCAATGTGTCCAACGTGCCAACGCTACACAGGATTGGCGTGTCGAGGTGCCCTAAACTGCGGATTGACGTGCGAATGGCCGTGTATGCGGGTCGGCAGCGTCATTTCATCGCGGTCGACGAAGCTGACCGCAAACGACGGCGCGGCGTGGCGTGGTCCGCCGCCGCGCCCGTTCGGCCGGCTCCCAGGTAGCTGCGCATGCTCTCGGCGGTGTAGGTATTCCAGCGCCTCCGGCATGCCTTCGGCGGCCAGCGTGTGCATGTCGACACCGTCGGCACGCTCAAAGACCTCGTCGACGCCGGCCACCGCGCGGGCACGAGGGGCGAGCTCGGACTCGAGCCGCCCAAGACCCAGCGCCGCCAGCATCAGCAGCGCCGGAACACCGGCCACCAGCAACCACGACACACCGAAGAGTAAACATCGCCTTGAATCAACACGGGGTCTCAGCCAGATCACGAAATCAGTACTCTGTCGTAGGTGACAGCGGCAAAATCGTCGGGGCGTTCGAAATCCACTCCGGTCCCGCCCGGTGGCGGCGATTCCCGACGCTGGTCGCAGGAATCCCGGGTCGGCTTGGTGCGACGGTCGAGACGCATGAATCGTGCTCTGGCACAAGCATTTCCGGATGCTCACTGCGAGCTCGATTTCACGACGCCGCTGGAATTGACCGTCGCCACCATCCTTTCGGCGCAGAGCACCGACAAGCGGGTCAATTTGACGACGCCGGCGCTGTTCAAGCGGTATCCGTCGGCGCTGGATTACGCGCAAGCGGACCGCGCCGAGCTGGAGAACCTGATCCGTCCCACCGGCTTTTTTCGCAACAAGGCCTCCTCGCTGATCGGCCTGGGGCAGGCCCTGGTCGAACGGTTCGAGGGCGAGGTGCCGTCGACCATGGCCGAACTGGTCACCCTGCCCGGTGTCGGGCGTAAGACGGCCAACGTCATCCTGGGAAACGCCTTCGGGATCCCCGGTATCACGGTCGACACCCATTTCGCGCGGCTGGTGCACAGGTGGCGCTGGACCGCGGAGACGGATCCGGTCAAAATCGAGCACTCCGTCGGTGAGCTCATCGAACGCGGTGAGTGGACCATGTTGAGCCACCGGGTGATCTTCCACGGCCGCCGGGTGTGCCATGCGCGTAAGCCGGCGTGTGGGGTATGCCTGATCGCCAAGGACTGCCCGTCTTTCGGCCTCGGTCCCACCGAGCCGGCGCTGGCCGCGCCGTTGGTGAAGGGTCCGGAAACCGAGCACCTGCTCGCACTAGCCGGGCTGTAAGCCGGCCCGAACCACGCGCACAGGGAACGCAATGCCGACGCTGACCCGCAGGGCTCGTTGGCACATCGCGATTCTGGCGGTGGTTGCGGCGCTGATCGCGGCGCTGGTCGCCCAGCTGCGCGACGATTCCGCCTCGGCGCCGATGCCCGGGGATGATCGCACGGTGGCCGACCGGGAACACCGCGACGCCGATACGCCCGCCGCGTTGTCGGGCCCGCGGCAGCGCGCCGACCTGCCGCCGTGCCCCGCCGCCGGAACCGGCGACGGCCCCGAGGCGCTGCGCGGTGTGGCGGTCGATTGCGCCGCCGACGGATCCCTGGTCGATGTCGCCCGCGCGCTGGCCGGGCGCCGGGTGGTCCTTAACCTGTGGGCCTATTGGTGCGCGCCGTGCGCTGCCGAACTGCCCGCGATGGCCGAGTATCAACGTCGGGCCGGTTCGGACGTGATGGTGGTGACGGTGCATCAAGACGAGAACGAGACGGCGGCGCTGCTGCGGCTGGCCGAGCTCGGTGTGCGCCTGCCGACGCTGCAGGACGGTCGTCGCCGGGTCGCGGCCGCGCTGCGGGTGGTAAATGTGATGCCCGCGACCGTGGTCCTTCGGCCGGACGGTAGCGTTGCCCAAACGCTGCCACGAGCATTCAACACTGCCGATGAGATCGCGGCCGCGATCGGCAACGACAGCGGATGAGCGGAAAAATTGAACCGACTGGAGGGGCCGTGAGTGCTGGGGGTTCGCCCCTGCGGAATGGGGACCCCGCTCCCGCGCGCGGGACCGTTCCGCTGACGCCTGACGCCTGCCCGTCGTGGCTGCGTCCGCTCGTCGACAAAGTCGATGACATACCCGATGCGGCGCGGCGCCGCCTGCCGGCCGACGTGCTGGCGATGATCACGAGTAAGGCCGTGTCGGCGGTGGCGACTCTGCGCGGCGCCAGCCGCGAAGCCGCCGTCCTAGTGTTGTTCTCCGGTCCGGAATCCGGCCCGCCCGACGGCGGCTACCCCGACGACGCCGACCTACTGGTCACCGTGCGGGCATCGACTCTGCGCCACCACGCCGGCCAGGCGGCATTCCCCGGCGGTGCCGCCGATCCCACCGATCAAGGTCCGGTGGACACCGCCCTACGCGAGGCCCGCGAGGAAACCGGCATCGACGTCAGCCGGCTGTATCCCTTGGCCACGATGGAAAAGATGTTCATCGCGCCGTCGCAGTTTCATGTGGTCCCGGTGCTGGCCTACTCCCCGGATCCCGGCCCCGTTGCCGTCGTCAATGAGGCCGAAACGGCGATCGTTGCGCGAGTTCCGTTGCGCGCCTTCATCAATCCGGACAACCGGCTGATGGTGTACCGCGGCGACCTTGGCCGCCGGTGGGCCGGCCCGGCGTTTCTGCTCAACGAGATGCTGGTCTGGGGATTCACTGGCCAGGTGATCTCCGCGCTGCTCGATGTCGCCGGCTGGGCCCAACCATGGGACACCACCGACGAACGGGAGTTGGACGCGGCGATGGCGCTTGTCGGCGAGGGGGGCGGGTCTCGATGAATTCCATGACTCCGTCGCAGTGGCTGGACGTCGCCGTCCTCGCGGTCGCTTTCATCGCGGCGATCTCCGGCTGGCGGTCGGGCGCGTTGGGCTCCCTGCTGTCGTTCGTCGGGGTCTTACTCGGCGCTATCGCGGGCGTACTGCTGGCGCCCCACTTGGTCAGCCACATCGCCGCGCCGCGCGCGAAATTGTTTGCCGCATTGTTCCTGATCCTCGCGCTCGTCGTCATCGGCGAGGTCGCCGGCGTGGTGCTCGGACGGGCCGTGCGCGGCGCGATCCGCAGCCGTTCCATCCGAACGGTCGACTCGGTCATCGGGGTGGCGGTCCAGCTCGTCGTGGTGCTGACCGCAGCGTGGTTGTTGGCGACGCCGCTGACCCAGTCAAAGGACCAGCCGGAACTGGCCGCCGCGGTCCGCGGTTCGCGAGTGCTGGCTCACGTCAACGACGTAGCGCCGCCCTGGCTCAAGACCGTGCCCAAGCGGCTGTCCGCGCTGCTGAATACCTCCGGTCTGCCCGCGGTGCTAGAGCCGTTCAGCCGCACCCCGGTCGCTCCCGTCGCATCCCCCGATCCCGAGCTGGCCGGCAACCCGGTGGTGCAGGCCACCGCCCCCAGCGTGGTCAAGGTCCGCAGCCTGGCCCCCAGCTGCCAGAAAGTGTTGGAGGGCAGCGGATTCGTGATCGCACCCGAGCGGGTGATGACCAACGCGCACGTGGTGGCCGGCTCGAACAGTGTTCAGATCTACGCCAGCGGCAATCCCCTCGACGCCACCGTGGTGTCCTACGATCCGGCGGTCGACATCGCGATTCTTGCCGTCCCCAACCTGCCGCCGCGCCCACTGGCCTTCGCCCAGGGTGACGCGAAAACCGGTGCCAGCGTTGTGGTTCTGGGTTATCCCGGTGGCGGGAACTTCACCGCGACCCCGGCCAGGATCCGCGAGCTGATCAAGTTGAGCGGACCCGACATCTACCGTGATCCCGCACCGGTCACCCGTGACGTCTATACGATCAGAGCCAGTGTGGAACAAGGCAATTCGGGTGGACCATTGATCGATCTCGACGGTCACGTGCTTGGCGTTGTGTTCGGTGCGGCGGTCGACGACCCCGACACCGGGTTCGTGTTGACCGCCGACGAGGTGGCCAGTCAGCTAGCCAAGATCGGTGATACCCAACTGGTGGGCACCGGTTCCTGCGTCGGCTGAGCCCCCGCGCCTATAGTGCCCGGGTCGGGTTCGCTTGATTCAGGAACCTCGTCAGGTGTCTGTTGATTTCCTCGGGCGCCTCTTCATGGCTGAAATGCCCTGCGCCGGCAATGGATACGTAGCGGCCCTGCGGCGCGTAGCGTCGCGTTCGATCGACCGGGTCGGCCAGCACGTAGGGATCCGCCTCGCCGCGCAGGTGTAACAGCGGCACGCTGAGCTGGCGGCTCATCGACCTCATGAAACGCCGGCCTTCATCGCGCAGCTGGCTGCGCACGGCCCAGCGCTGGTATTCCAGGGCGCTGTGCGCGGCCGCCGGGATTTGGATCGCCGTCCGCAGATGGCCGATGGTCTCGGAGAAGTCTTCGGAGGCAAGCCATTTGCCGCAGCTGCGACTCCGGACCAGGCGCTCGATCTCGGCGCCATTGTCCCGGGTCAACAGCCGCTCGGGCCACAACGGTATCTGGTATTGCAGCAGCGTCGGCAACAGCGCATAACCCTGGTCGCGTCGCGTCAACGTGGATCGCCGCAACGCCGCCGGATGCGGAGAACTGATCAGCGCGATCGCCGAGACCAGCCGCGGATGCAACAAGGCGGTGGCCCAACAACCCAGCCCGCCGTCGGCGTGGCCCACCAAGGTCGCCGCGGAGTGCCCCAGCGCCCGAATGAGTCCGGCGGCGTCTCCGGCCATCGTCCAGCCGTCGTAGCCGCGCGGCGGCTTATCGCTGCCGCCATAGCCGCGCAGGTCGACGGCGACCACCCGCGCGCCGCGCAGCCCGCGTAGCTGATGACGCCAGGACCACCAGAACGACCCGAAACCGTGCAGCAGCATCACCAGCGGGCGCGCCGTTGCGGGCGGGCCGTCGGCGTCGTTAAGAGCCTCGACTACGTGGAAGCGGATGCCGTTGGCGTGCACATCGAGGTGTCGCCACGGCCCATCGATGCGCGTTACCGACGGATCCGGCGGTGCCATCTACCAACCCGATGGATCGCCGGCAGCGCCGCTTCCGGGCTTCGCGTGCCTGCCGGCGGACTCGGGGAGCTGCTTGGCCCCGCCGGAGGCTTTGTCGTGGCCCGGCGTGAGCGCGGTGCGCGTCTCCTTGACCGACTCGATGGTCTGACGCGGCCCGCGGATCCGGCGCACCTTGAGGAAGCCCAGCAGTGCCAGCACGGCGCCGACAAACACCATGATTCCGAACACGATCAGGTATGAAGCCCAGCGCCACAGCCAGGTGTCGAGCAGCTCGGCGACGAAGAAGAAGAGAAAGAAGGTGGAGTAGAACAGCACCACCAGCGCCGCGATGAAGAAGACGCTTCCCGTGAGACCTTTTTTGACGTCTCGGGTAATTTCGGCGCGGGCCAGTTCGACTTCGGCGCGCACCAGCGTGGAGACCTGGGTGGTCGCGTCCTTGATCAGATCACCGATCGACGGGTCGGCGGGTTTGGCATGCGGGTCCGTCAACGGAATCGTGGTCAGGGTGCTGGGCACACCGTTCTTGTCATCGGCTTTGCTCACAGACGGTCCTCTTTCGTCATCGCCCGGCTCGCTGGCGTCGCGGTTTATGTTGCCATGCGGCGCCTGGACAGGAGAAGCCAGACGAGGCCAGCCGGGCACAACCCCGCGGGTTTGAGCGCCCGGCGGCCGGTTCGGTTCGGCCAGAAGCCGCTCGGCGGCGGGGCGGGACCGGCGAGCTTTCTCCTGAGCGAACATCACATCCCGGCCGATTACACTCGGCCAAGCCGGTCGCGATGTCCGGCCTACCGATAGGAGTGGGGCTGTGCGGAGGACGCACCGATGCTTCCTTATGGCAATGGTTGCCCTGCTCGTGGCCGCCACGGTTTCGTGTGCCCGCGCCGCTGCCGCCGACGTCCGCATCCCGATGGGCGGTGGGGCGGGCATCGTCGTCAACGGCGACACCATGTGCACCCTCACCACCATCGGCGGCGATGCCGCCGGCGAGCTGATCGGCTTCACCTCCGCCCATTGCGGCGGCCCGGGCGCCCAGGTCACCGCCGAGGGCGCGGAGAACGCGGGCGTATTAGGCACCATGGTGGCGGGCAACGACAACCTCGACTACGCGGTGATCAAGTTCGATCCGGCCAAAGTGACGCCGGTGGCCAACTTCAACGGCTTCTTGATCACTGGCATCGGCCCGGACCCCGCCTTCGGCGAGATCGCTTGCAAACAGGGCCGCACGACCGGTAATTCGTGCGGCGTCACCTGGGGCATGGGTCAGGCGCCGGGCACCATCGTCATGCAGGTCTGCGGTCAACCGGGCGACTCCGGCGCGCCGGTCACCGTCAACAATCTGTTGGTCGGGATGATCCACGGAGCGTTCAGCGACAACCTGCCGACCTGCATCATCAAATACATCCCGCTGCACACGCCGGCCGTGGTCCAGTCATTCAACGCGATCCTGGGCGACATCAACGCCAAACATCGGCCCGGCGCGGGGTTCAGCCCACTGCCGGGCTGAGCGGACAGCGGCTACTTCGCGGCCCTGATCGCGTCGAACACGTCGGGATCCAACAGCGTAGAGGTGTCACCCAATTCGCGGTTTTCCGCGATGTCGCGCAACAGTCTGCGCATGATCTTGCCGCTGCGGGTCTTGGGTAGCTCGGGCACCACATGAACCTCGCGCGGGCGGGCAATGGGTGAGATCTCCCGGGCCACCTCGACGCGCAATTCGTCGACGATCCCGTCGTGCACTTCGGAATCGCCACGCAGGACGACGAACGCGCAGATCGCCTGGCCGGTGGTCTCGTCAGTCGCCCCGACCACCGCCGCCTCGGCCACCGAAGCGTGACCGACCAGCGCCGACTCCACCTCGGCGGTGGACAGCCGATGCCCCGACACGTTCATCACGTCGTCGATGCGGCCCACCACCCAGATGGCGCCGTCGCGGTCGTAATAGGCGCTGTCGCCGGCGAAATACCAGCCCTGCTCGGCGAACCTGGACCAGTAGGTCTCGACGTATCGTTCCGGGTCGCCCCAGATGCCGCGCAGCATGGACGGCCACGGCCGGTCCAAGACCAGGTAGCCGGTGATGTGCTCGCCCTTGTGGACGACCGGCGTCAATTCATCGCCGTGGTCATCGACGATCTTGGCCGAGATGCCCGGCAGCGGCCTCATCGCCGAACCGGGTTTGGCCGCAGCGACTCCGGGCAGCGGGGAGATCATCGTGGCACCCGTTTCGGTCTGCCACCAGGTGTCAACGATCGGAAGGCGCTCGGCGCCGACCACCTTGCGGTACCAGCGCCACGCTTCGGGGTTGATCGGTTCACCGACCGTACCCAGTAGCCGCAGGCTGGACAGGTCGTGCGCATCGGGAACCTCGCGTCCCCACTTCATGAACGTGCGGATCAGCGTGGGCGCCGTGTAATAGATTGTCACGCCGAACTTTTCGATGATCTCGAAGTGCCGGTGCTGGGTGGGCGAGTCGGGCGTGCCCTCGTAAAGAACCTCGGTGACCCCGTTGGACAGCGGACCGTAGACGCCGTAGGTGTGTCCGGTGACCCAGCCGATGTCGGCGGTGCACCAGAAGACATCGCTTTCGGGCTTGATGTCGAAGACGTAGTAGTGCGTGTAGGAGGCGTGGGTCAGGTAGCCGCCGCTGGTGTGGACGATGCCCTTGGGCTTGCCAGTGGTTCCCGAGGTGTACAGCAGGAACAGGGGCTGCTCGGCAGCGAAGGGTTCCGGAGTGTGTTCGGCCGACGCCGCGTCGACGACCTCGTGCCACCACAGGTCACGGTTGTCGGTCCAGGACACGTCAATTCCCGTGCGCCGCACCACAAGTACGTGCTCGACCGGGCTGTCCGCATCCGAGACGGCCTCGTCGGCCGCGTCCTTGAGCGGTGCCGGCTTGCCGCGCCGGAACTGCCCGTCGGTGGTGATCAGCAGCTTGGCCTGGGCGTCCGCGATGCGGGCACGCAACGCCTTGGCGGTGAAACCGGCGAACACCACGCTGTGCATGACGCCGAGGCGCGCGCAGGCCAGCATCGCGATCACCGCTTCGGGGATCAATGGCATGTAGATCGCGGCCCGGTCCCCGGCGACCAGGCCGAGGTCGGTCAGCGCGTTGGCGGCTTTACAAACTTCGGCCTGCAGGTCGGAATAGGTCAGGCTGCGGCTGTCGCCGGGTTCACCCTCCCAGTGGATGGCGACCCGATCCCCGTGCCCGGCCTCCACGTGGCGGTCGACGCAGTTGTAGGCGACGTTGAGCTTGCCGTCGGCGAACCACTTGGCGAACGGAGCTTCGGACCAGTCGAGCACCTCGGTGAACGGGTCCGACCAAGCCAGCCGATTGGCCTGCTTCGCCCAAAACGCCAACCAGTCGTCTTCGGCCTCGCGGTACAGCTCGTCGCCGGCGTTGGCCTGCTCGGCGAACTGCGCCGGCGGCGGATACGACGACGGGCCTGCGGCATCGGTGGCGGTCACTGGCTTCTCTCCTGTGTCGAGACTGCGCCGTTTTCAGTGGCCTCACGCTTTTGGCCGAGTGCGAGCCTAGCCGGGTAAGGCGTAGCTGTGCGAGCGGCTGCACGGACTTGGTCATCAATCCGCCCGACACCACCAACGTGGTGACCGTGTCGGCCACTATCGACGCGTGTGCGCTGCCGGTGCACCCGATCAGCGCGGTATGAGCGGCGTCGGTCGGCGTTGACCACGGGCAGGTTCCGCAGCCGCTGCTGTCGCAGGCCCTAGGGTCGCTGTCATGTGTTGGATGCGGGGCTGGCCGGCAGTCGCTGCCGTCGCCATGCTGACGGTCGCCTCGCTGGCCGGATGTGGTGGCGGCGTCCTCAGCCCGGATCTGGTGGTGGTCAACGGCGGGGAACCGCCGAACCCCCTGATCCCCACCGGCACCAACGACAGCCTGGGCGGCCGGATCCTCGATCGGCTGTTCGCCGGGCTGATGTCCTACGACGCCGCAGGCAATCCGTCGCCGGAGGTGGCCCAGTCCGTCGATACCACGGACAACGTCAACTATCGGATCATCCTCAAACCCGGTTGGACGTTCACCGACGGCTCGCCGGTGACGGCCCATTCCTTCGTCGACGCCTGGAACTTCGGAGCACTGAGCACCAATGCCCAACTGCAGCAGAGCTTTTTCAGTCCTATCGACGGTTACGACGCCGTCGCCGGGCTGACCGCCGGCGGCAAGCCGACGGCCACCACCATGTCCGGCCTCCGGGTGACCAACGACCGGGAGTTCACCATCCGGCTGAAGGCGCCCACCATCGACTTCAAGTTGCGACTGGGGCACAGCGCGTTCTATCCCCTGCCACAGGCCGCCTTTCGGGACATGAGCGCTTTCGGACAGCACCCGATCGGTAATGGCCCGTACAAACTCGCCGACGACGCCGACGGGCCCGCGTGGGAACACAACGTCCGAATCGACCTGCGGCCCAACCTGGATTATCGAGGCAACCGCAAACCCCGCAACAAGGGCCTGCGGTTCGAGTTCTACGCAAACCTGGACACCGCGTACGCCGACCTACTCTCGGGCAATCTCGATGTGCTGGACACGATTCCGTCCAGCGCGCTGACGATCTACAAACGCGACCTGGGCGGCAACGCCGCGAGCGGACCCGTCGCCGTCAGCCAATCGCTCGACACGCCGCTGCGGCTGCCGCACTTCGGCGGCGAGGAGGGCCGACTGCGCCGGCTCGCGTTGTCCGCGTCGATCAACCGCCCGCAGATATGTCAGCAGATCTTCAACAACACCCGCAGCCCGGCGCGCGACTTCACCGCCAGCTCGTTGCCGGGATTCGACCCGAACATTCCGGGCAGTGACGGGTTGGACTTCAATCCCGAACGGGCGCGCCGACTCTGGGCCCAGGCCGACGCGATCTCGCCGTGGACCGGGCGGTACGCCATCGCCTATAACGCAGACAGCGGGCATCAGGAGTGGGTGGACGCGGTGGCCAACAGCATCAAGAACGTGCTGGGCATCGATGCTGTCGGCGCGCCGCAGCCCACCTTCGCGGGGTTTCGCACCCAGATCACCAACCGCACGATCGACACCGCGTTCCGGGCGGGCTGGATCGGTGACTACCCGTCGATGATCGAGTTCCTCGCTCCGCTGTACGCCACCGGTGCGGGATCCAATGACGTCGGATATTCCAGCCACGAGTTCGACGCCGGCCTGGCAGCGGCCGAGGCGGCTCCCGACCTACGGCAGGCCGACGTGCTGGTCAACGCCGCTCAACGAATCCTGTTGCACGACATGCCCGCCGTGCCGCTGTGGTACTACATCGCCGTGGTCGGGTGGTCGACCCAGATCGGCGCCGTCAAGGTCACCTGGAACGGGCTGCCTGACTACGAGAATCTGGTCAAGGGTTAAGACATGGGCTGGTATGTCGCGCGCAGGATCGCCGTGATGGTGCCCGTCTTCCTGGGCGCCACCTTACTGATCTATGGCATGGTCTTCCTGCTGCCCGGCGATCCCCTGGCCGCCATCGCGGGGGATCGCCCGCTGACTCCGGCGGTGGCCGCCGCGCTTCGGGCGCGCTACCACCTCGACGATCCGTTCATCGTGCAGTACCTGCGCTACCTGGGCGGCGTCGTGCACGGCGACCTGGGCCGCGCCTATTCCGGGCTTCCGGTGAGCGCCGTTCTGGCACACGCGTTTCCGGTCACGCTCCGGCTCGCGTTGATCGCTTTGGTCGTGGAGGCGGTGCTGGGTATCGGGTTCGGGGTGATTTCCGGGCTGCGCCAAGGGGGACTATTCGATGCCACGGTGCTGATCGCCGGGCTGATCATCATCGCGATCCCGATCTTCGTGCTGGGCTTTCTGGCTCAGTTCCTGTTCGGGGTAAAGCTGGGCATCGCGCCGGTCACCGTGGGCGAGCGGGCGACATTCGGGCGCTTGCTGCTTCCCGGAACCGTCTTGGGCTCTGTCTCATTCGCCTACGTCGTACGGCTGACCCGATCCGCCGTGGCCGCCAACACGCACACCGACTATGTCCGCACCGCCACCGCCAAGGGATTGTCGCGCCCACGTGTTGTGACCGTGCACATCCTGCGCAACTCGCTGATCCCGGTCGTGACCTTCCTGGGTGCCGATCTCGGTGCGCTGATGGGCGGAGCCATTGTGACCGAGGGCATTTTCAACATTCATGGTGTCGGCGGCGTGCTCTACCAGGCCGTCACCCGGCAGGAAGCGCCGACCGTGGTCTCGATCGTGACGGTTCTGGTCCTGATCTATCTGGTGACCAACCTGATGGTCGATCTGCTCTACGCGGCGCTGGACCCGAGGATCCGCTATGGCTGAGCATTCTGGCTTTTGGGCCGAGACCTGGCGCAAGCTGCACCGCCGTCCGAAGTTCGTCGTCGCCGCCGTGCTGATCCTCCTCATTCTTGTTGTCGCGCTGTATCCCTCGTTGTTCACCCACGCCGACCCCAGCTATGCAGATCCGAGCCAAAGCCTGCGCAGCCCTTCGGCGGCGCACTGGTTCGGCACCGACCTGCAGGGCCACGACATCTACACGCGCACCATCTATGGGGCGCGGGCGTCGGTGACCGTCGGGTTGGGCGCTACCCTGCTGGTGTTCGTCATCGGCGGCGCGCTGGGCGCCTTGGCCGGCTTCTACGGAGGCTGGCTGGACGCCGTCGTCTCCCGCGTCACCGACATCTTCTTCGGGCTGCCGCTGCTGCTGGCCGCGATCGTCCTCATGCAGGTTCTGCACCACCGCACGGTGTGGACGGTGATCGCCATCCTGGCCTTGTTCGGTTGGCCGCAGATAGCCAGGATCGCTCGTGGCGCAGTGCTGGAGGTGCGCAGCAGTGATTATGTGCTCGCGGCCAAAGCGTTGGGGCTGAGCAGGTTTCAGACGCTGCTGCGTCACGCGCTGCCCAACGCGGTGGGGCCGGTGATCGCGATGTCGACGATCGCGCTCGGGGCCTTCATCGTCACCGAGGCCACACTGTCCTACCTCGGCGTCGGCTTGCCCACCTCGGTCGTGTCCTGGGGTGGTGACATCAACCTCGCTCAGACGCGGCTGCGGGCCGGTTCGCCCATCTTGTTCTATCCCGCCGGCGCATTGGCGACGACGGTGCTGGCGTTCATGATGATGGGCGACGCCCTGCGCGACGCCCTGGATCCGGCCTCGCGGGCGAGGCGCGCATGACTGCGCCGGCGACGATGCAGAGCGCAGCGATGAGGTGGGGGCACCGCCCGCTTGCGGGGGAGAGTGGCGCCGCATGACTGCGCGTGAGCCGCTGTTGACGGTTGAGGGCCTGGAGGTCAGGTTCGCCGAGCACGCCCCCGCGGTGGCCGGGATAGACCTGAGCATCCTGCCCGGGCAGACCGTCGCCGTGGTCGGCGAGTCGGGATCCGGGAAATCCACCACGGCCGCCGCGATCCTGGGGCTGCTCCCCCCGGGGGGTCGAATCACGGCCGGCCGCATCAGTTTTGACGGCGTGGACATCACTTCCGCCGATCGGCGGCTGCTGCGGTCGATCCGAGGGCGTCGCATCGGGTATGTGCCTCAAGACCCGATGACCAACCTCAACCCCGTCTGGAAGGTCGGCTTTCAGATCTCAGAAGCGTTGCGGGCCAACACCGATGGCCGCCGTGACCGGCGACGGGTGGTGGAGTTGCTCGCCCAGGCCGGCATGCCGGATGCTGCGAAGCAGGCCGACAAGTATCCGCACCAATTGTCGGGCGGCATGTGCCAGCGCGCACTGATCGCCATCGGGCTGGCGGGCCGCCCGCAACTGCTGATCGCCGACGAACCGACGTCGGCCCTGGACGTCACGGTGCAACGGCAAGTGCTCGACCACCTTGCGCGCCTCACCGACGAGCTGGGCACCGCGCTGCTGCTGATCACTCACGATCTGGCGCTGGCCGCCGAACGGGCCGAGCGCGTCGTCGTCGTCCACCGCGGCGTCGTGGTGGAATCCGGTGCCGCACGGACCATTCTGCGCGAGCCGCAGCACGAGTACACGCAGCGGCTGGTGGCCGCAGCCCCGTCACTGGCACGCCCTAGCCGGCCGGTGGCCGCCCGGACCGACGACATCCTCGTCGCCTCCGATCTCACCAAGGTCTACCGGGATTCGCACGGC
>NZ_LZMB01000556.1 GCF_001673555.1 Mycobacterium sp. 1165178.9 | reverse complement strand
CCCACGCTCAACCTGGAAAACCTCGACCCCGAAATCGACCTCGACGTCGTGGCCGGCAAACCACGCCCGGGCAACTACGAGTACGCGATCAACAACTCGTTCGGATTCGGCGGACACAACGTGGCCATTGCCTTCGGGCGCTACTGACGCCGGCATAGACCGCGGCGCTGATCCTCGAGCGCTCGTTTGGTGATCCAAGCCCGGGGAAGTCAGCGACTATGGCTTTCGCCGAGTATCAAAACGAGTTGTACGACCAGTCGCTGCACGGCAATCAGCCGCAGTACCCGATCAGGTTCGACGAGCTGGAGAAGAAGGCCGCGGCGGCGATGACGCCGAAGGTGCTGGGATACGTGGCCGGCGGCGCGGGTGACGAACACACCCAGCGCATCAACTGCGAGGCTTTCAAGCGGTGGGGGTTGTATCCGCGCATGGGGATCGCGCCCGAGCAGCGCGATATGGCAGTTGAGTTGTTCGGCGTCAGGTTCGATTCCCCGATATTCATGGCTCCCATCGGCGTCATCGGCGTGTGCGACCCGAACGGCCACGGGGACATGCTGTGTGCGCGGGCCTCGGCCCGCACGGGTGTGCCGTTTTTCGTGGGGACCCTGTCGGCTGACCCGATGGAGGATCTCGCGGCCGAGCTCGGCGACACCCCGGCGTTCTTCCAGCTGTACACGCCTCCGGACCGCGAGATGGCCACCAGCCTGGTGCACCGGGCCGAGGCGGCCGGCTTCAAGGGCATCGCCGTCACGCTCGACACGTGGGTCACCGGCTGGCGCCCGCGCGATCTGAAAGGCGGGAACTACCCGCAGGTGCCCAGCGGCTGCCTGGCTAACTACACGAGCGATCCGGTGTTCCGCGCCAAGCTCGAACCGGGTGAAGACGCCACCGAGGCGGCGGTGCGCAAACTGCCGATCTTCGGCGGGCCGTTCCGGTGGTCGGACCTGGAATGGCTGCGGTCCGAGACCAGCCTGCCGCTGATGGTCAAGGGCATCTGCCATCCCGACGACGTTCGCCGCGCCAAAGATATTGGCGTGGACGGCATTTACTGCTCCAACCACGGCGGCCGGCAAGCCAACGGCGGGCTGCCCTGCTTGGATTGCCTGCCCGCAGTAATCGAGGCCGCCGATGGAATCCCGGTGCTGTTCGACTCGGGCGTGCGTGGCGGCGCCGACATCATCAAAGCGCTGGCGCTGGGCGCGACCGCCGTGGGGATCGGCCGACCGTACGCCTACGGCCTGGCCGTCGGTGGCGTGGACGGCATTGTGCACGTGCTGCGCTCGCTGCTGGCCGAAGCGGATCTGATCATGGCCGTCGACGGATATCCCTCCCTGAAGGATCTGACCCCCGACGCATTGCGGCGTGTCGAATACGCTGAAGCGCAAAGCTATTCGTAGCTTCCCTCCACATACCAGCGTCGCCGGCGATAGCACAGCAGCAGCGCACGCTCACTCTCCAGCAATACCTGGGCGCGGGCGGTGCGCCCCTTACTCAGTTCGGGATCCCACCATCGCTCGTCGACCGGCCACGGCCCGGACCACCAGCACAGCCGCTCGTCGCGGCCATGGGCGATCATGCGCGCGGGATCGGCGGAGAACAGCCCCCGGATGGTCACCCGTATCGGGTTGCCTTGGGCGTCAAGCAGTTCCACCGGGTCATCAAGCAGGACCGCCGGTGACGGCTCGGGCAGCCGGCCGGGCCACGGTGGATCGGGATCGGCCCGCGGCACCGGCTCGTCGCCGAGCGGGATCAGCGTAATGCGCTCGGCCGGGCCGCGCCCGCCGGACAGCACCGGCACTCGCACCGCCTCCGGGCCGAGCAGGCCCTGCACCCGCACCAGCGCCCGGCGAGCCCGCAGCCTGTCCTCCTCGCCCAGGCCACCCCAGAGCGGCAACTGCAGCGCCTCGGCCGATACCACCTCCACCGCCTTGAGCCGCAACAGCGTCACCGCGGCGGTGGGACGGGGATTGCGCGCGGTGCGGCTGCTCAACCATCCGTCGAGCTGCCAGCGCACCCGGTCGGCGGTGGCGTCCTCGGTCAACGGTTCGGCGCACCGCCACACCCGGTGCAGTTCTTCGCCGTTGGCGGTGACGGCGTGGATGGCCAGCCGGGTGCATCCAACGCCGGCGGCCATCAGCGTCTGATGCAGCCTGCCGGCCAGTGAGCGCCCCGCGAACGCCGCGGCATCGACCCGGTCGATCGGCGGGTCGCAGTCCAGCACGGCCTCGAGTTCGGCCGGCGGCTCCCGGCCGGAGGGGGGCCGGTCGGGTTCGCCGCGGGCCAACCGGTGCGCAGTCACCCCGTCGGCGCCGAATCGGGAAGCCACGTCGCTGCGCGACAGCGCGGCGAACTGCCCGATGGTGCGAATCCCCATCCGCCACAACAGGTCCGTCAGCTCTTCGCGGCCGGCGCCGGACAGGCTCGGCTCGGTGGCGAGTTGTCGGATGGACAGCACCGACAAGAACTTCGCGTCACCCCCCGGCTCGACGACACGGCCCGCCCGCGCCGCGAAGACCGCGGTGGACAACTGGTCGGCCACCCCGGCCTGACACTCGGCGCCGGCCACTGAACTCACAGCCACCGCATCGATCAGCCGTTCGGCGGCGGTGGCCTCGGACCCGAAATAGCGGGCCGCGCCGCGCACCGGCAACACCAGGAGGCCGGGCCGCAGCACTTCGGCGCGGGGCACCAGGTCGTCCACCGCCGCGATCACCGCTTCGAAAAAGCGGGCGTCGCGGTCCGCGTCGGCGGCGGTGACGTGCAGTTGCGGGCATCGGGCGGCCGCCTCCCGGCGTCGCAGGCCCCGCCGCACCCCTGCCGCGCGGGCGGCCGACGAGCAGGCGATCACCCGGTTGGCCAGCGTGACCGCGATCGGAGCGGTCGCGGACAGACCCGCGGCAGCCGCCGCCGCGACCGCGGGCCAATCCATGCACCAGATCGCCAAAACCCTTGAACCAGAAGGGGATACCATGGGTTACCCGGCTCGCGCTGGAGTCATCACCCGTCGTCCCGCGCATGTCCCGCTGACCTGAAGCCGCACCCCGCCGATCCGGCCGAATCCGGGACGGTCGCCTGCGGTGATCTCATAACCACAGACGTGGGCGGCGAGGCGCGTCGGTGCCCCCTGCCAATCGCCGCCGGTGACCAACAGGGTGCAGCCCTTGTTCCTGGCGCGGGCCACCACCGCCCGCGCCCGGGTGGGTGGCACCCGCCGCCCGCCCAGCCCCAGGACCACCAGATCCATGCCGTCGATGAGCACCGCGGCCACCTCCACCGGATCGGTGCCGGGATCCGGTATCACCGCGAGCCGGCTCAGATCCGCCCCCATCTCCGCGGCGGCCAGCAG
>NZ_LZMB01000555.1 GCF_001673555.1 Mycobacterium sp. 1165178.9 | reverse complement strand
GATGGGGCGCCGGGACAGCACGACGACGCCGTGACCGGCGGCGGCCAGTGCGGTCGACAGATGATGTACGTGCGGGCGCGAGCGCGCGCCGCGGCCGCCAGCGCCTCGGCTTCCGCGGCCTCAGCCTCGGCTTCCTCGAGCAAAGCCTTGGCGTCGGCTTTCGAGGTGGCCGAATCTTGTGGCGGCTTCTTCGCCTCAGGCATCGTGCTGACTCCCCGTCGCCCTCATGAGCGACCGACTCCCGTACGTCTCACGCGGCTAGAATCGCACGAGCGAAAACGGGTAACTGTTGGTGCCCCCCGGGCCGCCTCCGCAGCCGGTGTCGAACGTTGAGTCGACCTGACCCGCCAGTGTCACCGCATCCCACGAGTAGACGTCGTGCGAGGGAAAGACCTGGACCACGCAGCGAACCCCGTCGGGCACATCGACGGCCAGGTTGTAGCGGCCGTTGGCCAGCTGAGCTATGCCTCTGTACACCGTCGCTTGCCCGTTGGGCTGCGGAGTCGCGTACACCTGCGCGCATCCTGGCGTTGGCTGGACGCACGGGCTGATCGACCAAATCCAGAAGTGGCCGGGATCCCGGTTCGTGTCCAGATGGTAGTTGCCAGGCACCATGTCCGCGTGGGCGGTCGGCGTGAGAGTCAGCGCGGCCATCGCAAGCGCAAGGCTCATTGCGAAAGTCTTCACGGATGCGTCTCCCATCTCTGCACACGCGCTTGGCCTCAATATAAGACGCGGTCACGCTGAACAGGCCTACTCGCAAAAATTATGAGCGGCTCAGTCAATGACAGCCGCTTCCTTGCGCTCCGTGATCGGCCTGGCGAGCTCTTGCTCGTCGCAGATGCGCTGCAGCTTTTCCAGCGTTTCGTCCAGGCCTGCTCCGACCTTACGCCCGGGCGTGAAGGTGGCCGGTAGCTTACGCATGCCCTGGATGACACCGATGGTCTCGTAGTGGACGGTTCCCTCCGGGTCGCACTTGTAGTCGGGCATCCGGTCGAGTACCGCGGTCAGCATGGACTTGAACACGGTGCGCGCCACATTCGACCCGATGCACCGGTGGACCCCCAGCCCGAAGCTGAAGTGCCGGTTGCCTTTACGGTCGAGGATGATTTTGTCCGGGTCGTGGAACACCGATGGGTCACGGTTGGCCATCGCCCACGAGATCCACAGCCGCTCACCCTCTTTGAACTGGGTGCCGTCGAGCTCGATGTCGTCGGCAAAGGTCCTGCCATCCCCGGGCGCCGGGGTGAAGAAGCGCAGGAACTCTTCGGTCGCCGGATCGAGCAGGGTTTTGCGCTCATCGCTGAGCAGCTGCCGTTGGTCCGGGTGCTCCGAAAGCCATTCCAGGGAGTGGGCGGTCAGCGCGGTCGTGGTGTCGAAGCCGCCGCCGATGACCAGGCCCAGGTTCCCCAGGATTTCCAGCTCCGGGGCCGGCTCGCCGTCGATCCGCATCTCGAGCAGGCCGTTCACGATGCCGGGTCGCGGGTTTGCGCGGATCTCGATCATGTTGTTGACCATGTCGAGCCCCATCTCCCGGTGCATCGCGGTGACGCGCTCGATCTCGGGCGAGTGCTCGGGCGTGTACACCGCGGCGTGCACCGGCTCGCTGTACATGTTCCACTTCTTGAGCGGGATTCCCAGCATCGCCAGCGTGAAGACGGCGGGCACGATGTTGGCCAGGTCGTCGACGAAGTCGATGCGGCCACTTTCGATCTTCTCGTCGAGGCAGGCGCGCGTCACGTCGTCGATGAACGGTTCCCAGCGCTTGATCGCCGCCGGCGACAGATACGGGTTGAGCACCGTTCGATAGATGCGGTGCTCGGGGTCGTCCATCTCTAGGATCCCGCCGCGCACCGCGCTGACCCGGCTGGCGGTGGGGATCGAAATGCCCTTGTAGCCGCGGCGTTCGCCGTGGATGTCGTGATCGTTGGAGACGGCGGGGCAGCGGGCCAGCTCGAAGACCTCGTGGCTTCCGGCCGCGACCCAGTGGCCGCCGTAGGTTTCCGTCCACGCCATGGGGCACTTTGCGTGCATCTCTTCGGTGATCGTCTTGAACTGCGACCGATACTCGGAGGAATGCCGGTCGAAGTGGTACCGGTTCTTCTTGCGGTCGCTGTCATTGACGACGTCGTCGACACTCAACGCTCTGTCTCCCTATGTGTTCGCTGGCTATTGACCCGGTGCCGGCTCAGTCGTCGGTGATCATGATGGCCTGCTCCGGACAGGACTGGGCGGCCTCACGCACCTGGTCCTCGCGATCGGCGGGCACCACCTCGTCGACTGCCGACGAACTGCCGTCGATGTCGCTGAGCTGAAACGATTCCGGAGCGATCATCGCGCACAGGGTGTGGCCCTGGCACCGTTCTGAATCCACCCAGACCTTCACGGGCTTTCTCCTCTCACACTGGTTGCCGGGCGCCGCTGACAAGTCGCCATGCTCAGGTGTTTCGACCGCCGTTCACGCCCAAGATCTGACCGGTGATGTAGCCGGCTTCCTCGGACACCAGAAAGGCGCATGCCGCCGCGATGTCCTCGGGCGTGCCCATTCGGCGTACCGGGGTTCGCGCGATGGTCTCGTCGATGTTGCCGAGGAATCCATTTTTTTCGGCCGCGCGCAGCATCGGGGTGTCGATGAAACCCGGCGGCACCGCGTTGACCGTAATGCCCTTGGGCCCGTACTCGAGTGCGAGCGACTTCGTCAGGCCGTTGACCGCCGACTTCGCCGCCACGTAGTGACTCATGTAGGGCGCACCGGAATGCGTGCTCGACGACGAAATGTTGACGATGCGTCCCCAGCCCGCCTCGACCATGTCGGGCAGCACCGCCTGGATGGTATGGAAGACGCCGTTGAGGTTGACGTCGATCACCCGGTGCCAGTCCTCGAAGCTGATGTTGTTGAACTTTTTGAACCCGTCGAGTCCGGCGGCGTTGACCAAAACCGTCACCGGCCCAAGCTGGCCGCGGATGGCCGACAGCGCCGCATCCACCTGCGACCGGTCCGTGACGTCGGCGGTGAAAGCGAAGTCGGCTTCCGACGGGCGCAAGTCGATGGAGGCGACATTCAGACCGTCGGCGCGCAGGCGTTGCGCGACGGCGAGACCGATGCCGGATCCGCCGCCGGTGACTACTGCGGTCTTCACGTTGAGGCCTCTACTCCGAAGGGGGCCATTTCAGTCACAAAGAATCTCCCTTACAATTATGAGAACCCTACTCTCCACGCGGAGCGGCGTGCAACACGCGCGCAACAGCGCGTCCTGCCTGCAGGGAAAGGTGCTGGCCGACAGCGTACGGCCGTTTTCGCCCCTGGTCAGGACCTCGATCCCGTTCCTGAGACTTTCTTGAATTATCGAAACTCGAATGTAAGATTCGCCGGGGAAGAGAATGAAATTATCGTGACCGCCACCACACTAGGGGGTACGTAATGCCTGCCCAGGACACGGCAGAGGCAGCCACTGGAACCGCAGCGGCCGGCGCATTGACAGCCCTGTCAGCGAACCGAGCCGGCGCATGAGGCCGCTTGAAGGCATCCGTGTCCTCGAAGTAGCCATGTACGGATTCGTTCCGTCGGCGGGCGCGGTGCTCGCCGAATGGGGCGCCGATGTGGTCAAGGTCGAGCATGCCGTGACCGGTGATCCGCAGCGCGGGCTCCGTCAGACCGGGATGTTGCGCGTCGAAGGCGATCCCAACCCCAACATCGAGCACGCCAACCGCGGTAAGCGCAGCATCGGACTGGACATGTCGGTGCCGGAAGGCAAGGAATTGCTCTACGAGCTGGCCCGTCGCGCCGATGTCTTCCTGACCAGTTTCCTGCCCGATCACCGGCAGAAGTTTGGCATCGATGTCGACGACATCCGTGCGGTCAATCCGAAGATCGTCTACGCGCGGGGCAGTGCGCTCGGCCCACGTGGCGAGGAGTCGACCAAAGGCGGCTACGACATGACCGCCTTCTGGTGCCGGGCCGGGACTGCCGCCACCATCACCCCCGCCGGCATGCCGGGCATGATCGCGCCACCCGGACCGGCCTACGGTGACACGATCTCGGGCACCAACCTCGCCGGTGGCATCGCGGCAGCGCTGCTCGGACGCGAGCGGACCGGCGAACCGTCCGTCGTCGATGTGTCCCTGCTCGGCAGCGGTCTGTGGTCGATGGGTCACACCGTCGCGCTGACAAAGCATCTGAAGCAGCGGCTGGAAGCGCCGCCGCCGGGGGTGCACGGCGCGCCGAATAATCCGTTGGTGGGTCTCTACACCACCTCGGATGGCCGCTACATCTCCTTCGTGATGATGCAGCCCACTAAGTTTTGGGCCGACGTGTGCCGGCATGTGGACCTGCCCGAGCTGGCCGACGACCCGCGTTTCGACACGGTAGAGAACATCGCGGCCAACACGGCGGATGCGGTGGAACTCCTGACCAAGGCCATCGCCGCCCGCACGCTGGCCGAGTGGAGCGAGCGCTTCGCCACGCTTTCCGGCCCCTGGGCTCCCGTGCAGGACACCCTGCAAGCGGCCGACGACGCGCAGATCCGTTCGAACGAGTACCTGGTGAAGGCGGGTGAACTCGAGCTGGTGGCCAACCCGGTACAGTTCGACGTCGCAGCGCCACAGACCGGGCCAGCCCCCGGATTCGCTGAGCAGACCGACGAGATCCTGATGGAGCTCGGCCTCGACTGGGACCGCATCATCGAACTCAAGACGGCCGGCGCCGTCACCTAAGACCGGAGCAGCTCGGACATGGTTGAGCAGACTGTCGCTTGTGTTGGGACGCAGTTGTCTTGCGTCACTGCACCGGCCGCGAAGTGCCCGATAACGGTTATGCATTTTTCGCTCCGCCCGGACGTGGCATGAGTCATAATCGCCGGACGCTTCAAGACGCGGAGCTCCTCGTTTTACAGCGAACTCACGCAACAGAACGGAGGTTTGGCGTGAGCGAGGTCGCGGCTTTCCCATCGCAGGCCCATGCCGAAACGTGGCTGCCCGCTGACCATTTCGCCCTCGTCAACACGCGTTTACAGCCGTCAATTCTGTCGAACCTACCTCAGCCGTTGCGCCAGAACAAGACTGCCGGTCTCGTAACGCGGGGAAGGGTCTGACGCCGATGGCGACCAAGGGCGCCGACCACTGGTCAGCGGGACTGCCACAGCTGAAACTGAAATGGGACCTTTCGGGGCCCATGCAGGCCGTCGGTGCACTGTTCGCGATGTCGGCCGACGCGGTCAAGTTCACGTTTCGCCGGCCGTTCCAATGGCGGGAGTTCTTGGAGCAGTCCTGGTTCGTCGCGCGGGTGTCGCTGGCTCCCACCTTGTTGGTGGCTATCCCATTTACCGTCCTCGTCAGCTTCACCCTCAACATCCTCCTGCGCGAACTGGGCGCGGCGGATCTATCCGGTGCGGGTGCGGCGTTCGGCGCGGTCACCCAGCTCGGCCCACTGGTCACAGTGTTGATCGTGGCGGGCGCCGGTGCTACCGCAATGTGCGCAGACCTAGGGGCGCGAACGATTCGCGAAGAGATTGACGCGATGGAAGTGCTGGGCATCAACCCGGTGCAACGATTGGTCACACCGCGCATGCTGGCCTCCGGACTGGTGGCCTTCTTGCTCAACAGCCTCGTCGTCATCATCGGCGTCCTTGGCGGCTACGTCTTTTCGGTCTTTGTGCAAGATGTCAATCCCGGCGCGTTCGCCGCGGGTATCACCTTGCTCACCGGCGTGCCCGAGGTGGTCATTTCGTGCGTCAAGGCCGCGCTTTTCGGCCTCATCGCCGGCTTGGTCGCCTGCTATCGGGGCCTGTCGATCACCGGCGGGGGCGCCAAGGCCGTCGGCAACGCGGTGAACGAAACCGTGGTTTATGCGTTCATGTCCCTGTTCGTCGTCAACGTGCTCGTCACCGCGATCGGCATCAAATTGACGGCGAAGTAGGGCAATCATGGCGCTGAGGGCTACATATCCGCGATTAAGCCGCCAACTCGAGAGGCCGGTCGCCCTGATGGGGCGGATCGGCGACCACACCCTGTTTTACGGCAAGGCGCTCGCCGGGGTGCCGTTTGCGGCCAAGCATTACACGCGCGAAGTCGTTCGACTGATCGCCGAGATCAGCATGGGCGCGGGCACTTTGGCGATGATCGGCGGAACCGTCGTGATCGTCGGCTTCCTGACTCTGGCGGCGGGCGGCACCCTGGCGATTCAGGGTTATACATCGCTGGGCAACATCGGCATCGAGGCGCTGACGGGCTTTCTATCGGCGTTCATCAACGTGCGCATTGCGGCACCGGTGGTCGCCGGGATCGGCCTGGCGGCCACCTTCGGCGCCGGGGTGACCGCGCAGTTGGGTGCCATGCGGATCAACGAAGAAGTAGATGCGTTGGAGAGCATGGCCATCCGCCCGGTTGCCTATTTGGTCAGCACCAGGATCCTGGCGGGAATGATGGCGATCACGCCGCTGTACAGCATCGCCGTGATCTTGTCGTTTGTCGCAAGCCAGTTCACCACGACGTTCTTGCTCGGACAGTCGCAGGGTTTGTACCAGCACTACTTCAACACTTTCCTGAACCCGATTGACTTGTTGTGGTCATTCCTGCAGGCCATCCTGATGGCGCTCACCATCCTGCTGATCCACACCTACTACGGATATTTCGCTTCGGGCGGGCCGGCCGGTGTCGGTAACGCGACCGGTAATGCGGTGCGCACTTCGCTCATCGTCGTGGTGTCGGTAACGCTGCTGGTCTCACTCTCTATCTACGGTACGAACGGCAACTTCAACCTGTCCGGTTAGCAGAGGAGGTGGAACTGAAATGACTCAGAATGTGCCAGCGGGTCGCGGCGCGGCCGCGGGCCGACCCCCGCGCACCGGCCACGCCCGGCCACCGGCCGGACGAAACTACCTCCCGCCCTTGCTAGGACTGGCCACCGTCGTCATCATCGGCGTGATTTTCGCCGTGGCGGTGGGTCTGTTTCAGGGCTCCTTCACCGAAACCGTGCCGGTGACCGTGATCTCGCAACGAGCCGGCCTGGTCATGAACCCGGACGCCAAGGTCAAGCTGCGTGGCGTGCAGGTGGGCAAGGTCGACTCGATCCAATCGCTGCCCAACGGCCAAGCGGCCATTCACTTGGCGATGGACCCGTCGCAGATGCGCTTCATCCCCAGCAACGTGCTCGTGAACATCGCATCCTCGACGGTCTTCGGCGCGAAGTCCGTCGAGCTGGTGCCACCCGAACAGCCCTCGGCGCAGCGGCTACGCGCCGGCCAGACGCTACAAGGCCAGCACGTCATGGTCGAAATCAACACGGTGTTCCAGGAACTCGTGTCGGTCCTGTCGCACATCGACCCGCCCAAGCTTAACGAGTCCCTGGGTGCGCTGGCGCAAGCGTTCAGCGGGCGGGGCCCACAGCTCGGCCAGTCGCTGAGCGACCTGGATTCGTTTCTGGCCAAGTGGGAGCCAAGTCTTCCCGCATTGAGGCATGACCTCACCGTCTTACCCGCGGTCTCCAACGCCTATGCCGACGCGGCACCGGACCTGGTGAAGACCGCGGCCAACGCCACCCGGATCAGCAAGACGATTGTCGAGGAACAGCACAACCTGGACGCGTTGCTGATCAGCGCGATTGGGTTGGCCGACATCGGCAACGACGTCTTGTCGACGAACCGCCAACCGCTGACGAATGTGTTGCGTCTGCTGGTGCCGACCACCGACCTGCTAAATGAGTACAACCCTGCGCTAACCTGCGCGTTCACCGGACTCGTACGCATATCGCACGGGGCGCCGTTGTCGGAACCGAGCATCAACATCTCGGCGAGCCTCACGTGGGGCGCCGAACGTTATCGGTATCCGACGAACCTGCCCAAGGTCGCTGCGACGGGCGGCCCGCAGTGCGTGGGTCTGCCGCTGCCGTTCAATACGAGCCCACCCCAATTGATTGCCGATATCGGCGCGGACCCGGTGAACTACGGAAACCCCCAGCTGTTGCTCAACTCCGATCTCCTCAAACAGCTGTTGTACGGGCCGATCGCCGGCCCGCCACGAAATTCCGCTCAGATCGGACAACCCGGATGAGGACGCGCGCCACGCTGATCAAGTTCACGATCTTTGCGGTCGTGATGGCGATGCTTACCGCCTTTCTTTTCTTCATCTTCGGCCAGTATCGGACGGGATCGACGACCAAGTATTCGGCCGTGTTCACCGACGTGTCGCGTCTGAAGACGGGGCAGTCGGTAAGGGTCGCCGGGATCCGGGTGGGCACGGTCAACGGCGTTTCGCTGCAGCCGGACAAGAAAGTTGTGGTGGACTTCGACGTCGACCGCAACGTCGTCCTCACCGAGGGGTCCCGGGCAGCGGTCCGCTACCTCAACCTGGTGGGCGATCGCTACCTCGAACTCGTCGATGGTCCGGGCTCCACCAAGCATCTGCCGGCAGGCGGTCAGATTCCGGTCAACCGCACCGCGCCGGCGCTCGACCTCGATCTGCTGCTCGGCGGACTCAAACCCGTCACCCAGGGCCTGAATCCGCGCGATGTCAACGCGCTGACCTCAGGACTGTTGCAAGTCTTCCAGGGCCAGGGGGGGACCCTCGACTCGCTGTTCGCCAAGACGACTTCGTTTTCGAACGCCTTGGCCGACAACGATCAAACCGTCCAGCAACTGATCGACAATCTCAACATCGTGATCGGCACGGTTTCGAAGGACGGCAAACAGTTCTCCGGCGCGATCGATCGCCTCGAGCAGCTTGTCAGCGGCCTGTCAAATGACCGCGACACGATCGGGTCCGCAATTGACGCCCTGGACAAGGGAACCGCCTCGCTGGCGGACCTGCTGGCCGAGGCCCGACCGCCGCTGTCCGGCACCATAGCGCAGTTGAATCGGCTGGCGCCGATACTCGATGGCGACAGGGACCGCCTCGACGCCGTACTCGGCAAGGCGCCGCAGAACTACCGCAAGCTGGTCCGGCTCGGCGTGAACGGCGCCACCATTCCGTACTACATCTGCCAGTTCGGGCTCCGCGGCACAGATCTTTCGGGTAAGACCGTGCGCGCCAATATCTTTAGGTCAGAAGCAGGAAGGTGCTCGGAACCCTAATGCTCAAGTATCGCGGAGCTGGGCTCGTCAAGGCAGGACTGATCGGCGTCGTCCTGGCGGTGATGGTCATCCTGGTGGGCCTCTCGCCCGACCGGTTCACCCAATGGGCGTCGATGGTCAGGTACCAGGCGCTGTTTACCGAAGCCGGCGGCCTTGCGACGGGCAACCCCGTAATTGTGTCGGGGCTGAAGGTCGGCACGGTGTCGGATGTGAAGCTGCGCCACGGCGATGCGCTGGTGACGTTCGCGATGAAGGGCAACATCCTGCTCGGCTCGGAGACTTCCGCGCACATCCGCACCGGCACGCTGCTGGGCGAGCGGATGTTGACAGTGGAGTCAGCCGGCAGCGGCACGATGCATCCGATGGCTCTGATCCCCATCTCGCGCACGTCGTCGCCCTATTCGTTGACCGAGGCGGTCAGTGACCTGACGTCGGACACGGCCGGCACCAACACCACGGCGTTGAATCAGTCGTTGGACACGCTCGCGGCGACGCTCGATCAGATCGCACCCCAGATGGGGCCGGCGTTCGACGCGCTCACCCGGTTATCGCGAACCCTCAACAGTCGCAACAAGAACCTGGGCGAGTTGTTCAAGAGTGCCGGCGACGTCACCGGGATACTTTCCGAACGCAGCATGCAGGTCAACAAGCTCATCCTCAACTCCGATTCCCTGCTGCAAGTGCTAGTCGCACGCCGGCAAGAGATCGTGGACCTGCTGGCCAACACGTCGGTGGTGGCCAAGCAGCTGACGGCGTTGGTGCACGACAACGAAAGCACATTGGCACCGACGCTGGAGCGGCTGAATCGGGTTCTCGGGGTGTTGGAGAAGAACCGCGACAACATCGGCAAAGCGCTGCCGGGTCTGGCCAAATTCCAAATCACGGTCGGTGAGGCCATTTCCGGTATGTACGCGTACCAGGCCTTCGCCCCGAACTTCCTTATCCCCCAACTGTTCCAGGAACTGGTCGACTACCTGTGGGGATTCCGGACCTTCGATACTTCAAAGGGCCCCGGATTCCCGTCGCCGGTACCTCGGGCACTGACCCCCTGGCCGTACAACTCCATTCCACAGTGCCCTGGTTGCACCCTGGGCGGACGGATCGGAGGATCACAGTGACCTCCCGGATCTCCCGGATTCCGCGCAAGCGGCTGACGGTAGTGACGGCGGTTGTGCTCGTCGGGCTGATCGTCGCCGGCGCCGCCGTGGTCATCCGTAACACGTTCTTCGGCCCACGGACGATCACCGCCTATTTCACCACCGCCACCGCGATCTATCCCCATGACGAGGTGCGGGTTTCCGGTGTCAAAGTCGGCAGCATCAAATCCATTCAGCCGCAGGGCACTCAGGCCAAGATGGTCCTCAAGGTCGACCGCGACGTGCCCATTCCTGCGGACGCGAAAGCGGTTATTGTCGCTCCGAATCTGGTGGCCGCCCGCTATGTCCAGCTCGCACCGGCCTACCGCGATAGTGGGCCGGTCATGCGCGACGGGGCAGTGATACCCGTCGAACGCACCGCGGTGCCGGTCGAGTGGGACGAGGTCAAAACCCAGTTGATGCGGCTGGCAACGGATTTGGGACCCAAGAGTGGGGTATCGGGCACCTCGGTCGGCCGGTTCATCGACAGCGCCGCCAATGCGCTGGACGGCAACGGCGACAAGCTGCGTCAAACGCTAGGTCAATTGTCAGGCGTGGGCCGGATCCTCGCCAACGGTAGCGGCAACATCGTCGACATCATCAAAAACCTGCAGACCTTCGTCGCCGCGCTGCGCGACAGCAACGTGCAACTCGTGCAGTTCAACGACCGCCTGGCCACGCTCACCAGCGTGGTCAACGACAGCAAATCCGACCTGGATGCGGCGCTGACCGATCTGTCGACGGCGGTCGGCGAGGTGCGGCGATTCATCGCCGGGACCCGCAACCAGACCAGCGAGCAGATCGCCCGGTTGGCCGACGTCACGCAGAACCTGGTCGATCACCACATGGCCCTGGAAAACATTCTGCACGCGGCGCCGAACGCGTTCGGCAACTTCTTCAACGACTACAACGCCGACACCGGAACGATCGTAGGTGGGTTCGGTC
>NZ_LZMB01000554.1 GCF_001673555.1 Mycobacterium sp. 1165178.9 | reverse complement strand
CCGCCTCCTAGGCGAGGTCCTCGCTGCGCACCACGGAGCCCGCCCCCGATCAGCAAAACCCGCCGGGTTGACCCGCGGCATGTGGATCGGCTGGCTCGAGTTCGACGTTTTGCTCGGCGACGTTCGATCACTCAAAGAGAAGCGGTCGATCATTCGTCCCGTCGTCGCCGAGTTGCAGCGCAAGTTCAGCGTCTCGGCGGCCGAGACCGGTTCGCACGATCTGTACCGGCGAGCGGGCATCGGCGTCGCCACGGTCTCGGGCGACCGCGGCCACGCCGTCGACGTCCTGGACGCTGCCGAACGGTTGGTGGCCGCGCATCCCGAGTTCGAGCTGCTGTCGGTGCGGCGCTCCGTGGTGCGCAGCGAGGACCTCGCCTAGGAGGCGGTGGCGACCCGCCGCGCCACTAGCCGTCGCGGCCTTCGCGCTTGCGACCCAACGGAACGGGAGCGACGACGCCGGGGGCGAGCCGTCGCGTGAAGATCAGGAAGGCCGTGTGCCCGCGCATCGAATGCTGCGGCCGGACCGCGAGACCCACAACGTTCCAACCGCGTTGCAACGTCTCCCAGGATCGCGGCTCCGTCCAGCACTGCTGTGCCCGCAACGCCTCGACCGCACGCGACAATTGGGTGACGGTGGCCACGTAGATGATCAGTACGCCACCCGGTATCAACAGGCGGGCGACCGCCTCCAGCACCTCCCACGGCGCGAGCATGTCGAGTACGGCGCGGTCGAAGGATCCGTCCGGCAGTTCGGAGTCGGAGACATCGCTGATGATCAGTTGCCAGTTGCCAGGTACCTGACCACCGTGAAAAACCGACACGTTGCGTTCGGCGTGCTCGGCATGGTCGGCGCGCTGTTCGTAGGAGGTCACCAAACCTTCGGGCCCGACCGCGCGCAGCAGCGAACAGGTCAGCGCGCCGGACCCGGCGCCGGCCTCCAGCACCCGCGCACCCGGGAAGATGTCGCCCTCGTGCACGATCTGGGCGGCGTCCTTGGGGTAGATCACCTGGGGCCCGCGCGGCATCGACATCACGTAGTCGATCAGCAGGGGCCGCATCACCAAGTACACGGCGTTGTTGCTGGACTTGATCACGCTGCCCTGCTCCAGCCCGATCAGCGCGTCGTGCGGGATCGACCCGCGATGCGTGTGGAACTCGGCGCCCGCGGCGAGCACCACCGTGTAGTGCCGGCCCTTGGCATCGGTGAGCTGAACACGCTCGCCCTCGGTGAACGGGCCGGTTACGGACACGCGGTCCAGCGTGCCAGCCGACTCGCCGCCGCAAGTGTTTGGGGGTTGTCGGCCCCCAGTCCTAGGCTGCCGGCATGACCGTCCATCCAGAGGCGCCGCAGTCGGCGGAGCGCTCGGAGGGGCAGGTGCGCCGCCCGGCCCTGTCGCCGTCGCGTGCGGCGGACTTCAAGCAGTGTCCGCTGCTGTACCGGTTCCGGGCCATCGACCGGTTGCCCGAGGCGCCGTCGACCGCGCAGCTGCGCGGGTCCCTCGTCCACGCCACCCTGCAGCAGCTTTACGGCCTGCCCGCCGAGCAGCGCGGCCCGGACACCGCGATGTCACTGGTGGAGCCGGCGTGGGAGCAGATCGTCGCCGCGACACCCGAGATGACCGCCGAGCTGGATTCGGCGCAGCGCACCCAGCTGCTGGTCGAGGCGCAGGCGTTACTGGCCGGGTATTACCGGCTCGAGGACCCCACCCGTTTCAACCCGGAGTGCTGCGAGCAGCGGGTGGAGGTAGAACTCGCGGACGGCACGCTGCTGCGTGGCTTCATCGACCGGATCGACGTCGCCGCCACGGGCGAGCTTCGCGTGGTCGACTACAAGACCGGCAAGGCGCCCCCGGAAGCACGGGCACTGGCCGAGTTCAAGGCGATGTTCCAGATGAAGTTCTATGCGGTGGCGCTGTTGCGGTCGCGAGGTGTGCAGCCCACCCGGCTGCGGCTCATCTATCTGGCCGACGGCCAGGTGCTCGACTACACGCCGGATCACGACGAGCTGCTGCGGTTCGAGAAGACGCTGATGGCGATCTGGCGGGCCATCCAATCCGCCGGGCAGACGGGAGATTTCCGTCCCACCCAGTCGCGGTTGTGCGAATGGTGCCCCCACCAGCAGCACTGCCCCCTGTTCGGCGGGACCCCACCGCCGTACCCGGGGTGGCCGGAAACTCTGGCGGCACAGACTGATTCGCAATCGGCGGCCTAGCGGCCGGCTACGCCGCTCCGGTCGCCACTAGTCGAGCGGCGAGAGCTCCTGCAGCATCGTGGGAATCAGCTCGCTGACTGTGGGATGGATGTGCATGGTCCGCGACAGCGTGGTGTAGGGCGTTTTGGCCGACATCACGTCCAAAATGCCGTGGATGGCCTCGTCGCCGCCGACCCCGAGGATGGCGGCCCCCAGGATCTCCTGGGTGTCGGCGTCCACCACGACTTTCATGAAGCCTTGTGTTTCACCCTTTTCCACCGCCCGGCCAACCCTGGTCATCGGCCGCTTGCCGACCAGCGCCTTGCGTCCGGACGAACGCACCTGGTCGGCGGTCATGCCGGCGCGCCCCAGTGGCGGATCGATGTAGAGCGCGTAGGTGGTGATGCGGTCGCTCACCCGGCGCGGGTCGTCGTCCAGCAGGTTGGCGGCGACGATCTCGAAGTCGTTGTAGGAGGTGTGGGTGAACGCGCCCTTGCCATTGCAGTCACCCATCGCCCAGATGTGATCGACGCTGGTTTTGAGCCGGTCGTCGACGACGATGTAACCGTGGGCGTCGGTCTGGACCCCGGCCGCTTCGAGGCCCAGGTCGTCGGTGTTGGGTCGGCGGCCCGCCGCCAGCAACAGGTGGCTTCCCTCGACGGCAGGGGCACCCTCGCACGGAGTCAACTCGAACCCGTTGCCGGTCTTGGTTATTCGCACATCGTCGGCACCGACGATGATATCGATGTCCTCGGCACGCAGGATATCTTCAACGGAGGCCGAGACATCCTCGTCTTCACGCGACGCCAATCGCGGTCCCCGTTCGACGACGGTCACCCGGGCCCCGAACCGCCGGTACATCTGCGCAAACTCCAGCGCGATATAGCTGCCGCCGACTATGACGAGATGCGCTGGCACCGTGTCGAGTTCGAGAACCGAAACGTTGGTCAGGAAGTCGACGTCGGACAGGCCCGGGATGTCGGGCACCACGGCACGCCCGCCGACATTCAGGAAGATCCGGTCGGCGCGCAGCACATCATCACCGACCCGCAGCGTGTGCGGATCCTGGAAGACGGCGTGACCGCGAAACACGGTGCAGCCGTTCATGCCCTCGAGCCAATCCTCGACGCCCTTGCGGTCGCCGAGCACGATCTCGTCCTTGCGGGCCTTGACCTTTGCCATGTCGACGCTGACCGGTCCCGTGCCGACGCCGTATTCGGCGCCGCGGCGCGCCAGGTGCGCGGCATGCGCGGAGGCCACCAGGGTCTTGGTTGGGATGCACCCGGTGTTGACGCAGGTGCCGCCGATCAGCTTGCGCTCCACCACGGCGACGCGCTGCCCGGCTGCGGTCAGCCGGCCAGCCAACGGCGGGCCGGCCTGGCCGGCACCAACGATGATCACATCGAAATGTTCTGTCACTTAACCGCCGTCAGCAGGTACTCGGTCAGCAGGTGACCCGTCGCCGCAAGGATGGCGAACCCGCCCACGATTGCGACAGCGTCCTCCAGCAGCGCGATCGGCAGGTCCCTGCCGCCCGTCCTGGCCACCAGCCGTTTGCGCGCCTGGTAACCGCCGAGGGTGCCCAGCACCGCACCGATGACGCCGGCGCCCAGCGCGGTAAACGTCCAGTGCGGCCAGGCGCCGAGGGCCGCGCCCGCCAGCCCGCCCGTGACGATCCGGGCCGCAAAGATCGGCGGCGCGGTGCGGGCCGGCGTCTTGGGTAGCTTGTCGTTGATCAGTTCGCCCACGGCGAGAACGGTGAAGATGATCACGGTGATGATGCTGGCCATCCAGCCTGCCCACGTGCCGTGCAAATCGACCCAGCCGATGAAGGCGGCCCAGGCGACGACGGCGGGCGCAGTCAGCGACCGCAGCCCGGCCACGACGCCAATCAGTAAAGCCAGCAAGACAAGAAGTGCGTGTGTCACGGAAGACCCTCCTGGGAATCGAACACCGGCGACGAATGCGGGGGACGGCCCACACGCCAACCCGGGCTGTCCCCCGAGGCGGACGCTAACACAACCGCGGCTCCTGCACCGCGTGCGCAATCAGAACCGGCAAAACCTGATGTCGGACGCCAGGATCGCCTTGGCGCCGATGGCGGCCAACTCGTCCATGATCTCGTTGACACCGCGACGCGGCACGAGCGCGCGGATGGCGACCCACCCCGGGTCGGCCAGGGGTGCGATCGTGGGTGACTCCAGCCCCGGCGTGATCGCCGTGGCCTTGTCCTGCACCGAGCGGGGGCAGTCGTAATCGAGCATCAGATATTGCTGGCCGAACACCACGCCCTGGATCCGCGCCACCAGTTGATCGCGCGCAGCCTGCGTGCCGGACTTGCTGCTGTGGTCGCTCTCGATCAGCACCGCTTCGGAATCGCACAGCGGGTCGCCGAAGGCCACGAGATTGTGCAGGCTCAGGGTGCGCCCGGAACCCACCACGTCGGCGATCGCGTCGGCGACGCCGAGTTGTATTGAGATCTCCACCGCACCGTCGAGCCTGATAACGGTTGCCTCAATACCACGCCCGGCCAAGTCTTTTCGGACCAGATTTGGATATGCGGTGGCGATCCGTCTGCCGGCGAGATCGGCGATCTTCCAGTCGCGCCCTGCCGGTCCGGCGTAGCGAAAGCTCGACGAGCCGAAACCCAGCGCCAGACGTTCGCGCACCGGTGCGTCGGAATCGCCCACCAGGTCCCGGCCGGTGATACCGAAATCCAGTTCTCCCGAACCCACATAGATGGCAATGTCTTTGGGCCGCAGGAAGAAGAACTCGACCTGGTTGGCCGGATCGATGACGGTCAGGTCCTTGGAATCGGTGCGGCGCCGGTAGCCCGCCTCCTCGAGGATCTCGCTGGCCGGCTCGCTCAGCGTGCCCTTGTTGGGAACCGCAACCCGCAACATGGTCACAGCTTCCGATACACGTCGTCGAGGGTCAGGCCGCGCGCCACCATCAACACCTGCGTCCAGTACAGCAACTGGCTGATCTCTCCGGCCAGCGCGTCATCGGATTCGTGTTCGGCGGCGAGCCACACTTCGCCGGCTTCCTCGAGGATCTTCTTGCCCAGCCCGTGGACGCCACCGTCCAGTGCGGCGACCGTCGCGCTGCCGGCCGGCCGAGTGCGGGCACGCTCGCCCAGTTCGGCGAACAGATCCTCGAACGTCTTCACGGCCAGCGATTGTTTCACGCGAAGGCGAGCGAAGTCACGGCGGTTTAGTCCTGGCCGGGTTGTGCACCGCTTCCTCCGTCGAATCCGACGAGCGTGATGCGCAGCGCTTCCTCCAATAGCACGTCAAACGGTGCGCTCTGGGCCGTCTCCGATGTCAGCCACTCGTCAAGGACGAATTGGACGGTGGCCAAACTGATGTGCACCAGCAGGGCAGGCCGAATGTCAAGCGCCGCATTGACATTCATCCGGCCCGCGACTTTCTCGATCAGGTTGCCGTGATCGGTTTCGCTGATCAGCACGGACTTACGCAGCATGTGGGGCGCGGTCGCGACGGCGTGGCGCCAGGTATCGAACTGGCCCGCCGCACCGACCTCCCTGGCATGCGTGACGAACAGTTGGATCAACGCCTCCACCGCCGACTCGTGTGGCGGCCTGGCGCTGTAGGCACCAACGATCTCGGCGGCCACCTCCCGGGCGGGATCGACCAGCAGGCCCTCCTTGGTGGGCGCATACCGGAAATACGTGCTGATGGAGATCCCGGCGGCTGAGGCGATGTCCTCGGTCGTCACCGCCTCGAATCCGCGCTCGGCGAACAGTTGGTGCGCGGTTTGTTGGATGTGGGAAAGCAGCTCAGCGCGGCGCCGGTCCCGCAACGATACGTTTGCTGAGGGCATGCCACCACCTTCCTCAATTCGACAGTCGAACAACAAGGTGTCGTCCAGCAACCAACTGAGGTGAGTGACTCTACACTATTGAAAGTCCCTATCAAGTAGGTTAGTGTGATGCGGCACACATACTTGAGCTGGGGAATTCCGGCGCTTGTTGACACTATTTTAATAAGGATAGCGTCCAACGGTCGCCCACCCTCCCCCGCTCGGCACTCATGACTAGGGGTGGGAAGAGCGCCGATGAAGGCGGTAGCTGGTACGCGATGACCTGCGCCATGGGTTTGCTCAACGGACCGCAGGTCGCGCCGCTATGACGACGGCACAGCTTGATGGCGTCAACGCCATCAGGAATTGGTCCGTGGGGTACGTCAAACGTCACCCGGTCGCATCACTGACGACGGTAGGTGAACAGTTTGTTCTGGGCGTGCGAACCGCTCAATATTTCTTCTACGACCTGGTGACCGGGCGATTCCAATGGCAGGAGTTCGTCCGGCAGGGCGCGTTCATGGCCGGCACCGCTGTGTTGCCGACCGTCCTGGTGTCGCTCCCGATCAGCGTGACCCTGTCCATCCAGTTCGCGTTGCTGGCCGGTCAGGTCGGTGCGACGTCGCTGGCCGGGGCGGCCAGCGGGCTCGCGGTCATCCGACAGGGGGCGTCGCTGGTGGCCGCGGTCCTCATGGCATCGGCGGTCGGGTCGGCGATCACAGCCGACCTGGGTTCGCGGACGATGCGCGAAGAGACCGACGCGATGGAGGTGATGGGTGTCTCGGTGATCCGCCGCCTCGTCGTCCCTCGCTTCGCCGCGGCGGTGATGATCGGTGTCGCGCTCACCGGCGTCGTGTGCTTCGCTGGATTCTTCGCGAGCTACATGTTCAACGTGTACTTCCAGAACGGGGCGCCGGGCAGCTTCGTGTCGACGTTCGCGTCGTTCGCTACGACCGGCGACATGATCTTGGCGCTGATCAAGGCCATCGTATTCGGCGCCATCGTGGCCATCGTCTCGAGCCAGAAAGGCTTGTCCACCAAGGGCGGACCGACGGGTGTCGCGAACTCCGTGAACGCCGCTGTGGTCGAAGCGATCCTGCTGTTGATGATCGTCAACGTCGCGATCAGCCAGCTCTACATCATGTTGTCGCCCCGGACAGGACTGTGATGTGACGGCCTCCGCGTATCGGCCTTTCGCACCGATTTCGATGCCGCTCGTCCGGGTTTACCGCCGGGGCAAGGTGCCTATCATCCGGCTCGGCCACCTGCTGGTCTTCTTCGTCCGGGCGCTGGTCGCCGTGCCACTCGCCCTGCGCCAGTACAGCGCCGAATTCCTGCGGCTGCTTTCGAACATCACCTGGGGCAACGGTTCGATCGTGGTGGGTGGGGGCACCGCCGGGGTGGCCGTCGTGCTGGGCATGACCGTCGGCGCCCTCGTCGGCATCGAGGGCTATAACTTCCTGAACCTGCTCGGGCTCGGGCCCGCGACCGGGTTCGTCTCGTCGTTAGTCAACACCCGTGAGCTGGCTCCCCTGATGGCGTCGCTCGCGTTCGCCATGCAGGGTGGCTGTCGCTTCACCGCGCAGTTGGGATCCATGCGCATCGCCGAGGAGATCGACGCGATGGAATCGATCGCCATCCGCCCGATCCCCTACCTGGTGACCACCCGGCTGATCGCTTCGGTGGTGGCGATCGTCCCGCTCTACGCCGCATGCCTTGCGATCGGATACCTGAGCACACAGATCGTGGTGGGAATCGGCAGCGGCGGCTCGACCGGTTCCTATCTGCATTACTTCACGCTGATGTTGGCGGGCCAGGACATCGTCTATTCGTTGATCAAAGCCATCATCTTCGTGTGGATCGCGTCTACGATCCAGTGCTACTACGGCTATTACGCCAGCGGCGGTCCCGAGGGCGTCGGGGTCGCCGCGGGGCACGGCATGCGGGCCAGCATCACCGTCGTGATCATCGTGAACATGCTGCTCACCATGGCGCTGTGGGGGGTCGACTCCGGCGCAAGGTTCGGTGGCTAGGTCGGTGGAACATGCCCAATTCGTTTGAGCTGGACGGCCGCGGCCCGTCGGACCGGCAGCTGTTCGGCATCGGCATTGCGGTGCTGGTGGTCAGCGCCCTCGTCACCACCGCGATGTTGGTCAAATCCACTGGCAGACTTAACGATTACGTGCGGGTGGTAGCCGATCTGGTCAACGTGGGCGACGGTCTTCCGCGGAAGTCCGACGTCAAATATCACGGTGTGCTCGTCGGAATGGTCAACGGCGTCGTCCCAGCGGCGCTCGGCAAGCCCAACTACGTCCACATCGACCTCAAAGAGGAATACGCCAAGTCGATTCCGGCCAACGTGACCGCACGCGTGGTGCCCAGCAACGTTTTCGCCGTGTCGTCGGTCCAACTGGTGGGCTCCCCAAACCGGGCGGGCCCCGGCGTGAAAATCCGTGCCGGCGACCACATTTTGGAGGACAAGCGGCTGCCGACCGTTCTGTTCCAGACGACCGTCAGCAAGCTGCGTGACCTGCTCGCCGCGGAGGGGCGCGGCCGCGACGACCGGTCGGTCGGGATCCTCGCCGCCCTGGGCGCCGCCACCGACCACCGCCGCGTCACCCTGTTGAACGCCGGTGCGCAACTGAATCGCACTCTCGATCAACTCAATTCGATTGTCAGCACCGACAACGGCCCCTCCACGGTGTCGGCGCTGCTCGACGCGACGACAGGGCTCGCACAGACCGCACCAGATCTCCTCGATGCATTGCATCAGGCCGTCGAGCCGATGCAGACCTTCGCCGAGAGCCGCGGCCAGTTGGCGTCGCTGCTGTCGGGCGCCGACTACACCGTCGGCACGACGCGCCAGTCCTTCGACAACCACATCGATCAGCTGGTCAAGATCACCGGCGATTTCACACCGGTGCTCGGCATCTTGGCGCAGAAGTCGAACAACTTCGTGCCCGCGGTCACCAAGCTGGACAACCTGGCCACCCAGTTCATGGAACAGGTGTGGAACCCGCGCACGAACCTGGGCAACATGCGCGCGATGCTGACGTTCACGCCCAGTTCCACCTACACGCGCGCCGACTGTCCCCATTACGGCGAGCTCAAGGCCCCCAGCTGCTTTACCGCGCCACTGATCCCGGTGCGGCCGGATCTGCCCGAGGTGCTGCTGCCGCAGAACTATCAGCCGCCCAAGGATCTGGCTCCGCCGCCCGGCACCGTGATCGGCCCCGACGGGAACCTCGTCGCGGTGGGGCCGCCGCTGATCAACCCGACTCCGAACTTGACCGATCCCAATCCCCCGCTGGCCCCGGGGATTACACCGTCGCCGCCGGTGCCCGGCAGCGCGAACCCCGACAATCCCAGGCCCGGGGCGCCGGCGACACCACAAGAGCACCAGCCGTGGGTAGCGCCGGTGGCACCGAAGGCGCCCTGGATTCCGCAAGCCTCTTTCGGCGGCAATGTGGGCCCCGTGGGGAGCCAGTACGAACGAAACATGCTCGGCGTGATCACCGGCGCGCCCGCGACCGAAGCCACCGAGCTGCTGCTTGGTCCGGTCGCCCGTGGAACCACGGTGTCACTGGCTCATCCACCGGGGGAGGCGAAATGAGATGTCCATGAGATTTCGAGGCCCACTCATCGCGCTGACCCTGTTCATGATCGTCTCGTTGACGCTGACCTGGCTGGTGTATGTGAGCCTGCGGCGTGACGTGGCCGGCAACACTGCCAAGTATTCGGCGGTGTTCACCGACGTGTACGGGCTTCGCGAAGGCGACGACGTCCGCATGGCCGGGGTCCGCGTGGGCCGCGTCGAAAAGGTGGAACTCGACGGGAAACTGGCGAAGGTCTCGTTCGTCGTGCAGTCCGAACAGCGGCTGTTCGGAAACACGCTCGCGTCGGTGACCTATCAGAACATCGTCGGACAGCGTTACCTCGGACTGTCCATCGGCAAGGAAGGCAATCCGCAGCCGCTTCCCCCCGGCAGCACGATCCCGGTGGAACGCACCGAGCCGTCGTTCGACGTGACCACCCTGCTCAACGGCTACGAACCGTTGTTCAGCCTGCTGAATCCGCATGATGCCGACAACCTGACCAAGGGCATCATCCAGTCGCTGCAGGGCGATACGTCATCGCTCACCACGCTGGTCGGCCAGACCTCCACGCTCACACAGACTTTCGCTGGCCGCGATCAGGCCCTCGGCAGCGTGATCACCAATCTCGACAAGGTGGTCGGCAACCTCGCCCAGCAGAACGACAATCTCGACGGAGTCATCACGCAGACGCGCAGTGTGGTCGGC
The DNA here is from genome assembly GCF_001673555.1 of Mycobacterium sp. 1165178.9. Classification (GTDB taxonomy): domain Bacteria; phylum Actinomycetota; class Actinomycetes; order Mycobacteriales; family Mycobacteriaceae; genus Mycobacterium. The sequence continues at coordinate 1,944 of NZ_LZMB01000554.1, read as the reverse complement.
GAGCTCGACCGGCGGCGTCCGGACCTGGTCGCCTCCGTGGGTTCACTGGCCCGGGTGACCGACCGGCTGTCGGCCTCGGCGACGGACGTGTATCCGGCACTGCGTGAATTCATCGATCGTCAGCCCGGTGTCACCAAACACATCATGGACGTCGAGCCGCAGGTGGCGTTTTTCGGCGACAACATCCCGCTGTTACTCAAAGGCCTTACCCGGGTCGGCAATCAGGGCGCCTACGGCAATGCCTACGTGTGCGACGTGAACTTCATGGGGTTCTTCCCGGGACTCAACGACGTGGTGCCGATCATCATCAATGCAGCCACGCCGGGAAACAGGGCCTGGCACACCCCGAGGTGCAGGAGCACGGTCGATGGCTGACGCGTCAGTACGGCAACGGCTTTCGGGGATGACCAAGCGTCCACTGGAAAGTTACAACAAGACCTGGCTCGGATTCATCGCCGTGGCGGTGGTCGCGGTGGTGATCTCAGTCATGCTGCTGGTGCACGCGATCGGCGCCGGCTATCGGCACTACACCGCGGAATTCCTCCAGGCGGCCTCGCTGCGGGCGGGCAACCCGATCGTGGTCGCGGGCATCCCGGTGGGCAACGTCACCAGCATGAAACTCGTCGGCGACCACGTCGAGGCGGGCCTGAAGGTCCGCGACGACATCGAGCTGGGCAAGGACTCTCGAGCGCACATCAGGGTCACCACCATCCTGGGTTCGCGCTACCTCGCGCTGGAACCCAACGGCCCGGCGCGCCTGCCCCACGACACCTTCGACCTCGCGCACACCGAGGTGCCCTACGATCTGCAGGCCGCGTTGCAGGACGCCACCACCACTTTCGAGCAGGTGGACTCCGACAGATTCGCGCAGTCGCTGGCGGTGCTGGGCAAGCAGCTCGAGGGCCTGCCTGCCGTTGTGCCGCAAGCCATCACGAACATCAACACGCTGTCATCGATCATCGCTCTACGACGCGACCAGCTGGGACAGCTGCTCCGCAGCACCGAGCAGGTGACCAACACGCTGCGGCGCCAGCAGGCCGGCATCGGCGCCCTGGTGGACCAGGGGCAAGACCTGTTGGGCCACTTCGTCGCGCGGCGCGCCGTTTTCCACGCGATGATGCAGTCCTTGTCGAGCCTGGTCGACACCATGAACCAGGTCGTGGTCAACGATCGCTCGGGTCTGGACGCGCTGATCAAGGACATGCGCGACTTCACCAACCTGATGTCCCAACACGACGACCTGCTACACAGCATGCTGCAGACCAGTCCGATCTTCTTCCGCGAGGCCGCGAACCTCACCGGCGACGGCAATGCGATCAACTTCAACGCCCCCAACGTCCCGCTGATCGACTCCTGGATGTGCGCAATCAGTGGCCGTGCCAAGCAGTTCGGGATGATCCAGTACTTCAAGGACTGCAAGTGAGGGGGCTCGGCGCCAGGGCGCTGGCCATCGTCGCCGCGGTAACGGTCATCGCCGCGGCGGTCGGTGCCGGCTGGTGGATGCTGAGTTCCGACGAGGACACGATCACCCTGACCGCCCAATTCGACAGCGCCTCAGGCCTTTACGAGGGTAACGAGGTGGCAGTGCTGGGCATGCCGGTGGGGAAGATCACCAAGATCAACGCCAAGGGCGGCTACGTCGAAGTCGAGTTCACCGTCGACCGGCACGTCAAAGTTCCCGCCACCGCGCAGGCCGTCACGGTGTCGACCTCCATCCTCACCGATCGGCAGATCGAGCTCACGCCGCCCTATCACGGCGGACCGACGCTGGAGAACCACGACACCATCGGGCTGCCCCGGACCCGGACGCCCGTCGAATTCAGCAGCGTCCTCAACGTTTTGGACAAGGTGACCAAGTCGCTCGAGGGTGACGGCCGCGGTGGCGGGCCGATCGCCGACGTGCTGAACGGCGGCACCGAGGTGGTCAACGGCAACGGCGAGAAG
>NZ_LZMB01000553.1 GCF_001673555.1 Mycobacterium sp. 1165178.9 | reverse complement strand
GGCCGCCGAAGCGACCGCCACGATCGACGTTGCCGACCCGGCGCCACCCGCCAAGCCCGCCGCGCCCGCAGCCAGAGACGCGCCGAAGGCGCCCTACTGGTCCGAGCCCGAGCCGCGCTGGCCCAAGTCACCGCCGCAGCCCAAGCGCGCGGCGGGGCCCGAGCGCAGCGAATACCCGCGGCCGTTACCCGGCCGGGCGGGCGCGGCGGCCAATGGCACCGGGCAGTCGGGTTCGGGGGCCGAGGAGATGAGCTTCGACCCGATGGACCACTACGCCGATGTCCCGGTGGACGTCATGGACTCCGAGGTGCGCGAGGCCGAACCGGCGCAGGAGGACTCCGCGTACGTGCGCTCCTTTCTGCGGTCCGGGGATTCCGACGATGACGAGAACGGATCCGGACCGCTGTCCGCCGGAGTGCTCCACGACGAACACCTCGACATCGAGGACCGGCACGCGGACGCGGACCCCGACGCCCACCTCGAGCGGGGCAGATTCGACGCGGTGTGGCGCGGCGGCCTGGTCGTGCTGCAGTCGATGCTGGCGGTCGCGTTCGGCGGCGGGTTGTTCGTGGCCTTCGACCAGCTGTGGCGCTGGAACAGCCTGGTGGCGCTGGTCCTATCGGTGCT
>NZ_LZMB01000552.1 GCF_001673555.1 Mycobacterium sp. 1165178.9 | reverse complement strand
TGCTTCTGAATGTCGTCCCAGGCCACGCCGGGGTTCGGATGGACGATAGTGGTTGCGACGATTGTCATGGTGGGCACCTTTCACTAGAGGGACCCAGACAGTCTCTGGCTTGGCAAACTACGGGCCTAGAGTAGGCGGCTACTCGACATCTTCCGCGCATCCCCGGCGCCCGTTGCGGGGGATCGGGTTTGTACGGTGGACGTCGCGCCCGACAACTTTGGCGGGGCCTTAATCGCCGGAGATTCGTGGCCATGCGCCGACTGGTGGTTTAACCTGCCGAATTTGGGGAATGGTCACTGCCTAGCCCGAACGGGAGGCAGTCTGCGAGTGCTAGCGATTCACAAGCTGCCAGGTCCGTCCCACCGGATGGGTTGTTAAGCCACCAGCAAACCATGAATGAAACCAAAAAAGACTATTGACCAGGAAAATCTATTAGAATGTTGTCTAACACGGCTGGAAGCTCAGCGAACAAATTCTTGCAAAAACAAAGATTAATGAATTCCGACTGGAATCCAAACCATAAATACATTCAACAGTGCCCCGAATGCAGTGCTATACACGAAACACAGAGGCAGAACGACGAATATTGCCTCCGGTGTAAAGACGACGAAATGACAGCCTAGGGGGCCAGGGGTCGCCAGGGGCCGTCGCGCCGCGACTGACGAATATTTAGTTTGCTGATCGATGCACTTTGGCACTAGCGTGCCGCGGGATTCGGGTGTTTGCTTGCCTTGTGGCTAACTGCCACGAGGTATAGGAGGCACCATCATGACCATCGTCTCGTACGTAGTGATCCACCCAAACCCGGGCGTCCAGTGGGACGA
>NZ_LZMB01000551.1 GCF_001673555.1 Mycobacterium sp. 1165178.9 | reverse complement strand
CGACGACTCGGCCAGCTCGCGGAGGTGTTCGACATTGGCGGCCAGCCCGGTGATGCAGCGCTCGGCGAACAGCCTCGACACGTTGGTCAGCAGCTTGAAGGACTCGAGGATGTTGCGGGCCATCATCGGGATGTAGACGTTGAGCTCGAACGCACCGTTGCCACCGCCCCACGCGACCGCGGCGTCATTGCCGATCACCTGTGCGGCGACCTGCGTAACAGCCTCGGGCAGAACGGGGTTCACCTTGCCGGGCATGATCGAGCTGCCGGGCTGCAGGTCGGGTAGCTGGATCTCGGCCAGGCCGGTCAGCGGGCCCGACCCCATCCACCGGACGTCGTTGGCGATCTTGGTCAGCGACACCGCGATGGTGCGCAGCGCGCCGGAAGCCTCGACCAGCCCGTCGCGTGCGGCCTGCGCCTCGAAGGAGTTTGCCGCCGTGCGCAATTCGCTCAGGCCGGTCGAGGTGACCAGCGTTTCGACCACCTTCGCGCCGAAACCGTCGGGAGCGTTGAGGCCGGTGCCGACCGCGGTGCCGCCGATCGCCAGTTCACCCAGCCGCGGCAGCGTCGCGCGCACTCGTTCGATGCCCGCCTCGACCTGCCGGGCGTATCCGCTGAATTCCTGACCGAGCGTCA
>NZ_LZMB01000550.1 GCF_001673555.1 Mycobacterium sp. 1165178.9 | reverse complement strand
GGTGTCCCAGATCCGCACGGCGCGCCAGATGGACCTGCCGCCCAAACTGGTCATCCCGATGCGGGTGATCATGTCGGTGGCCGCGATCCTGTGCCAGCTCGACGCGCACGTGCCGATCAAGGCGCTGTCCGAAGAGCTGGTGCCCGGCTTCGCCGAGCCCGACAGCGCGGTCGTCTAGGGTCACTCGCCCTAAGCGGCGGCCCCGTCCTGCCTGCGGCCCTTGCGCGGGCGTCCGCGCGGCCGCTTGAAGCTCAGGACCGAGCCGCGGTCGATGATCTCGCCGCCCCACACGCCCCAGGGTTCGGCCCGTTCCAACGCGGCGGCCAGGCATTGCCGCCGGACCGGGCAGCCGGCGCACAGCGTCTTGGCCCGCTCGAGATCGGCCGGGGTGTCGGCGAACCACAGGTCGGGATCGCCGACATGACACGGCAGGGCCTGTCTGGGGACTGTCGGTGCCGACATGTCCTACCACCTACTTCCTGATCTGGATTGCTGTGCGGTGATCCGGACCAGGTCGAAGAGTTGCCGACCTACAACTATGGCCACGGATCCTTCTGACTTCGGGTCCGTGGCCATCTGGGAGAAAACCGGGCTGGTGGTTACCTTGCCTTCGGTGGGCCCCCGACATCTACGGACGCGTCGGTCACGGCGGCGGCGCGATGCTTACGCGCGGCCGCCGGGGCGGCGTGTGCGGCATGGAAGGGACCCGCGGCCAGGACGGGGCGGGTCGCGCGGGCCACGCCTACACCGAACGCGTCGTTGATCATCGTGGCCACCCTCCTTCTCCGTCGTGCCGAGTTGCGGTTTCGAGGGTAAACGGTCACCGCCGATGACCACAACCGATTTTCTGACCAGCGGGTTTACCGGTCAGCGCCCGCGGACCAGTTCCAACACGTCGGGGCCGTACTGTTCCAACTTGCGCGCGCCGATGCCGGGAATCCCGATCAGCGCCTCCTCGTCGCCGGGCAGCAACTCGGCGATCGCGATCAGCGTGTTGTCGGTGAAGACGACGTAGGCGGGCACCTTCTGCTCCTTGGCGACGTCCAGCCGCCAAGCCTTGAGCCGCAGCAACAGGTCCTCGTCGATGTCGGCGGCGCAGGTCTCGCAGCGCCGCAGCAGCACGGCTGCCGGGGTGGTCAGGTTGTTGTTGCAGATCCGGCAGCGGGTCGCGGTGCCCCGGTTACGCCGGGACTTGTTCGGCGCCGCGTCGGCCCGCGCCTGGGGCGCGATGCCGTTGAGGAACCGCGACGGCTTGCGGCTTTGGCGCCCACCCGGGCTGCGGGCCAGCGCCCAGCTGAGCGCCAGATGTGTACGGGCCCTGGTGATTCCGACGTAGAGTAGCCGCCGCTCCTCCTCGACCGCTTCGCTCTCGGCGCCGTGCGCCAACGCGTGCGAGATGGGCAGCGTGCCGTCGGCCAGTCCGACCAGAAACACCGCGTCCCACTCGAGCCCCTTGGCGGCGTGCAGCGACGCCAGCGCGACCCCCTGCACCACCGGTGGGTGCCGGGCGTCGGCCCGCATCCGCAGCTCGACCACCAGCCGGGGGAAGTCGAGCTGTGGTCGCTGGGCCACCTCGTCGTCGACCAGCTCGGCCAGCGCGGTCAGACCCTCCCAGCGCTCCCGGGCCCGGGTGCCGACGGGTTCCTCGGCCGTCAGCCCCAACGGTTCCAGGATTGCGCGGACCGCAGTGGGCAGTGGTTCCTGCAGCGGCCCGCCGCCGCTGCGCTCGGCACCGCGCTGCAGCGCCAGCAGGGCCTGCTTGATCTCTTGGCGGTTGAAAAATCCCTCGCCGCCGCGAACCTGATAGGGAATGCCGGCCTCGGTCAACGCCTCCTCGTAGATCTCCGACTGAGCGTTGACCCGGTAGAGCACCGCGATCTCCGACGGCGGGGTGCCGGATTCTATGAGCCGTTTGATCGACGCCGCGACCGCCGCGGCCTCGGCCGGTTCGTCGGGATGCTCGTGGAACGACGGCGCCGGGCCCGGCGCCCGCTGACCCACCAGGTGCAGCTTGCTGCCGGCGACCCGGCCCCGGGCCGCCGCGATCACCTGGTTGGCCAACGACACCACCTGCGGGGTGGAGCGGTAGTCGCGCTCCAGGCGCACCACGGTGGCGTCGGGGAACCGGCGGGAGAAGTCGAGCAGGAACCGCGGCGACGCCCCGGTGAACGAGTAGATGGTCTGGTTGGCGTCGCCGACCACCGTCAGGTCGTCGCGATCGCCCAGCCACGCCGTCAGGACCCGCTGCTGCAACGGCGTGACGTCCTGATATTCGTCGACGACAAAGCAGCGGTAGCGATCCCGGAACTCCTCGGCCACCGCGGCATCGTTTTCGATCGCGGCCGCGGTGTGCAGCAACAGGTCGTCGAAATCGAGCAGGGTGACGTTCTCGTCGCGGACCTTGAGCGCCTCGTAAGCGGCGTAAACGGTGGCGACCCGGGCGGCGTCCAGCGGGATGTCGCGCGCGGCGGCGGCCACCGCGGCCGGGTACTCCTCCGGCCCGATCAACGACGCTTTGGCCCACTCGATCTCGCCGGCCAGGTCGCGCACGTCGTCGGTGCTGGCGTTGATCCGGGCGCGGCCGGCCGCCCGGGCGACGACGGCGAATTTGCTGTCCAGCAGCTGCCACCCCGTGTCGCCGACCACCCGCGGCCAGAAATAACGCAGCTGCCGGTGGGCGGCCGCGTGGAACGTCAGGGCCGAGACCGCGCCGACGGAGGTGTCCGCGCCCGCCGCGGCGTCGATCATCCGCAACCTCGAGCGCATCTCCCCCGCCGCCCGCTGGGTGAACGTGACGGCCAGCACCTGGCCGGCCGCGACGTGACCGCCGGCGACCAGCTGGGCGATCCGGTGCGTGATGGTGCGGGTCTTTCCCGTTCCGGCGCCCGCCAGCACGCACACCGGGCCGCGGGGAGCCAGCACGGCCTCGCGCTGCTCGTCGTCCAGCCCGGCGGTCAATGGATCCGCGACCGTCGGCATGGCGTCCATCTTGGCAGCGGTCGCCGACAAACCCGGCGCATCGCCACGCCCTAATCGGCGGGACTGGCGTGTCGCCCCGGCGAGTCGGCGGATCTCATGGTGCATCTCGCTTCGCGACCTGGGGGCACCCCCGGCGCGGAATGCATCCTCGCCGGGCTACGTTAACGGACTATGACCTCTGCCCCGCTCACCGTCTACACGACCTCCTGGTGCGGTTACTGCCATCGGCTCATGACGGTGCTGAAGTCCAACGGGATTCCCTACGAGGCGGTCGACATCGAACACGACCCGGCGGCCGCTGATTTCGTCAGCTCGGTCAACGGCGGCAACCGGACGGTTCCGACGGTGAAGTTCGCCGACGGGTCGACGCTGACCAACCCGAGCGCCGCCGAAGTGAAGGCGAAGCTGGCCGAGGCCGGCGACTAAAGCGCCCGGTCAGTCGATCGCGGCCCAGGATTCGATGATCACGCGGGCGATCGAAATCGACCCGGGCAGCAGCAGATTCGATTCCGACGTGCTGGACCAGTCCCCTTCCGCCAGGGCGGCGCGCACCTCGTCGCGCGTGAACCAGGCGGCCTCGGCGATCTCGCCGTCGTTGAACGAGAATTCTTCGCCCGGGTCGGCAACGGCGTGGAAGCCGACCATCAGCGAACGCGGGAACGGCCACGGCTGACTGCCCAGGTATCGCACGTCGCGGACCGTCAGGCCGATCTCCTCGCGGATCTCTCGAGCCACGCACACCTCGAAAGATTCGCCGGCCTCGACGAATCCGGCCAGGAGCGAGAACATCCGCTCCGGCCACACCGCCTGGCGGGCCAGCACCGCGTGGTCACCGCCGTCGTGGACGAGGCAGATCACCGCCGGGTCGATCCGCGGGTATTCCTCGTGACCGGTCACCGGGTTGACGCGTGCCCAGCCCGCCCGGGCCGGTCTCGTCGGTGAGCCGTCCTCGGGGCTGAAACGAGCCTTCTCATGCCAGTTCAGCAGGGCGACGGCCGCGGACACCAGCTGACTGCTGGTGTCGTCGAAGATCGGGCCGAGGCTGCGCAGGTTCACCACCTCTGCGTGCGCGTCGGGGTCCTCCGGAGCCTGCAGCGTCCCGCGAACGCCCCAGACGTGACGGCCGTCCTCAAGGCGCCCCAGAAACACGGCCTCCGACGGAGGCTTGTCGCCGATTTCGGCGGCGGCGCCGAGCACCACGCGGCCATTGGCGACCAGCACCTGATTGCGCGAATCCACCCGCAGCAGCGCCGCGTCCGCCCAGCCCGCGGTGGCGGCCTCGACGTCGGTGCGCAGCTGATCGGCGCGGTCGGCCCCCACCCGCGACAGCAGCGGGACGCTGCGCAGCTGAAAGTCCGCTATCGCCATCAGTGGTCGGCGTTTCGGATGTAGAGCAGTCGGTCGTTGGCCTCGATGGCATCCACTTCCGGTGCGCCGATGCGCAGCAGGTGGCCGTCGCGCACGACGCCGAGCACGGTGTCGCGCAGGTGCCGAGGCGATCCGCCGACTTCAGTCTGCTCTACCTCACGCTCGGCGATGGCCAGCCCGGCGTCGGGGGTCAGCAGATCCTCGATCATCTCCACGACGCTGGGCGTGGTGGTCGCGAGCCCGAGGAGCCGCCCGGCGGTGGCCGAGGACACCACCACCGAGTCCGCGCCCGACTGCTGCAGGAGGTGCTGGTTCTCGGTCTCCCGGATCGAGGCGACGATCTTGGCGTTGGGTGCGATCTCGCGCGCCGTCAGCGTCACCAGCACCGCAGTGTCGTCGCGGCTCGTCGCGACGATGATGGACGCCGCATGCTGGGCGCCGGCCAGCCGCAGCACGTCGGCTTTGGTGGCGTCACCGTGCAGCGTGACCAGGCCCGCACTTTCGGCGTGCTCGAGCGTGCTGCGATCGGTGTCGACGACGACGACCTCGGTCTGAACGGTCTCGTCGCCGAGGATCGCGGCGACCGCCGTTTTCCCCTTGGTCCCGTAACCGATCACGATGGTGTGGTTGCGCACTCTGCTCCTCCAACGCTGAATCTTCCACCCGTGGCGGGATCGCTCGGAAAGCACTTCGAGCGTGGTGCCGACCAACACGGCCAAAAACGCGATCCGCATCGCGGTGAAGATCAGGGTGTGCACCAGACGCGCGGTTTCGGTGTACGGCGTGATGTCGCCGTAGCCGGTGGTCGACAGGGACACCGCGGAGAAATACACGCAGTCCAGGAATGTCAGCGGTTCGTTGCGGACATCACGGTAACCGTCGCGATCGAGGTAGACGATGAGCGCCGCGGCGAACAGCACCACGAGCGCGATGGCCAGGCGGCGGGTGATGACGCGGATGGGGCTGGCATGCTCCTCGGGGATGCGCACCACGCCGATCAGCTGGTGACCGCGCTGAGCAGTAAGGGTTTCGTCCAGACCGCTCAGCCTTCGGGACCTACCGTTGCCCACGGCGGCCCGTCATCGGCTTACCCTTTGCGCACCAGACACGCACGGGTCTTATGTAACCACGGCCACAGCTCCACCAATACTCGGGCGGCCCACGTCACACCCGGACCCGACGGTCGCCGTCCGGATCCATCAGCAATCCCGCCACCTCGGCTTCGCTCGGCAGCTCGTCGGGGATCACGGTGGTGTGGGCACGCACGTAATAGAAAGCGGTGCGCACCGAGGATTCCGGGATGCCGGCCAACGCCGCCCAGGCCAGCCGGTACACGGCCAGCTGGACGGCGGCCTGCCGCATCGCTTCCGGCCCTCGCGGTGGTTCACCGGTCTTCCAGTCCACGACGGTGGCACCCCCGTCGGGATCGGCGAAGACGGCATCGATTCGTCCGCGTACCAGTGTGTCACCGATCGGCATTTCGAACGGCACCTCAACGGCCACGGGAATTCTTGCAGCCCAAGGCGATTCGTTGAAGGCATCCTGAAGTGCGGTCAGTTCCGCGGGATCACCCGTGTCGGAGTCCGCCGCGCCGGGCAGATCGCCTAGCTCGAACAGACATTCGGCGCCATAGAATTTCTGAATCCACGCATGAAAGGCATTGCCCAGCAACGCGTGCGGTTCCGGTCGAGACGGCAACCGATACGCCAACCGCTGCGCGGTGCCCGCCGGGTCGCGCGCCAGCCCGACCAGCGAGCTGACCGACAACTGGCCGGGCATTGCGCGGAGCGTCGGCCGCATCGACCGGGCGCGCTCGGCCAGCAGCGCGTCGACGTCGGCGGCCCAGCCGTCCACATCGACGCCCGGCTCGGTGGTATCGGCCAGCAGCGCCTGCCTCACCAGGGCGGCGCCGTGCTCGACGTCGTCGCGCCGACGCGCCAGCGGGTCGGGCGGCCATACCGCTTCGACCACGTTGTCGCGTAGCGGATTTCGTTCACCGTCGGCGGGCGGGTCCGCCCAATGCTCCACGGTCCCGCAAGGGTCGCCGGCCGCGGCCGAATCGTCGATCACGGCCTTGATTTCGCACAGGAAGTCCGACGGCCCGCGGGGCTTGATGCCGGTGGCCCCCCAGTGGTGCCCGGACACCAGCAGCGTGTCCTCGGCCCGCGTGATGGCCACGTACAACAGCCGCCGCTCCTCGTCGATGCGCCGCTGTTCGAGCTGGCGCCGGTGCTCGGAGATCTTGTCCGACAGCTGCTTTCGGTTGCTGACGTCCGAGGTTTCCATCACCGGGATACCCAGCGCGCCGGCGGCCGCACGGTCGCCGCGCAACAACGGCGGCAGCTCGGCGGCGTCGGTGAGCCAGGTGCTCTTCGACGCCGTCGACGGGAAGGTGCCGCCGGACAAGTGCGCCACCGCCACGACCTGCCATTCCAGCCCCTTCGCGGAGTGCACGGTAAGCACTTGGACGCGGTCGCGGGCGACCGTCAATGAAGCTGGCGCCAAGCCGTTTTCGACCGTCTCCGCGACGTCGAGGAATGCCAGCAGGCCGGCCACCGACGTCGAGCCAGAGCCGTCCGCCGGCCCGTGCACGGGATCGGTGCGTTCCGCGTAACCGGCGACGACGTCGGCGAACGCATCCAGGTGCTCGGTGCCGGCCCAGCCGGCGCCCACCCCCGCCGCAGCCCGGACTTCGCAGTCGATGCCCAGCACACGGCGCACCTCGGCGACCAGATCCGCCAGCGGGTGTCCGAGGTGGGCACGCAGCGCACTCAGTTCGGCGGCCAGCGCGGTGACGCGCTGATACCCGGGAGCCGAATATGCCTCGGCCGCACCGGGATCGGCGATCGCGTCGGCCAGGCATACGGTGTCGGCGTCGGGGCCGGCCGCCCTCGCGATCGACTCGGGCGAGGACGCCTCGGCCGCCGGCGCGGCCCCGCCGAGCGCACGCGCACGCTGCCACAGCGCCGCGAGGTCGCGGGCACCGAGGCGCCAGCGTGACCCGGTCAGCACCCGCATCGCCGCCGCGCCGGCCGTCGGATCGGCAACCAGTCTCAGCATGGCCACCACCTCGGCGACCTCTGGGATGGCCAGGAGCCCGGCCAGCCCGACAACCTCGACGGGGATGCCGCGGGCGCGCAACGCGTCGGCGATGGGCGCGGCATCGGCGTTGCGGCGCACCAACACCGCGGCCGTCGGCGGCCCGACGCCCTCGTCGCGGGCCTGGCGGTACTGCGCGTCGAGCTGGTCGGCGATCCACTCCCGCTCGGCCGTCACGTCGGGCAGCAAGGCGCAGCGGACGGTGCCGGGCGGGGCATCCGGGCGCGGGCGCAACGCGTGCACGGCCACCGAGCGCCGCCGCGCCTCCGCCGAGACCGCATTGGCCACCCGCAGGGTCCGCGGCGGATTGCGCCAGCTGGTGCGCAACTCAAGAATTGGGGCGGGGGTGCCGTCGGATCGGGGGAAGTCGGTGGTGAACCGCGGCAGGTTGGTCGCCGAGGCGCCACGCCAGCCGTAGATCGATTGAATGGGGTCGCCGACGGCGGTGAGCGCCAGCCCGTCGTCCACTCCGCCGCCGAATAGTGCTGAAAGAGCGATGCGTTGGGCGTGCCCGGTGTCCTGATATTCGTCGAGAAGTACCACCCGGTAGCGGCTACGCAGCTCCTCGCCGACCTGTGGGAACGTCGCCGCGAGCCTGGCCGCCGAGGCCATCTGCATCCCGAAGTCCATCGCCTTGGCGGCGCGCATGCGGTCGTTGAGCGCGTCGAGCAATGCCACCAGTTCGGTGCGCTCGGTCTGGGTGGCCAGCAGCCGCAGCAGCCATTGGCTGGGGCCGCGGTCCCGCTGGTAGGGACCGGCGGGCAGTGAGTGGATGAGCCGCTCCAGCTCCACGTGGGTGTCGCGCAGCTGGCCGGTGTCCACCAGGTGTTCGGCCAGTTGTCCCCACAGCCGCAGCACCATCGAGGTGACCGCCGCGGGGGTCTTGTCGGTCCGCAGTTCCCCGGGATACGTGTTCACCACGTCGAAAGCCAGCTGCCACAACTCGGTTTCGCCGAGCAGCCGGCTGTCCGGTTCGACGGGCAGCAACAGCCCATAGTCGCGCAGCAACGAGCCTGCGAAAGCGTGGTAGGTGCTGACCGTCGGCGCGCCGTCGGTGTCGACGGCCGCATCGCCGGCGGTGTCGACGGCCGCATCGCCGGCAGCGCTCGGCGCTCTTAGGCCGACACCGGCCAACCGGGCCAGCCGGGACCGGACGCGGCGCAGCAGCTGGCCGGCCGCCTTGCGGGTGAACGTCAATCCGAGCACCTCGTCGGGCGCGGCGTAGCCGTTGGCGATCAGCCACACCACCCGCGCGGCCATGGTCTCGGTTTTGCCGGCCCCGGCACCGGCGATGACCACCAGCGGCCCCGGCGGCGCGGCGATGACGGCGGCCTGCTCATCGGTCGGTGGGAAAAGCCCTAGCGCGCCGGCCAATTCGGCGGGGGTATAGCGCGGCGGGGTCACCGCGAGGATCCGTCGGCGTGGGCGGGGCAGTTCGGCCGGACGGGACAGTGTGTGCAGCCGTCGTTGCGGCGCGCGATGAACTGTGGCCCGAACGTCGCGCCGGCCGCACGCGCGATGACCCCGCGCCATTCCTCTCCGCCGGTGGCGGTCAGCGGATCCTGTTCGCGTTCGGCCACTCCGGACGCCCCGGTCTTGCCGAGGTACACCAGCCGCGCGCCGCCGGGCTCGACATTGTCGGTCCCGTCGCCGACCAGGCCCTCGGCCACCGCCAGCTGATACATGGCCAGCTGGGCGTGTTGTTGCGCATCGTCCTTGCTGACCGGTGTCTTGCCGGTTTTGATGTCGACGATCACCAGCCGCCCGGCGGCATCGCGCTCCAGCCGGTCGACCCTGCCACGCAGTCGCACCTCGCCGCCGCCCTCGGTGGCCACGGTCCCGTCGATCTCGACTTCGACGCCGACCTCGGTCAGCGCGCCCCGGGTCTGCGCCCGCCACTCGATGAACGCCTCCAGCATGGCGCGGTGCCGGGCCAGCTCGTTGGCCGAATGCCATTGCGCCGCAAAGGGCAGATGCTTCCAGGCGCGATCCAGCTCGGCCAGCAATTCCGATTCGCTCCGGTGCGGTTCGGCGATCAGGGCGTGCACCACCGACCCGATCGCCGAGCGCACGTCGCGCGGGTCGGATCCGCCGTGCCGCTCGGCGAGCCAGCGCAGCGGGCACTCGTTGAGTGTCTGCATGGTCGACGGCGTCAAAGTGGCCACGTCGCCGCTGTCGCGCAGCGGTTCGTTGGTGCTGATCGAGGTCAAACCGTGCCATCCGGTCGGGTCGGCGCCGGGTACGCCGGCTTTGGCCAGCCGGGCCAATTGCGTTGCCGCGCAGCCGCGGGCACGCTCGTCCACCGCCCCGACGGGCGCGCACACCACGCCGCGCAGCCGGCCCACCAGCGCGGCCGCGGACAACACCCGCGGCGCCGAGACCGGTTCGCTATCGGTGTCGTCGCCGGCCCACTGCGCGATCTCGGTGAAGAACACCGACGGGAGCGCGGTCTCCACACCACCGGCCCCACCGGTGTCGCTGTCGACGGCCGTCACCAGAAGCCTGCGCCGGGCCCGGCCCATCGCCGCCACCAGCAGCCTGCGCTCCTCGGCCAGCAGCGGCGCCCGCACCGAGGCATCCGCGCCGACCCCATCCAGCACGTCCAGCAGCCGCTGGGTAGCCAGGACGCCACCACGCGGAACGGTGTTGGGCCACAAGCCATCCTGCAATCCGGCGATGACCACGAAATCCCATTCGTGCCCCAGCGCGGCGTGCGCGCTGAGCACTCTGACCTGCTCGGCCGCGGCCACCGGCTCGGGGGCGGCACTCGGCAGCGCCAGCGACGCGATGTGCTCGACCAGACCGCGCAACGAAGCACCCGAGGTGCGCGCCACGTAGTCGTCGGTGACCTCGAACAACGCGGTCACTGATTCGAGGTCCCGGGTGGCCTGCGCCGCGGCGGGGCCGCCGCGCTCGCTCACCGAGAGCCAGCGGCGCTGCAGCCCGGACCGGTGCCAGGCGGCCCACAGGGTGTAGCGGGGGTCGTCGCCGGCGGCATGCGAGCGCGATGCCGCGCCCAGCACCGCGCGGACCTTGCGCAGTGGGGCGAATTGCGGCCCCGGCAGCGGCACGTCAGCGGACAGCGCCTCGACCAACAGGTCGGCGAAATCCTCCGGTGCGCGACCGGGGTTGGCGCGCTGCAGCGTTCGGCGCAGCCGGCGTAACGAAACCGGATCGACACGACCGATGGGGCCGGTCAGCAACGCCAGCGCCTGCTGCCCGTCCAGCCCGTCGGCGGTGGCGAGCAGCACGGTGAGCAGGGCGCGTGCCGCGGGCTCCGCGGACAGTGGCCCGGGTACGGCGGGTGCGGCCACCGGCACTCCGGCGGCGGCCAGCGCGCGCGGCAATCGCGCGCCGGCCCGCGGCACCGACCGGACGATGACCGCCATCTGCGACCAGGGCACGCCGTCGATGAGGTGTGCGCGTCGCAGCGCGTCGGCGATGGTCGCCGCCTCGGCGTGCGCCGACGCGGCCCGGCGCACCGTGACGGATCCCTCCCCTACACCGGCACCGTCGATCCGCCGACCGCCGGGTAACCGGCCGGCGATCCCGCTGACCGCGCGCGCCACGGCGGGCGCGCAGCGGTGCGACGTCGTCAGGGTCACCGGGGGTGCGTCACCGCCGAGCAACCCTGCGGGTTCGCCGCCCCGGAAGCCGAACACCGCCTGGTTGGGATCCCCGGCGATCAGCGCCAGCTCGGAGCCCGCCGCGAGCACCCGAACCAGGCGCGCCGCCTGCGGATCGAGTTGCTGGGCGTCGTCAATCAACAACACGCGAATCCGGCCGCGTTCGGCCGACAGCAACTCGGGGTCGACGGCGAACGCTTCGAGTGCGGCGCCGACCAATTCGGCGGCGCCAAGCGCCGGTGTGGTCGCCTCCGGCGCGGCGGTGCCCACGGCCGCGCGCAGCAGCATCACCTGTTCGTACTGGCGCGCGAATTGGCCGGCGGCGCTCCATTCAGGCCGCCCGCAACGACGTCCGAGCCGCTCCAGCTCATTGGGATCCACGCCGCGTTCGGCGCAGCGGGCCAACAGGTTCCGGAGCTCGGTCGCGAAGCCGGCGGTGCTCAGCGCGGGCCGCAGCTGGGCCGGCCACGCCGTCGCGGCGCGCGGTCCGTCCTCGAGGTCTCCGGCCAGCAGTTCCCGGATGATGGCGTCCTGCTCGGCGCTGGTGACAAGACGCGGGGGCGCCTCGCCGGCGCGTTCGGCGGCGCGTCGCAAGACCGCGTACGCGTACCCGTGCACGGTCCGGACCAGCGGCTCGCTGACGGCAGCCCGGCCGGGCCCGGTGGATCGCGAGCGCAGCAACGCCGTCGTCAACGCGCTGCGCTCGGCCATCCCGATCCGGCCCGAACCCGTAAGCAGCAGAACCGATTCCGGGTTGACACCGGAGTCAATCTGGGCTACCGCGGCGTCGATCAGCAGGCTGCTCTTGCCGGTGCCGGGCCCACCGAGGATACGTAGCTGACCGCGCGCACCGGGATCTAAGACGGTGTGCGCTTCGGCATCCCACGTGTAGGCCATGACGGCATGACATCACGAGGGTCCGACAGATCCGCTAGCGCGCGACGAACGCGGCCTGCAGCAGCCGGGGGTCGAACCCGCCGACCGTCTCGCCGGTGACCGCGTATTGGTACAACGCGACGCGGAAAATCTGGCTGAGCGCGGTCAAATGAACGAGATCACAACGGCGACCACGAATGTAGCGGCCAGCACGGCGAGGCCAAGGGCCGCGAGACGAGCCGCGATCAGCGCGATGCCACCCACCACGCCACCGACCACGACCGCCAGCGCGACCAGGAACGTCACCACCCCGATGGTCGGGCACCTACCCTGGAGGGCGAGCGAACGAAGGCCGGAAGGAGTAGTTGAAGACCATGCAGGACGACGAACGCGGCTTTCCCATCGACGACGCGCCCGAGGGTGACGCGGTGGAACAACTGCGGCCCGCGGATTCCGATGACGAGACCGGTCTGGACATCGACTACGTGGCCGCCGGGGACCGGGAGGCCAACGAGGCCGACGTGATCGAGCAGGCCTACATCGTCTCCACCGAGGACGATCGGGACGACGACCGGTGAGGACCGCCCGCCGCTCCCGATAGTGGCGCCTGGCACCATCGACGCGTGACCGCAAAGCTGCATGTGCACCGCTACGGGCCGTCCGGTCCAGCACAGGTCCTGGCGTTGCACGGATTGACCGGCCACGGCCAGCGCTGGCGGCATCTGTCCGGCTTACTGCCCGGGATCGGCCTCGCCGCACCGGATCTGGTCGGCCACGGCCGGTCTTCCTGGGACGCGCCGTGGACCATCGACGCCAACGTCGCGGCGCTGACCGCGCTGCTCGACGAGCAGCCCGACACGCCCGTGGTGATCGTGGGTCACTCGTTCGGCGGCGGGCTCGCGATGCACCTGGCCGCGGCGCGCCCCGATCGGGTGGCGGGGCTGCTGCTGCTCGACCCGGCGGTCGGGCTGGACGGCGCATGGATGCGCCAGATCGCCGAAGCGATGCTGTCCTCGCCCGACTATCCGACCGCCGAGGAGGCACGGATGGAAAAGGTGCACGGCTCCTGGTCCGACGTGGAACCCGCGCTGCTCGACGTCGAGATCGACGAGCATCTGATCGCGCTGCCCGGCGGGCGCTACGGCTGGCGGGTCAGCCTGCCGGCGATGATGTCGTACTGGAGCGAGCTGGCCCGCGACGCCGTGCTGCCGCCGGCGAAGACCCCGACCGTTCTGGTGCGAGCCAAGCGGACCGCCCCGCCCTATGTCACCGACGAGCTGGTCGACGGCTTGACGCAGCGGTTGGGATCGGACTTCCGGCTGCTGGATTTCGACTGCAACCATATGGTGCCCTACGCCCAGCCCGACGAAGTCGCCGCGCTGACCCGCGAGCTGCTGGAAGGCCGCTGACCGTGGCGCCGGTGACCGACGAGCAGGTCGAGCGGGTGCGCGCCCTGGTCGCCGCGATCCCGTCCGGCCGGGTCGCCACTTATGGCGACATCGCCACTGTCGCAGGGCTTTCCAGCCCCCGCATCGTCGGTTGGATCATGCGGACGGACTCCTCGGACCTGCCCTGGCACCGGGTGATCACCGCCTCCGGGCGCCCGGCGCGCCACCTGACGACCCGGCAGTTGGAGTTGCTGCGTGCCGAAGGCGTGCTGGCGACCGACGGCAGAATCGCGCTGCACGAGGTTCGCTACGAGTTTTCCGACGGGCCCTAGAGCACCAGCCGGACCAGCGCCGCGGTGCGGGCCAGGCCGGGGAAAGCCTCGGCGGTGGATCGCGGGTGCAGCGCGTGAACCGCGAGCCGAAACATCAACGCCCGCAACAACATCTGCGGCCATTCCGGCAGGGCGTTCCAGCGCTCGATCAGGCCGTCGTCGGCCTCTCCCCAAGACAGCGCGTCGATGACGACCACGCCGGCCGCCCACGAGGCGGGTCGCCAGTACGGGGTGATGTCGGTGATTCCCGGCGCAGCGGTGCCGACGAAAAGCACTGTGCCGTAAAGGTCTCCGTGAACCAGCTGGTTGGGGCTCTTGGTCGGCTTGCGCAACGTGGCGAGCTGGTGGATCAGCTCCACCGAGCGCTCGGCGTCCGCCAGCGGGGGGGCCACCCTGGCACCCGGGGGCACCGAAGCCAACGGCCGTTCCTCCCAGGCCGCCCGATCGGCGGCGATGAAGATGTCGACGTCGCCCCACGGCGCGGCGGGTCCCTGGGTCAGAAAGCGCGGGCGGTCCAGTTTGCCCGTCGCCTCATGCAGGCGTACCGCCGCGGAGACGACTTCGTCATGGCGGGGCTCCGGCGTCCCGGCCACGAAGGTGTCCGCCCGCCACCCGGAAACGACGTAGCGCCCGTCGGTGGAACGGACCGGCCGCGCCAGCCGGACCCCATCGACGAACAGGGTTTCGCGGACCCGGGCGGACCAGGACGCACGCGCGTTGTCGGCCACCAGCGACAAGACCACTTCGCCGCAACGGAAGCCGCCCTCCCAGCTCGCACCCAGATAGACGGGTTTTACGCCGGCCAAGCCAAACGCCGACAGCACATGATCCGGCGGTGGCTCAACTGTCACACCGGTACTCTAACGAGTCCGGCAGGCGTTCTGAGTCAGTACATGATCATGTCGGGTTGCATCTGCTGCGCCCATGCCACGATCCCGCCCTGCAAATGCACCGCATCGGCGAACCCGGCCCTACGCAACACCGCCAGCGCCTGGGCCGAGCGCACTCCCGTTTTGCAGTACAGCACCGGCGGGCGGTCCTGCGGCAGCTTTGCCAGACCCTCGCCGGAATTGATCAACGACTGCGGAATCAGCTGGGCCCCTTCGATGTGCACGATGTCGAACTCCACCGGCTCGCGCACGTCGATCAGGGCCAGCTTCTTGCCGGAATCCAGCCAGTCGCGCAACTCCCGCGGGGTGATGGCCGACGCGTCGTCGTGCGCCGAGGGCTGGGGCGCCACACCGCAGAACTGCTCGTAGTCGACGAGCTCGGTGATCGTCGGCCGGGACGCGTCCGACGGGTCGCGGCGGATCGCGATGGTGCGGTACGTCATCTCCAGCGCGTCGTAGATCATCAACCGGCCCAGCAGAGAGTCGCCGATCCCGGTGATGAGTTTGATCACTTCGGTGCTCATCACCGAGGCGATCGAGGCGCAGACGATGCCCAGCACGCCGCCCTCGGCGCAGGAGGGGACGGACCCGGGCGGCGGAGGTTCTGGGTAGAGGTCGCGATAGTTGAGTCCGCGCCCGTCCGGCGCGTCCTCCCAGCACACCGAGACCTGGCCCTCAAAGCGGTAGATCGACCCCCATACATAGGGCTTCTTGGCCAGCACCGCCGCGTCGTTGACCAGATACCGGGTCGCGAAGTTGTCGGTGCCGTCCACGATCAGGTCATAGGAGCCGAACAACTCGACGGCGTTGGTCGAGTCCAGGCGGAACTCGTGCAGCCGCACGTCGACGAGCGGGTTGATGGCGGCGATGGACTCGCGCGCCGACTGGGCCTTGGACCGTCCCACGTCGGCCACCCCGTGGATGATCTGACGATGCAAATTCGACTCGTCGACCACATCGAAATCGACGATGCCGATCGTGCCCACGCCGGCCGCCGCCAGATAGAGCAAGGTCGGCGCGCCGAGCCCGCCCGCGCCGATCACCAGCACCCGGGCGTTCTTGAGCCGCTTCTGCCCCTCGGGGCCCAGGCCGGGGATGATCAGGTGACGGCTGTAGCGGGCCACCTCGTCGCCACTCAGGTGATCTGCGGGCGCCACCAAAGGCGGCAGCGGCGTCAACACTGCGAAACATCTCCTCGGTTGGCCTAGCGGAAAGCGTCTACCACCATCACAGCAGCCCGCCGGGGGCGCGGCAACGCGCGCCGGCGCGCTAGGCGATTTGCCCGCCTTGTCCACGCCGCTGCGCGCGCTAGGCGATCGGGTACGGCCAGGGATTGAACCGGCAGGTCTTCCCGTCGGCCTTGACGACGTCCGGGTCGAACTGGGCGGCGTCGTTGTTCGACGTCGAGAACGTCTGCTGCATCATCACCGGCGCCAGGGCGCCCTGCTGCTCGCACGGCTCGTGGTGCAGGTATCCGATGGCGTGGCCGACCTCGTGGTTGATCACGTACTGCCGGTAGGACCCGACGTCCCCCTCGAACGGCACGGCTCCCCGGATCCAGCGGGCCTCGTTGAGGAAGACCCGCGCCTCGCGGTTGGCGCCGAAAACCGGGTTGTAACAAGAGGTTTCAAGCCGGAACTCGTAGCCGCAGCCCTCGCGCACCGTGACAGGCGACACCAACGAGATCCGAAAGTCGGGCTTACCGTTGTCGATCCGGATGAACGCGAACTGCGGATTGTGCGTCCAGCCCTTCGGATTGCCCAGCGTCTGGTCCACCATCTGGGCGAAGGCGTCGTCGCCGCCGAACATGGTCGGGTCGATGCCGTTCTCCACTTCGACGGTGTACCTGAACACCTTTGCGGTGCCCTGACCGAGCTGGGGGGTGGCGCCCGGCACGACGTGCCACGTCTTGTCGCCCGCTTCGGTGAACGGGCCGCCGTCGGGCAGGGTCCCGGCCGGCAGGTTGGCGTCGAACGCGGCGAGCCCGCGCGGCGGGGCGTCGATGATCGTCGTACCCACCGCTCCGATCGCCGGCGGGCTCTGGATGGGCCGGCTGGCCGTCGGCTTGGGCGCACCGGTGCCTGTCACCGTCTGATACATGACCACCGCGGTGAGCACCACCAAGACGGGCAGGGCGTACGCGCGCCACCCATAGGTGGAGACGAACCGCCCCAGCCAGGTTTGTTTGCGCCATTGCCGCGGCCGCTCGCGGTCGGCCCGCGCCCGCCCGGCTTCCCGCGCGAGGGGGTCGCGCAGCGCCCGCAGCGGCTCTCGCCACTCGTCGCGTAACACCGGCACGCGGCCTGTGCTGCGCGGCGGCCGGGGGGAAGTCATTTCCCCAGGATTACACAGCCACCGACCGGCGCGAACCGTGGCGCGCCCGAATGCGCCGTCCGACACCGCTTCTGCCTGCGGAGACGACCGCGATGACGGCCGCATCGACTCCTCGGGTAGTAAGGTACCTTCCACGGGCTGCGAGCGGCTGACCCCGCGTTACCGGGGGCCGGCCGCCGATAATCAGATGAGGAATCGATGAGCGAACTCGCCAAGGTGCCGGCGCGGCGCGCCGTCAGATCGGCTGACCGCGGCCGGCCGGCAGACGGAGCCGCGGTTTCGAACCGGCGGGGCAACCGGTTGCCCCGCGACGAGCGGCGCGGCCAATTGCTCATCGTCGCCAGCGACGTGTTCGTCGACCGCGGCTCCGTCTGCCGGCCGGCCGCGGTCAGCCGATCTGACGGCGCGCCGCGCCGGCACCTTGGCGAGTTCGCTCATCGATTCCTCATCTGATTATCGGCGGCCGGCCCCCGGTACCGCGGG